>NZ_JAWOUN010000002.1:0-557847 GCF_033339395.1 Vibrio sp. 397 | reverse complement strand
TGGCGCTGGACTAAACAAAGGCCCCCTTTTAGGGGGCTCACACAAAGCCACCTTCTTTAGAAGGTGGTAATTTACTTCCGCATTTTGATTCAAAGTGATTTTTTAGTGGGCAGTTACGTAGTTATCTGATGAGAAAACTGCCTGACAAAGTATTTCTAATGTGTATGTTTCTAATGTTTTAAATTCGTATGGTTAATTTGACACTTGGTTAGCGAAATTTACCAGACGAAGATAACGTTGAACATGAGGGTTTGTTTAAGTTGTTGAAAAATAACAAAATAAAAGTTGGCATCGTATGTGCAATATATAAGTTGTAATTAAAATTAACTGCTAATCCTCAAGGAGCTTATTATGAAAAGCGTATTTCTATCTACTCTAAGTCTTATTGCTGTAATGTCATCACCGATCGCTGCTGCTAACACTTTAGACAAAGAGGAGTGGAGCTCAGATTTACGTCAGGACTTTTCTGAGATGAAACATGAAGCTATAGCAGATATTCAGCAAATGAACATGGATGCCATTCACGCACGTGATGAGCGTATCGTGAAAAACATTAAAGATGAGCAAGAACAGTTAGTAAAGGTAACGTGCCACAAAGAGAAAGCAAGCAAGTCATAAACGCCGATAAAAGAGACTAACAGACGAAAATGAATCCAATACGAGTTCGGTGTTAGTTAGCAGTAAGCACTGACCTTGTTGCTCTACTTGCCAGCCTTTTAAGGCTGGCTTTTTTGTTTCTCATTTCATGGGTAGGGATCAGATCCTCAAGCTCATTATCAATAGTTGGCGTGTTTGATGAGCTATTGCTGGATGGAGCGGATGTAACTTTTAAAAGTGTAGATTTCAGTAAAGTGGAGGTGATGTTAGATATTTAAAATTTAGAAAAGATCCGATCTCCTTTTTGACCTTCATAATACCTTAGTATGTGGCTTACCTTTACTTGAATTAGAACTCATATTGCAGGCTCTCGTTTAAAGGTATTGATGCATATTTGAAGAATAAGAGATAGACATATGAGTTTTATTAAAATGTGTAAAGATGGTTTTAGAGGGAAACCAGATTTTGCACACTTGTTACATAATGTATTCCAGATAGATGACTTAGTACTATCATTTGAATGTCCGAACAATATATATGAAGGTCATGTATACCAAGATTTTATTGAATTACAACGATTCAATATTGATTCAAAAGTAGAGCGGCATGAAAAGTTTATAAAATTGGCCACGATTTATTTCTCTTTTCAAAATAAAATAATAAATCCACTATTACCAATCAATAAACAAGGTGGCTTATATATTCGGTTAAGGATTAAATCTTCAGATAAATATATTACTAGTGTTAATCAACTATCTTCATTTATAGAGAACGAGTACGTGGGTTTTTATCATGCTGTAGAGTCACCTGACGGCTCTCGAAAAGGTGATCATACAGAGTTGATGAATGATGCCATTGCGTATGCAAATCATCGTTGGGGAATGGACCCGATAAACGAAGAAAAAAAGAGAGCGAAAGAAGAGTTCCTTGTAGGAGAGTTTCTTCGTGGTTACCCTCCAATCAAATGCCAAGATATCAAGATTGGTGAAAATACATTTTCAAAATATGTAGAAGGAAATTTGGAGTATAAAAAAGACTATCGAAGAGTGTACAATTTGCCTATCAAAAATGAGTTTTACTTTAGTATTGAATTTTTATATGAAATCGAGCCTATGTTTGCTCAAAAAAAGTTTTTAGATTGGGTAAGACACGCGGATGAAATCTTTGAAAAAAATGTTTTAGAGTTGCTAGCACTGTCTCCGCTTATTGATTCGCATACTACCTCCAAATCCGAAAGGTTGGCAAAAAAAGTTGATCCAGAGCGTTCATACTTAACTTAAAGAAAAAAGCCCGCGAAGAATGCTTTCACGGGCGAAAAAAGGGCACCAAATTGGGTGTCTATTCATTTTGGAGGTGGTCGAACGTCCATATAAAACTGACAATAGGCTTGGTGAGAGGCTTACCACCAGCGCGACCAACGAGGCTAAAGTTAACATTGTTGTAATCATTGTTAAAATGTTAATTCTTCAATCAATGTTTTCATTATCGCGAGTTTAAATTGTGAATGTGTTGCCTACGTGTATTTTTACTCTGTGAAATGCCGTTTTTGACAATAAGACATATTATAAATCTTGTGTTGGTTATTTGATTTGGTTATATAAAACTCAACATACTTAATCCTTAACTGTTCATATTCACACTTAATGAGATACAATAACCCTCTGTTTGTTAAGTGATTGTGTGTTTTTTTAACGTATTGGTATCGAACAAAAAGCGACCTAAGCCGCTCTTGTTCATTTTGATAAATGTACTTATCAGTCGTTTTAGATTTCTTCGTGTTTATGGACTAGGCCGAAGTCAGCTAAAATGGCATACGCGGCAGGGATCATAAACAACACCAGCAGAGTGGATGCGAAAATACCAAACACGATGGATATAACCAGTGGTTGGATAACCTGTGCTTGCAAACTGGTTTCAGTCAGCAACGGAAGCAAACCTGCTGCAGTGGTCATTGATGTTAGGAATACTGCTCTAAAGCGTTCCCGACTGGCTTTGACTACCGAGTCATGCACATTATCCCCTTCATCCACATGATGGCGTATGTACTGAACTAACAGAATCGAGTCATTCACCACAATCCCTGCTAATGAGACGAAGCCCATCATACTTGGCATACTTAATGAGTGACCGAGTAGGATGTGTCCCCATACCACGCCAATAAAAGCGAGGGGAATCGCAAGCATGACGACGAATGGTTCCAAATAACTGCGGAATTGGTAACTCAGAATCGCAAACACGCCAAACAAACCAAGCAAGAAGCCTTTACCCATTGATGCGCCAGTTTCAGCGGTATCTTTGGCTTCACCTTCAAAATCGAAGCGAAGACCGGGATACTTTTGCATAAGCTTTGGCGCTTCATCCTGTTGGAACTGACGAATAATGGCGGTTGAGTTGGCTTTCGTATTGTCGATATCGCCGAATACGCTCACAGTCCTCAAGCCATCAATGCGCTGGATTCTTACGTAATTACGTTGGAAATCCAAAGTCGCAATGGTTGCGAGGGGGATTTGACTGCCATCGGACAAGATAATCGGAAAGTTTGCCAATTGCTGTAAGTCACCGGCTTGTGCTTTATCGAGGCGAACTTCGATTGAAATGTTTTCTACCCCAACTTGGATCTCGTCTGCGGTTTGGCCAAAGAAAGCTGCACGCAATTGATTGGCGATGAGTTGGCCGTTAATCCCGTAAGCTTCTGCGCCCGGACGCAGTTTTACCAAGACTTCTTCTTTACCCATACGCATGTCATCCAACACGCCATGGACACCGTCAAACTCATTTAAGTATTGTTGAATGTCGATAGAGGCGGCTTTGAGCGCATCCAGTTCATCATGCTTCGCTCGAATTTCGATCGCTCGTCCACCCGGCCCCATGGTCGGTTGTTTAAATACCAGCGAGATAGGATCGGCAAGTTCACCAATGTCTTCACGCCATGCATCGATAAATTCATCGATGAGTGTGTTACGACTCTCTGCACCCAGCAAATCCAGACGTACCGTGGCAATGTGAGGGCCAGATTCATTCGCGTCGGCGTTAGCGTTGAATTGACTGGTGATGTGTAGAACCAATGGATTGCCGTCTTCCACTTTCTCTGTCCATTCTTTATCTAGCTTTTGAGCGGAAGCGACGATCTTATCGACGACAGCTTCCGTTTGAGACAGAGAAGAACCCGGAGGAAGAATAATACGCGTTTCTGCAATGTCGCCATCCAATTCAGGGAAGGGTTGGAACTTGAGTAAACCACCTACTAACGTGGCCGCGGAGATAAGAAGCAAGGCAACCACGCCACCCATAAAGGCATAGCGATACTCGACCACTTTATCTACTGCGTTGACCAAGGTGGTGTTGCGGAAGTTTTCAAAAGAAGCGAGCAGCTTTTGTTTGAACTTCGGTGTTGTTCGCTCTTGCTTTTGTTTATGTAGCGAATGAGAAAGGTGGTTAGGTAGGATCAAGAAGGCTTCCACCAAACTCAAACTCAAAACGAGGATCAGAACTTGAGGAACTGCTTTAAGTACCGCACCCATTTCACCTTGCAGGAATAACAAGCTACCAAAAATACACACCGTAGTTAGGAAGGAAGAAATTACCCCTGGCAGTACCTTTTTCACTCCTTTGATAACGGCATCATCGATCTCTTCTCCTCGGTCGAGGTGAGCGGCAATCGATTCGGCAATAACGATGGCATCATCCATCATGATACCGATGGCCATGAGTAACCCGACCAAAGACATGATGTTGATGGACAGGCCAAGTTGCGCCATCAAAAATAACCCACCTAAGAAGGCTACGGGCAAACCAGCTGCGACCCAAAAAGAGTAGCGAAAACTAAAGAACAACCACATGGTGGCGAAAACCAGAATGATACCTTGCCAACCGTTTTTGACCATCATGGTCAGGCGATCCCAAAGCACAGATGAAAGGTCATTGGTCATTTGTAGCATCACACCGTCTGGCGCGATAGCTTGTTGTTCTTCGACAAATTGAGCAACCCGTTCCTTGATACGCAGTGCGTCATCTTCTTTGTTTTTGCTGACTTTTAGTAGGGCAGAAGGGTGACCATCGAAGAGGACTTTCTGTTCGTCCAATTCAAACCGGTCGGTAATCGTCGCAATATCTCTTAGACGGATGATTGAGCCATTTGTACCAGAGCCCACGACGATAGTCTCAAGCTCTTCCGGCGTCACGCGTCGTTCGTCAAAGCGGATCAGAAAGTTCTTATCTGGCGTTTCGACATTGCCACTTGGCAACTTGACGTTTTGACGACCAATCTGGTCCGCAATATCACCAACACTCAAACCAAGTTGTCGGATAGCTTGAGTGTCTAACTCTACTCGGTATTGGTGGTCAGAGAAGCCAGCAACTTCAACCAAAGAGACATCGTAATCGATTTTTAACGTGCGTTTAAGCTGTTCGGCATACGCTTTTAGCTCTGGCCATGTGGTATCTGCGGTGATCGCGACATCCACAACTGGCTCGTTCCAATCGAGCTCTTGGACCACAGGAGATTCAATCTCTTGTGGGAAGTCGTTTATCGAGTTGATCTGGGTTTGAACATCAACCAACATGCGCCCAATGTCGGCTTCTTCATTCAGTTTTAAGATAAGACGCGCAGAGCCTTCTATCGCTTCACATTGCGTTTCTTCAATGTTAGCAAGGCCATCAACAGCATCTTCCATTCGGACACAGATACTCTCTTCGACTTCTTGCGGGGAAGCTCCTGGGTAGACTACACCAGCTAGGATGTAGGGCGGATCAAACTCAGGAAAAGTTTCACGCTTAATCGTGGAAAGTGAAGAAATCCCCAATATCAGCAGCGTTAGCATCAGCAAGTTGGCTGCTGTTGGATGCTTGGCGAAGAATCGGATCATGAATCAGACTCCTCAATAGTGGCTTCTGACTGTTCAGGTGACTCTTTCAATAGCATGCCGTTAATTGCGGGCAGCAAATCGTTGATGATCAGCTTCTGACCTTGCTCTAGTTCACCATCGATCACCACTTGGTTATTGCGGCGATATAACACTTCAACCGTGACGACTTGCAGACGGTTGTCATCTCCCATCAGGTAAATCTTATCGCCATGAAGCGCACGCTCTGGGATGACCCAACTCGGGTTCTCTTGTCCCTCAATCAAGGCACGCACAAACATGCCGTTCACCAATGGAGGCGCAGACGTTGGGTTTAATGCACGGTAGTCTTGTTCAATTTCCAGAATCACACCGGCAGTCGCTTGGCTTGGATCAACCGTTTCACTGATGCGTGCAACTTTCGCAGGCCAGCTTGCAGAGAGGTTACCGCTGCTGAGTTCAATGTTGGCATGAATCGCATTCATATCAGGTTGTGGAATACCAGATTCATCGCGGACAAACTCACCGATGCTCGCCGCCAAAGTTTGCATGTCATGAATGGATAGTTGAGCTTCCACTTCCATGACATCAATACCATGTCCTGTCACCATGGTTTGTTGGAGGTTAACCACTTGCTTTTTCTCAATTTCTACGTCAGCAATACGCAAATCGTAAGGAAGCGTGATGATGGTTTTATCAAGCGAGCGTTCGGCCTCATCCACTTTTGATGCATTAACTTTAACTAGGGCTTCCGCGACTCGTTTCTCATCCGGCATCAAACCAATTTGATTTTCAATATCCAGCACTAATTTACGTTGAGAGAGCGCGCTTTGCTCTTGCTGATCTACATCCGATTGCGAGGTTAGGCCTTTTTTACGTAGGTTTTGTTTACGGTCTAACTCTTTGTTGGCGATAACCAGACGGTTGGCTTCTATCTTGAGTGTGCTTTTGAGATTCGCTTCTTCTTGGTTCAGCTTAGCCAGAGAGGTTTGAGCAGATTTGAGATCGGCTTGAGCTTGAACCAGTTTCAGTTCGTAATCGAGTGGGTCGATTCGCAAGATTTCTGTCCCTGCTTGCAACACTTGTCCTTTTTCCAGCTGCGGATGGCGGTAGACCACTTTCCCCGTCACTTCGGCTATCGCTTTCCATTCCACTTTTGGGGCGATCTTGCCAAACCCTATGGCTACTGGAGCAATGGCTTTGAGCTCAAGTGGAATCGTCTCGACCAACCGTGCACGATCTCCAGCGGGTTTTACGGGCAAATCTGGTTTGAGGCTAATCGCCAAAAACAGAATGACGACCCCCACCGCAAGAGCAGGAAAGAACAGCAGCTTTTTATTTATCTTCATATTGGTCGCCCGAGTCTAAAAATCCATGTTTCATCAGTTGTATGTTGTGTTCGAATAATCGGTTCAAGAAGGCTTCAGAAAGTTCAATGCCATGAATGGCGAGCAGTGCTGGTGGTGCCATAAAAGGAAATACCATCAAGCTGATGTAAGAGACGCGACAAAGTTGAGGGTCGGCGTCTTTTCGTAAAACGCCACTGTCGATCAACTTATCAAAGATCACACCTTGCATTGGCTTACTGATATCTGCGAAGACTTTTTCGAGCAGTTTGCGTTGGGTTTCCGATGGGGGCATATTCATAACTTGGGCAACTAAGCGTGGGAACTGTGGTACCTTGATCATTTCGCGGTAGTAGGTGCGCATTAGATCGAGAAAGTTTTGCTCGTTACTGTTGGATACCAACGTCTGCATCTGCTTTTGCATCGGTGACAGTGTTTCGCGCAACATGGTCTCGAACAAGCCTTCTTTGTTGCCAAAGTAGTAACGAATCATCGCCACGTTCACGCCTGCTTTCTGCGCGACTAGGCGAGTAGAGACCTTGTCATAAGCCATAATGGTGAAGAGTTCGCGCGCGTGGAAAATCAGTTTTTCCCTTGCGTCGATATTATCTGTGGGTCTTCCCGCCCTTCGATGCGCTTCCGTCACAATCTTCTCTCAAAATATTAAACATTTGATTAATTATAAGACGCTGATTTCTCATGCGACATGTGAAAAATTAATCAGTATTTAATCAAGTGATTAATTTGTGAAGAAGAGAAGTAAAAAAGAGCAGAAAGAACTGCTCTTTGAACAAATAGAAAAGTATTTACTTAGGAAGAACGGTCTTGTGAGGCTATATCACCCCCAACTTAACACACTCCAATTCGGTCTGTTGGCGTGTTCTTTTAGTTGTGGGCATGGATTTACCAGATAAGCGTAGTTCGCGTATTCACAAAGTGGTAAATCGTTGATTGAATCGGTATAGAAATGGATTTCGGAATAAGGCTCAGGCTGATTTTCTAGCCACTGTTTTAATCGCGTGACTTTGCCTTCACGATAACTCGGGATACCGTCGATTTCAGCAGTATAACGGTTGTTTTTCTCGATTAAATCAATTCCGAGTGCGGTTGGAATATTAAGACGGCGACCAACGGCTTCCACCAAAAAAGTGACGCTGGCAGAGATGATAACCATATCTATACCATCACGAGACAGTTGCTCAATCAGGGTTTTGGCTTGAGGGAACTGTTTAGGCAAAATATGGCTTTCAACACATTCTTCAACCAAGGCGTTTACTTCTTCAATCGGCATGTTTTCTAGTGGCTTCATGGAGAACGCTAGGTAATCTTCCATGTCCATTTTGCCTTCAGAGTACAAGGCCATTAGACGCTGATCTTCCATAATAAATAAAGGATCAGTCGCGATGCCTCTCTCAACCATAAACTCGTTCCAAATCATTGCGCAGTCGCCGTTTATTAGGGTTTCATCCATATCAAAAACATACAAAGGTTTGGACATGTTTAGGCTCTCACTGGTTGAATTTCGTTTAGGTTAAAGAGTAGCTCTAGTTGGCTGCCATTCGCTAGTAAGCGTTCTGAAGAGCGGTTAAGCAAGTCAACAGTGAGCTCACACTCTTCAACGTTCACTTGATAGCGAATAACATTACCTAGAAGCTGGTGGTTGGTGATCGTACCTACTTGTGGCGCTGAGATGTGGCTATCATATTGACGACCTTGCTCTTTTACATATATAGACTCTGGGCGAATCGCTACTTTCCATTCGGTATCAATGTTGAAGAGTTGCTTGGCTTTATTGGCCTCTACAAGGTTGTAGTGCCCCATGAAACCGGCCACAAACTCGTTAGCAGGATGAGTATAAATTTCTTCAGGTGTTCCTGCTTGAACAATTTCCCCTTTACTCATTAGGAAGATACGATCAGACATAATCATCGCCTCTTCTTGGTCATGAGTTACGAAGATAGTGGTGAGATTCATCTCTTTCTGAATGTCTCGGATTTGCTGACGAAGGTGTTTGCGGATTTTGGCATCAAGCGCAGAAAGTGGCTCATCAAGCAATAATATGCGAGGTTTCACCACCAACGCTCGAGCGAGTGCGACACGCTGGCGCTGACCGCCAGAAAGTTGATGCGGATAGTGTTTTTCTTTACCTGCCAGATCCACCAGTTTGATGACTTTAGCCACTTCACGTCGAATATCATCATTCGCAAGCTTTTTCATTTTTAAGCCAAATGCAATGTTGCCTTCGACGGTCATATTGGGAAACAGCGCATACGATTGAAAGACCATCCCAATACCACGCTCTTGCGGGACTTGATGCGTGATATCTTCTCCGTTTACCCAAATCTCGCCTCCATCGACAGGGTTAAGCCCAGCAAGGCTGCGAAGTAGTGTCGATTTACCACAACCGCTAGGGCCCAAAAGCGTAATGAATTCACCTTGCTCGATGTTAAAGTGAATATCCTCAAATACGGTGTTATCACCAAAACGTTTAGTCAGATTTTTCGCTGTTACGTAGCTCATTGTTTGACTCCTCGGCTGAAACGACTTGCCAACCAAGTCAGTAAAAAAATAAATAGGAAGTAGGTCATCACTAAGGCAGACGTAAAGTGGCCGCTCGTCTGACGCATGTTATACAAGTAGATTTGCAGGGTTTCATAACGTGTGCCGACTAAAATATTGGCGAACACAAACTCTCCCAATAGAAATGAAAATGAAAGGAAAAGCGATGCCATCAGTCCTTTTTTGAGGTTAGGTAAAATGACCATCAAAAACGCTTTGGTTGTGCTTGCTCCTAGCAAGTGTGCAGCGTCCATTAAATCGTTAAGGTTAATTGCTTCGAAGCTATTAGAAATCGCACGATACATGAACGGTAACGCGATGGTGAAGTAAGTACCTACTAGAATCCAAGGAGTACCGATAAGGGAGATTTCACTGTCAGCATAAAGTTGAAGCAAGCCGACGGAGGACACCACTGGTGGTACAGCGAATGGTAGCAAAATCAATACGTTCATGAGCTTATCGAGCTTCGGAAAGTAGTAAAACACCACGAATATCGCTGGCAGAACCAGAATCACACTGAGGATTAGCGAAGCAATACAAATAAACAGCGAACGCCCAAACGCTTGCAAAAAGCGTGGGTCGGTCAGCAATTTAACGTACCAATCAAAAGTGAAACCATCTGGAAGCACCGTGGCACCCCAGCGTGATGAAAGCGAATAGACAAAGGTCGCTAAAATCGGGATGAGCATGATCCCAACAATGGAATAAACCACCGTTTTATGGAATCGAGTATTAACGTTGTTCATGACTACTTCCTACCTGCATAGCTTTTCGAAATGAGCCATTGGTTAATCACTGTGATAAAGGCAAGTAACGCCATTAGAATCACCGAAATTGCAGCGGCGAGATTAGGTTCAAGGAACAGGTCTCCCGATACCAGACTCGCAATTCGAATTGTGATGACGTTATAGTTACCGGAGGTCAACGCATAAACACTCGCATATGCGCCAATTGCGTTGGCTATTAAGATAATAAAGGTACCGAATAAGGCTGGTGAGAGCACTGGCAGAGCGATTTTCGCCCAATACTGTGATGTTTTGGCTCCCAGTAGCGCAGCAGCTGCTTGCCAATCATCGCTCAACGCGTCGAACGCAGGGTAGAGCAACAACACCGCCAGCGGGATTTGGAAGTAGATGTAAATGGCCAGCAGACCCCATTTACCATAAAGGTCGAAATCACCGAGTAAGCCATACTGCTTGAGCAAAAGGGTAATCGCCCCATTGGTGCCCAAAATAATGATAAAAGCGAATGACAGAGGTACGCCTGCAAAGTTGCTGCTCATGTTCGTAAACGCAATCACACCGTCGCGGACTTTAGAATCGACTCTGCGTAGAGAAGAGACCAACAGAGTCGCAATGGCTAAGCCAAAAATGCTCGACCATACAGCTAACCACAAACTGTTGCCAAACGCCTGCATCATAAAGGCGGAGTCGAGCACTTCAATGTAGTTATCGAAGGCAAACTCGCCATCGTAGATAAAGCTGTTTAACAGTACCCAAATCATCGGTGCGAGTTGAAATAGGTAGAAAAACAGCGCGAAAGGCACCAACCAAATGGCTGGCTTAAAGCGCTTTAACCAAGTACTTGCCAAATTTGAGCGTGATTCGCTGGAGCTTGGGGAGAGGACTGAACTGCTCATAGTGCTAACAATTCCTGAGTGTATGGCTTCGTGTGGTCAAGGTTTAGCAATTGACAAACGGTGCCACAAATATCAGTTTGCTTAATATGACAATCTTGATGGGTAAACTTATCACCAATGACAAACAGGGGAACTTCTCGTTCTTCAGGTAAAATCCCACCGTGAGAAAGATCGTTGTTCATGCCATGATCGCTGGTCACAATGATTTGATACCCATCAGCAAGCCATTGATCGATGTAGTTGGAAAGAATAATGTCTGCACCTCGCGCACAATTGCGGTATTGGCGAGAGTCTAGGCCAAACTTATGTCCTGTATCGTCGATATTCATCGGATGGATCAATAAGAAATCAGGTTGATAGTTTCGACGTAAATACTCTGCGTCCAGGAACAAGGCTTCATCAGGATAATGATCCCAATGGTAAAAGCAGCCGTGCTGGATATTCAGGGTTTCATCATGCGTGAAACGATCGCGAACAGGTTCAAATGGCGCGCGATTATAAAGCTCACTTACCCAGTGGTAGGCAGCCGCAGCGGTCACTTTTCCTTGGGCTTTTGCCAAACTGAAAATGGAATCGTGTTTGGATAGACGAACGATATTGTTGTTTACGATGCCGCTTTCTACAGGGCGAACGCCCGTTAAAATGCACTCATAAAGTGGGCGAGACATAGAGGGCAGCTCACACTGCACAGGATAAAGCGTTGCGCGAGTTTCTTGTTGGGAACGACTTTGTTCTAGAAGACCATTGAGGTAGCCCATGCAATCACGGGCTACCTGATAGTTCAGTCCATCTAGAACAACAAGGATGACCTTATTGCTCATAACGACTTACTCTTATTGCTGGTGGATTAAGACACTTTCTTGCCATTGACGTGGCAGCTTACGTGCGGACTTTTCCCAAGCTGAGAAGTCAGTCACTGGGTGAACATTGCTGTATTGGTCATTAGCAATTAGCTTGTCTTGCACTGCTTGAGGCAGCGTGATGTTGGTGCGGATTGGACGCGCATAACCTTCTGCTAAGTTGATTTGCCCTTGATCGCTGAAGATGTATTCACGAGCAAGCTTTGCTGCATTAGGGTTCTTCGCGTATTTATTGATTATGGTTGTATAACCAGAAATCACAGAGCCATCTTGAGGAATGCTCACTGTAAAGCGGTCGCGGTCAATTTTGTCGCGGTAGTTCAATGCATTGAAGTCCCACATGATCGCCACTTCCACTTCGCCTTTTTCTAGGTTGGCGATGTTCGGATCGGTAAATGAAAGACGACCTTGCTTCGCGAGTTCAGAAAAGAATTTGAGCGCAGGCTTGAGGTTGGATTCGTCCCCACCGTTGGCGAACGCTGCGGCGAGAACCGCGTTGTTTGCCTGTGCTGCTACGCCTACGTCACCTACGGTCACTTTGTAGTCACCTTTTAATAGGTCATCCCACGTTTTTGGCGCGTCTTTTACGAGGTTATTGTTGGAGATAAAAGAAATAGTGCCAGTGTAAGCAAGTGCCCAATGACCATCTTCGTCTTTTGCCCAATCTGGGATGTCATTCCAAGTTGTTGGTTTATATGGCTGAGTGACGCCTTTTTTTACCGCTACACGTGCGAAGGCAAAGCCTACGTCACCAATGTCTGCGGTCGCGTTTTTCTTCTCAGCTTCGAATTTTGCGATTTCTTGAGCCGAGCTCATATCCGTGTCTTGGTGCTTAAGGTTGTAATTTGACTTTAAATCAGCCCAAGTGTCTTTCCAGTTTGCCCAACTGTCAGGCATACCCACACTGTAAACCGCCCCTTCTTTTTGTGCTGCTGCTACCAAAGATTCAATATCGGCTTCTTTCGCTACTGTTGGCGTAGCGAGCGTTACCGCAATGATTGCCGCTGGTGCGGTAATTGAACGACTTAGCAAAGTTTTCATTGTCTCCATCCTTCTGGACTAGGTCAGTAAGTTCGCTTTGTATGCTATGGATGGAATGTGACGATTTAGCGCAAGTAATTTGACAGTTTTGCTGATTTTATATGGCACTTATATTTCATACGTTCAGTATGTGTTCTGTTGATTAATGTCATATTTTTGTTACGTAAACGCCTTATGTTATTCGTCAAATTATCGTTGGACTAGATCAGAATGAGAGCGACAGGCACCGGACAATTTGGTACTCAATTAGGAAAAATTAGAAGCAGCTTAAAACAGCAGATTCTTTCCGGCATCATGTCGGAAGGACAAAAACTGCCGTCAGAGAGAGAGCTCAGTGAGCTGTTTTCTACAACTCGAATCACTATCAAAGATGCGTTGGTGTCTTTAGAAACTGAAGGTCTTATTTATCGAGAAGAGCGCCGGGGTTGGTATGTATCTCCTGAGCGTATCTGTTACAACCCGTTGTCTCGTTCTCACTTCCATCAGATGATTCGAGAGCAGCATCGTATTGCAGAAACCAAGTTACTCAACGTGCGAAGTGAAATGGCCGCAGGTGAGTATGCCAAATCGTTAGAGGTTGAGCGAATTACCCCAATTTATGTGATTGAACGGTTACGTTTTATTGATGGGCGAGCGGTATTGTTTGTTGAGAACGTGCTCAAAGCGGCACTGTTTGAGGGTATATTGTCTGAGAACCTCACTATGTCCCTGACGGGCATTTATCGTGAGAAGTATGGTTACGAGACAAAGCGCTCTCGTTTTGATGTGATTCCAACGTCAGCTCCTGCTCATGTCGCTAAGGCGTTGAACCTAGCTGAAGGACAACCCGTTCTGAAAATTCGGCGGGTAAACTACAAACAAGATGGCAAATTAATGGACTGCGAATTCGAGTATTGGCGTCCAGACGCAGTGATGATTCGCATTGATAGCGTAGGATAAAGCGCAGAATTAAAAAGAGCCCAATGAAAGGCCCTTTTTCGCATATTGGTTAGAGAGGCGGTTTAAACGAGGCCTTGCTCTTTCGCCATTCTGCTTGCAATGCCGGGTGCTTTCCAAATGCTTGGCAGCAAAATGAAAGACACAGGCACGGCAGTAATTACAATGAAAGACTGCAATGCAGAAATACCACCAGAGCCCATTGAGATAAGCGCAATAGCGACAATACCCATAATCAGACCCCAGAACGAGCGAATCACTGCGTTTGGTTCTGTTGAGCCCGTCATCACTACACTGATTGTGTAAGTCATCGAGTCACCCGTCGTCACGATAAATGTTGTCGTTAAGATCAGGAACAGAACCGAAATGATCATTGGGTAAGGTAATTCACCAGTAATCGCTAGCAGTGCTGCGGGCAAGTTAAAGCCTTCAAACGCAGATGAAATCAAACCAGGGTTATCAAGTTCAAACGCAAGGCCACTGCCACCAACGATACTAAACCAGAAGCAAGTAATCAGCGGTGCCGCGATGCTAATAGACATGATTAATTGGCGAATTGTACGACCACGAGAGATACGAGCAATAAAGATCGCCATCATTGGGCCATAACCGATAAACCAACCCCAGAAGAATACTGTCCACCAGCTTAGCCAGCCTGTATCACCACGGTAAAGTGCCATAGGGAAGAAGTTATCCACCATACGACCAACGCCTTGCACGTAGCCATCAACGATAAAGCTTGTCGGCCCGAAGAACAGGATGTAACCAATTAATAATACAGATAAAATGATGTTGTAACGACTGACGATTTGAATACCCTTGCTCAAACCGCTCAGTGCGGAAAGGGTATACATCAGGATCGCCGCCATAATAACCATGCTTTGCGTTACGAACGTATCTGGCAGGCCAAACAATGAGTTTAGCGCGTAGCTAATTTGTAAACCTAAGAAGCCGATAGGACCGATGGTTCCTGCTGCTACTGCAATGATGCTACATGCGTCAGCAACATCACCAATCCAGCCTTTAATGGCTTTATCACCAAAAACAGGGTAAAGCAGAGTACGCGGCTTAAGAGGCAGGCCTTTATCGTAATGCAAGTGCATTAAGACAATGGAAGATAGACCACCAAGGATCGCCCAAGCTAAGAAGCCCCAGTGCATAAAAGACTGAGATAGGGCATTGATTGCGGCAGTTTTCGGTGAGGCTTCCCCGTATAGAGGCGGAGCAGTCACAAAGTGCGCGATAGGCTCAGCTGCGGCCCAGAACACACCACCACCTGCAAGTAGAGTACAGAGTACGATTGACAACCACTTAAAGTTATCAATATCAGGTTTCGCTAGACCACCTAGGCGCACATAACCAGTGCGACCAAACGCAAGAGCCAAACCAATTAGGAAATTCAGAAGAAGCAGTACTTGCCAGTAAGCTCCGAAATATTTAGTAGCAAAGCCGAAGCCGGTGTTAACCATTGCGGTTAGAGAGTCGGTATTCGTTAGAGCAAGTAAAACGAATAGAGTGAGGAAGCTACCACTTAACCAAAAGACAGGATTGGTGAGTTCGAGGCGCTTGAGTAAAGATGGGGGATGAATAGCAGAATAGTCAGCATCCTGAATAGGCGCTGTGTGGGAGGCGGCATTCGTCATATTTGACATAATTACTTCGCTTTTTAGGGCTATGAAGCCGTGCATTTCCCCTCACATCGTTTCAACGAAAAGTGTGAGGATGTTCAAAAAGCCGATGATGTTAACATGTCGAAGTTGCAAATATAACCTTAGATTTCGATTAATTTTTAACAGGTTAGCCAAGTTGCTGATTTTTGGGTAGAGATCAAAAGAAAGAGTTTTTACGTGAAATGCACCGCATTTCGTATGTAATTAACATTTCCCTTGTTTTTGCATGGGATTGTCAGGATTACATTGAGAAAATATGTTTTTCCCAAGCTAAGGTTTAACTCGATGGCTCACTTCGAACTTAACGGGCAGTGGATGCTTACCTCGCCACAGCGCCCCAATCTTGAAATTCCAATGTTTATTCCGGGCGATAATGTGTCGGCGCTTTTACAAGCAGAGCAGATTCCTGATCCTTATTTTGCCGATAATGAAAACAAAGTTCGATGGACTGAAGAGTGTGAGTGGCATATCTCACGTGAGTTTGACGTCGACGCGTTTACGTTGTCTGCCAAGCAAATTTGGATGACGCTAACTCGTGTCGATACATTGGCAACCTTCTATGTTAATGGTGAGCTAGCACTAACTTGCAGCAACATGTTTACCCAGCAACGTGTGGATATTAAACCGCATTTAAAGCAAGGCACTAACACGATTCGGGTTGAGTTTGCTCGGGCGGATTTAGAAGGTATCGCAAGAGCAAAAAAACTGCCATTTCCTATTCCATCGGCAATGGGCAACAACCAAATTCCACACATGAACTTGATCCGCAAAACACAATGCCATTCCGGATGGGACTGGGGCATTTGCTTGATGGTATCGGGTATTTACGACCCCATTCAAATCGACATTGTGAATGAGCTTTGGCTCAAAGGCTTCTCGACAGAGCAGCAATGGCAAGCCGATGGGAGTGTGTTTCTTGATGTAGTAGTTGAAGTGGAAACGGACAGTCAACGCCATGAAATGATGGTTGAATTTAATGGTGAGCGTCAATGTATTCAAACAAAAGGAAGTGGTCACTATCATTGCCAGTTCCACATTTTGGAGCCTCAACGCTGGTGGCCATCGGGTTATGGCGAAGCGTATCTCTATCCCATTACCATTTCTTGCAGAGAGCAAAAGTTAACGCACAACATTGGTTTGCGTCAGTTAACCCTAAATAACCAAGCTGATGAGCACGGCTCTGCAATGGAATTTATCGTCAATGGCGTACCGATTAATGCTAAAGGTGCCAACTGGATCCCTATTGACGCAATGCCGGGGCGAGAGTACGAAACACGTTATCGCAACCTTTTGCAAAGTGCGGTTGACGCCAACATGAACATGATTCGCGTATGGGGCGGTGGTCAGTACGAGAGTGAAACCTTTTATAACCTTTGTGATGAACTTGGCTTGTTGGTGTGGCAAGACATGATGTTCGCCTGCTCGTTGTACCCATCAAACGACGAGTTTTTAAAAGACGTAGAAGAAGAACTTAGATTCCAAATCCCGAGGCTTAAGAAGCACCCATCAATCGCACTTTGGTGTGGTGACAATGAAGTGATTGGAGCTATTGGTTGGTATGACGAATCTAAGCGCAGCCAAGTCAAATACACGGTTAACTACGATCGCCTCAACCGCATGATTGAGAAGGAGATTACCGAGCAAGATAGCACTCGCCGTTTCTGGCCAAGTTCCCCATGTAATGGTGAACTGGATTTCGGTGATGCGTGGCATGATGATAGTAAAGGCGATATGCACTTTTGGGACGTTTGGCATTCAGGAAAATCATTCAGTGCCTACATTGACGTGAATCCTCGTTTTTGCTCTGAGTTTGGTTTTCAATCTTGGCCATCTTTTGCTGAAGTTAAGCGGTTTGTCCCTGAGCAAGACTGGAATATTACATCCCCAACTTTCGAACAACATCAGAAGAACCCGCGTGGTAATAGTATTATCACAGAGATGTTCACGCGCTATTTTCGTTTTCCCTCTGGATTTGAGAGCATGCTGTATTTAAGTCAAGTTCAGCAGGCAATCGCGATCAAAACTGCATGCGATCATTGGCGTGCCATTTCTCCAGTTTGTCGCGGCATGCTGTACTGGCAACTCAACGATAACTGGCCTGTCAGCTCTTGGTCTAGTTTGGAATACAGTGGTCGATGGAAGCAGTTGCACTACCATGCAAAACGCTTTTTTGCGCCGCAGTATTTGGTATTTTCCGAGCATACAGGCAAGTTGAGCCTACATTTGCTCAATGATGCCAAGGCGCCCGCAAGCGTCAACGCACTGCTCAAGTGGGTAGATTGGCAAGGGAAAGAAAAGCAATGTTGGAGCTTAGAACAAACAGTCATAGCAGACAGCAATACGATTTTGTGGCAATTGGATGAATCGATCGAGAAGGACGAACTTACGTCAGGCTTCTTGTATGTTGAAGCGCAAATCGGTGAAGACAGAATAAGCAACACATGGTTTAGTACTCACGAGCTAAAAACCTTGCCGATAGCGAAAGCCAATATAGGTGTCTCTATTGAAGGGAGGAAAATTACATTGATTGCGGATAAGCCTGCGTTTTTTGTTCATTTGGAGAGTGATGCTGATGGAAGGTTCAGTGACTCTAGTTTTACTCTGTTGGCCAAGGTTCCAATGACGGTTGAGTATTTAGGTGATGATGTTTCAGGTATGCAGCAGTCGTTGAGGGTATGCCACCTTAATGATTAAAGCGGGCATAGAACATCTACATGCTGATAACTAAAAAGGGAGCGTTTGCTCCCTTTTTAGTTACCAAGTATCCGTTATTAAGCTCAGGTTGAGACAGAAGTTTATTTAAGTTTCTGATGGACCCGATAGCTAACGACAAAGCCAATGTAGAATAGTGCAGCAAGAGTAATCACTGCCGTCGCGTACGCCAGCAGGCTGTTTAACCCTAAACCAAAAGCCAAAGTGAAGGCGATACCATGAATGGCTTCCGCAGGGATTCGGTACCAAGCAGAGTGGACGGAAGATCCGAAGAGGATAAAGGTATTAAGTAAGACAATCGTGCCGCCTATAAAGCCGACCCATCTGCTGTTGTTCATGTTGCAGTCTCAGGGGTTACCGAGGTAACGTAACAAAATATTTCAGGATCGTATTATACAACCGATCATCGCGAAAAGCGCTAGAGAAATTTCGCGGATAAAACAGAGTGTTTTAATTCGAACAGAAGAATACGACATAGCCAACTTAATACAGGAATAACAAAACATGTTGAGATTTATACAACGTCGCCGCATTAAGAAAGTGATTAAGCTAATGAGTACCAGATTGATAGTGGGATACGGCAGTCGTGAGTACTTTTCGGTTGGTCAGGTAAAGACGAGCACCAGCGAGTTAAGCTTAAGCGCGTGCCAACAAAAAATTGCGTTGGCGTTGTATGCGAATCCGCAAGATCTTGATTTGGAAAACCAACCAGAATTGCAAGCAATACGCTCAGACGTGGCGCATGATTTCTTTTCTGGTGCCGATTATACCGCTCAAGATGTGCTTAATTTACTCGGCTCTGGTGGCTGGAAAGGCGGTCGAATGGAAGATGGAATGTCTCATCATTTTGGTATGCACAGTCGATATTAAAAACATGCGTTAATTTTATAAATTCGATAAATATTTTTGCTGTTAAAGATTAATTAAATTTTCTTTCAATTGGGTAATAATTACCTAATTATGCACCCGAATCCCAGCGCGTCGCTGGACTGGTTGGATCGCATACCATGAAATTAATCATCAAAGGATTGGGGCTGAGTGCTCTTGTGCTCAGCATGTTTGCTCATGCAGATAGCAAAACGTTGAACGTTTATGCATGGGGTGGCTATTTGCCGGAAGCATCGTTAAAAGCGTTTGAAAAACAAGAAGGCGTTACGATTAATTATTCGACCTTTGAGAATAATGAATCAATGTATACCAAGCTAAAATTGCTAAAAGGTTCTGGTTACGATGTGGTTTTTGCTTCTGCGTACTTCATTGAAAAAATGGGGCGAGAAGGGCTGCTTTCGAAAATAGATCACGCTCAAGTGCCAAACATGCAAGACACAATGGACGGTTTACTTGGCCAAGCGCACGATCCTAAAAATGATTACTCGCTGCCTTATATTTGGGGCATTACCGGGATCAGCTACAACGAATCCATGGTTGAGCAACCAGTGACCAAATGGGCAGACTTATGGGAGTCTCAATACGAACAACAAGTCATGTTGATTGATGACGTCCGCGACGTGTTCGGTATGGCGCTGAAGAAAAATGGCCATAGCGTGAATACAAAAGACGAAGCTGAAATCGAGCAGGCTTTTGATTCTCTAGTAGCGCTGAAAAACAACGTATTACTGTACAACTCAGATGCGCCGCAAGTCCCTTACGTGTCCGGTGAAACATCGGTCGGCATGCAATGGAACGGCAACGCATTCCAAGGACAGGTTGAAATGCCTGAGCTGAAGTTCGTGATGCCGGAAGAGGGCGCGGTATTGTGGATGGACAACTTCACTATTCCGTCTGGCAGTAAAAACAAAGCATTGGCGCATAAATTTATTAACTTCATGTACCAATCAGAGAACCAAGCGGAAATCGTGACCAGTTTGGGTTATGCGTCGGCAACGAACGCTGGGCGTGACAAATTGCCAGAAGAGTTGAAAAATAACCGTACTATTTTCCCTTCATCAGAAGACATGAAAAAAGGCGAGTTTATTAATGATGTTGGCGCAGAAACGTTAGCGATTTACGAAAAGTACTGGCAACGTTTAAGAACGCAATAAGCAACGCCTTTGCCTATTGTTAGGCTTAAAATCGTTCAAATTTGAATTCCCCTCATCACGAAAGCGGTGAGGGGAATTTTTTATGGGCTTTGTACTTCGAGTGTTACTACGCGGCACGCTTCACGAGGCAGAAGTGCTTTTTACCGCGTTGCAGTAACCAATATTGATCAAACAGTGGGAAGCTCAAACTTGGGTTATCAGCCGCCACTTTTTCACCGTTTACACTGATGGCGTTGTTGCTGATGTGTTCGCGTGCAACACGCTTCGAACTTGCTAAACCCGACTCAATCAACAGCTCAACCAAATCTTGTTGTGCGCTCTCAATGCTTGGTAAACCATCCAACTCCAATTGTTTTAATTCACCCAAACTCAGTTGTTGCACATTACCGCTGAATAAAGCTTGAGTGATGCGCTCGGCGCTAGCTAGGCCTTCTTCGCCATGAACAAATCGCGTCATTTCCTCAGCGAGGATACGTTGTGCTTGTGGCTTACCTTGGCTTGCTTGGTCTTGCGCTTCAATGCTGGCAATTTCTTCGCAGCTCAAGAATGTGTAGTAACGCAAGAAGTGGTAAACGTCTGCGTCTTCTGCGCCAAGCCAGAACTGGTAGAACGCGTAAGGAGAGGTTTTGCTAGGATCTAGCCATACTGCACCGCCTTCGGTTTTGCCAAATTTGGTACCATCGGATTTGGTGATCAGCGGCAGAGTTAAGCCAAATACTTGCTCACCATTTTGACGGCGAGTTAAATCGATCCCGCTGACGATGTTTCCCCATTGGTCATTGCCACCGATTTGCAAACGGCAACCGTATCGACGGTTTAGCTCGGCAAAATCGTACGATTGCAGTAGGGCGTAGCTAAATTCGGTGAAGGAGATACCTTGGTCAGGTCGTTGCAGGCGTTGTTTTACCGATTCTCGGTTGACCATAGTATTGATCGAGAAGTGCTTACCCACATCGCGAAAGAAGTCGATCACATTGATCGCTTTCATCCAGTCAGCATTGTTCACCATGATCATCGGCTTGGTCAGTTGGTGGTTCATCAACTGCTGAATTTGATTAGAAAGATCGTTAACCCAGCCTGAGACGATTTCTTCTGAGTTCAGACTGCGCTCAGTCGCTTTAAAGCTTGGGTCGCCAATCATGCCCGTTGCACCGCCAATCAAGGCAACAGCTTGGTGTCCGGCATCTTGAAAGCGCTTAAGCATAATCAAAGGCACGAGGTGGCCGATATGCAAGCTGCCAGCTGTAGGATCGAAGCCGCAGTAAACGGTTTGTGGCTGTGAGAGAAGTGTCTGAATTTCTTCCAAATCGCTGGCTTGTGCAATCAAGCCACGATCTTGTAAATCTTGCAGTAATGGTGTCGTCATTCTTTTTGTCTGTTTTAGTGGTTGTTGTATTCAGACTAAAACGCGACACCTTTTCTCGATATATCCCTTAAGGGACAGTTTTTTATCTTGAATGGAGAATGAGGTGATTGAGGAAAAGCTGGAATAACTCACTCAATGAAGACACATTTAATTGCGAGTAAATTCGCTTTCGATGATTTTTGACCGTGCCTTGAACTAAGTGTAACCGCGCGGCAATTTCTTTGGTGTCAAACCCTTGAGCGAGAAGCGAAGCCACCTCTTGTTCGCGACGGGTGAGTGATTCTACGCCAAACGTTGCTAAAGCTTGCTCAATGGCTAATCGCATACTGCCAGAATAAGCACTCTGTGCAAAAACAGGCTCAGAAAAGGTAAATTCCGTTTGTTTCCAATGCTGCTGACAAAGCGACTGAATTATCGGGAAATAGGGCTTTAGCTTATTGATTTGTTGCTGAGAAAAGTATTTTCCATCAGTCATATATCCGAAGTACAGCATGACCCAACGGCCAGATTCAACTTCGACTAGCATGCTAAGTTCGTCTTTCCACCCTGTTTGATGATAGAACTGCTCGCAGTATGAGGTGAAGTCAACGCCTTTACGCGCCACGTCTTTGAGCGTAAATACGCCTTGTTGCTTTGTCTCGTTTAGTTTGAGAAAAAAAGGGTCATTTTGAAATGAGTCAGTAAGGTAGCGTTGAAAAAGTAACTCTCGCTCGTTCTCAATTGAGTCGTAGAGATAAATAGGATGTTTACCTTCTCGGTAACCTAAAATAACTGCGCAATCAAAATGAAAAAGAGTGCGAATGACACGCATAAGTTTAGGAGTAAAGTTAGGCGTGTTAAGAGCAGAAATTGCTTCTGCTAGCAGATTATTAAAGTTATTGTCAGGCATGGGATACCGAATTGCAGGTGGTTTTGCGCAAGCATAACCAAAAGCAATCCAACGAGAAAGGGAAGTCGCCATCTTCTGGTGACTTCCATAGAGAAAGTTGCGTAAGTGCTCAGTTTTGAGGAATCATATCCCCGTTAACTTATTGATAAGGGTGCATAACAACGGTTTTATTTAAGCGATTAGTTGCTATGCATTACTGCGAGTTAGTGAGCTCTTCGTTAACCCAATATTTAGAACCAGACACGTTAGCATCGATGAGCAAACCTTTAGCGTTCAACTGATAGACGGCGACGCCGCTGTTAAATTGTTTTGAAAGTTGCTCTGAATCTTCGCCCGCAACAGCAGAGGCTTCACTTGTGGCCTCCCATCCTTCGTTGACGAACGTATCAAAGTCTTCTTTGCTCTCAAACAGAACCACTTGTTGGTAAAATTTGCCGCCAGCCCCAAGTGCAACGCCCAAACCAAACATATTCATATAAGTGCGTTCTTCTGTTTCCTTATTCACTGCGACTCCTGACCCTGAGTTGGTGTGAAACAGCAAAGATAATTTACGAGAATCAAAGACCGCGTAGCCGTACGCGTTGTCGTAAATAGCTTTTGCCTCCGGCTTTTCATTAAATAACTTGAGCAAAGCGCTATCTGCCATTAAGTCCACGGCTTGGCGAGCTTCTTCTGGCGTATCGCCTTCCATCAGCTCATCAATTTTTTTGTCGGCAGCATCTATCCATTCTTTGCTTTTCTCGATGCTGGCTTCTGTCCATTCGCCTGCGGTATTGATCGCTTCCTCGGACCAGTTCGTGAAATCTTGCCACGCTTGTTTTGAAAACGCTTTGGTGTCGTCCCAAGCATCTTGTGCAGTATCAGAAACTGCGTCGCCAAGCTCAGACATTTTATTGGAAATTTCATCCCAATCGGCATAAGCAGGGGATGCCAGGAGCATCAATGTAGTAAGGAGTGCGATAGGCTTTTTCATCAAATTCTCTCTGGAGTTATCGATATACCATTCATTTTAGGTCATCAGACTTTGATAATGAAATTGACTAAATGACGAACTTGAGAGAGGAATCACGAACTGATTGTGAAATGACGTGTGAATAACAAAGCCCTCACAAGTGGAGTGTGAGGGCTAGAGTTTATCGTGTGTTACTTGCTGCTAACTTTACCGAGTTTTAACCAAGTATCGATAACCGTATCTGGGTTTAGTGATACAGAGCTAATTCCTTGATCCATTAGCCATTCCGCTAGGTCGTCGTGGTCTGATGGGCCTTGACCACAAATACCAACGTATTTGCCTGCTTTTGTTGCCGCGTCAATCGCCATCTGAAGCATCAGCTTAACTGCTGGGTTGCGCTCATCAAATAGATGTGCAACATCGCCAGAGTCACGATCAAGTCCAAGCGTTAACTGAGTCATGTCGTTTGAGCCAATCGAGAAGCCGTCAAAGTACTTCAAGAACTCATCGGCAAGGACCGCGTTGGATGGCAGTTCGCACATCATGATGACTTTAAGACCCTGATCGCCACGGCGCAGATCAAACTTCGCTAGCAAATCAATCACTGATGCTGCTTCGCTTGGTGTACGCACAAATGGGATCATGATTTCAACGTTTTTCAGACCCATTTCGTTACGAACGCGTTTGATTGCTTGAGTTTCTAGCTCGAAGCAGTCTTCAAACACTGGAGAAATGTAACGAGACGCGCCACGGAAGCCAAGCATTGGGTTTTCTTCATGCGGTTCGTATGCTTTACCGCCAACCAAGTTGCTGTATTCGTTAGACTTAAAGTCAGACATACGAACAATAACGCGTTTCGGCCAAAATGCCGCAGCAATGGTTGCGATACCTTCTGTCAGTTTGCTTACGTAGAAATCGATAGGATCTTTGTAACCACGAATACGCTGAGTGATTTCTGCTTTTAGCTCATCGCTTTGTGCATCAAAGTTAAGTAATGCTTTCGGGTGGATACCAATCATCTTATTGATGATGAATTCAAGACGAGCAAGACCAACACCTTCATTTGGAATTTGTGCGAAGTCAAACGCACGATCAGGGTTACCCACGTTCATCATCACTTTTGTTGGTAGCAGTGGCAGTTCATCAACAGAAGAGCGTTTTACATCAAATTCAAGTTCACCTTGGTAAACGTAGCCCGTTTCACCTTCAGAACAAGATACGGTCACGGTTGCACCATCGGTTAACTTGCTTGTCGCATCGCCACAGCCAACGATTGCAGGAATACCAAGCTCACGAGCGATGATGGCTGCGTGGCAAGTACGGCCACCACGGTTGGTTACGATTGCAGATGCTTTTTTCATCACTGGTTCCCAATCTGGGTCAGTCATGTCTGTAACTAGCACGTCACCTTCTTGGACTAAAGACATTTGGTCCAGAGAGTCAACCAAGCGAACCACGCCTTTACCGATGCGCTGACCGATTGCACGACCTTCAACTAAAACATCCGCTTTGTTTTGTAGCTCGTAGCGCTCAATCACGTTTTGTTCCGTTTGTGAACATACGGTTTCAGGACGCGCTTGAACAATGTACAGCTTGCCATCAATGCCATCTTTTGCCCATTCAATGTCCATTGGACGCTGATAGTGCTTTTCGATGATCATTGCTTGTTTTGCGAGCTCTTTAATCTCGTCGTCGTTCAATGAGAACGTGTTGCGCTCTTCATCAGAAGTATCAACGATATCAACTTGTTTGCCGATTTCTTGGTTATCTGAGTAGATCATTTTGATCAACTTAGAACCAAATGTTTTCTTAACGATTGGGTGTTCGCCTGCTTCAAGCATTGGCTTGTGAACGTAGAACTCGTCAGGGTTTACTGCACCTTGAACGACCATCTCGCCTAGACCCCATGAAGAGGTGATGAAGACAACTTGGTCGAAACCCGATTCAGTGTCTAGTGTAAACATAACACCCGACGAGGCTTTATCTGAACGCACCATACGTTGGATACCCGCAGATAGCGAGATGCCACGGTGGTCGAACCCTTGGTGAACGCGGTAAGAAATCGCACGGTCGTTAAATAGAGAAGCGTAAACGTGCTTAGTTGCTTCTAGTACTGCGTCGATGCCTTTCACGTTCAAAAACGTTTCTTGCTGACCAGCAAAAGAAGCATCAGGTAGGTCTTCTGCCGTAGCAGATGAACGAACTGCGACTGAAAGCTCAGGATTGCCTTCGATCAGTTCTTGGTAGTTTTCACGAATTTCTTGTTCAAGGTCCGCAGGGAAAGGGGCCTCTAATACCCATTGACGAATGTTTGCACCTGTCTTACGCAGAGCTTCTACATCTTCAACGTCTAGTTCATCGAGTAATTGGTGAATACGCTCATCCAAACCTTCGTGGTCAAGGAATTGGTTAAACGCGTATGAGGTTGTCGCAAAACCATTTGGTACAGAAACGCCTGCGTTTGCTAGGTTAGAAACCATTTCGCCAAGTGAAGCATTCTTACCGCCGACTTTGTCGACATCATCCATGGATAGGCCATTGAACCAGAGGGTGTTCTTTTGCATGTCTTTCTCCAGAAACATTGCAGCTTAGTAGGGGGACTTAAATCGATCTAAACAATCGCATGTTGGCTGTTATTACACGTTGACCATACATTGCTTCATTTAGATTGATATCAAAGGCAAACGATTACGTTCTGGCTGAAAAAAATTCAAAAGAATTTTTAAAGCTGTGGTGAACCTAACTGAAAGCCAAACTGATTTATTAATATTATGTGTACCATCCTACTCAAAAGATTTTGAAAAATTAAACAGAAATGCAAATAAATAACCAAAGTCGTGATGTGTTCTATGTTTCTGACGGTACGGCGATAACATGTGAGACATTAGGGCATGTTGTTCTCGGTCAATTTCCGTTCATTCCTAACGAAAAAACCTTTCCGTTTGTAGAAAGCCAGGACAAAGCTACTGACGTAGTCAAAGAAATTGAAACTTCCTACCAGCGCAATGGCGTCAAACCTCTGGTCTTTTTCTCAATTGTCGTTCCAGAAGTACGTGAAATGCTGCTTGAAGCGCCGGCATACAGTTACGATGTGTTGGAGAGTATTGTGCAGAAAGTGCAAGACGACATTCAGATGGCACCAAAGCCTAAGTTGCAGCGTTCTCGCAGCGTGGGGAAAGATTCCGACACCTATTTTGACCGTATTGCGGCCATTGAATACACATTGGCGCATGATGATGGCATTACGCTAAAAGGGTTGGAGCAAGCTGATATTATCTTACTTGGCGTGTCGCGCAGTGGAAAAACGCCGACTAGCTTGTATATGGCGATGCAATTTGGTTTACGTGTTGTGAACTATCCGTTCATTGCGGAAGATGTGAAGATGATGCGTTTGTTGCCTGAATTTGAGATCCATCGTCATAAGTTGTTTGGGCTTACTATCGACCCTGAACGTTTGACTGAAATCCGTGAAAATCGTTTGTCTGGAAGTGATTACGCTAGCACAGAGCAGTGTAAGCTGGAGCTAGACACTGTTGAGGCGTTGTTTAGAAGAGAGGCGATCCCATATATCAATACGTCCTCTCTGTCTGTTGAGGAAATTACTACGCGTATTCTGGAAAAAGCAGGAATGAAGCGTCGCTTGTTTGGCTAACAAGAGACGCTCATGTCGCTATGTGCAAGAGGAGGTAAGATGTATACCTCCTCTATCGAATGAACCTTAGACAGAATTAATAGTATTGGAACATCTTTTGGATGTCTTGATAGTTTTTGGTCTGAGTCAGTGACAGCATCAGTAAGATACGTGCTTTTTGTGGGTTCAATGTACCAGCGGCAACAAAGCCGTATTTTTCGTCATCAATTTCAGCATCCAAAGTGGTTGAGCCGCTAGGCGTTCGGGAGCTTCTTACAACAACAACGCCATCTTTACTCGCTTTCTCTAGCTCATCAAACACAGTGTGGTACAAGTTACCATTACCGACACCAGCACTTACGATGCCGTCAAAATTCGCATCCACAAAGGCTTTCACTGGCAAATTGGAGGCATTTGCATAGTTATAAACAATACCGACCTTAGGCAACTTAGTAAGCTTTGATACATCGAATGGGGTTTCTGTCGTATGTTTACGCTCTGGGCTTCGTTGATATTTGGCATCGCTATTATGAATGTAGCCGATAGCACCAAAGTTGGGTGACTGGAAAGTGCTGACGGAGGTTGTATTGGTTTTTGTCACATCTCGCGCATCGAAAATCGTGTCATTCATTGCGACTAGCACGCCACGTCCTTCTGAATCTTCATCGGTGGCTGTTACGACTGCATTGTATAAGTTGACTGGTCCATCAGCACTCATTGCGGTGGAAGGACGCATTGCACCAACGATCACGACAGGCTTTTTGCTCTTGACGGTCAGATCAAGGAAGTAAGCGGTTTCCTCTAACGTATCCGTACCATGAGTAATGACGATGCCGTCAACATCATCTTGAGCGAGTAGCTCATTAACTCTTTTCGATAATTTTAGCCACACATCATTATTCATATCTTGTGAACCGATACTGACCACTTGCTCTCCAGAAATATCGGCAATGTTGGTCATACTCGGCACCGCAGAAATCAATGATTCAACGCCGACTTTACCTGCTGTGTAGTTTGACTCTGTTGCAGATTGACCTGCGCCTGCTATGGTGCCACCAGTGGCAAGGATTTTAATGTTCGGAAGATCGGATTGCGCAAAAGAGAACGAACTGATGCATAAACCGAGAGTTATCGTACTGAGGCGGAAAAGATTTTTCGTCATGGGAATCACCTGCTGTTAGGTTGGATGTTGGGGAACTCATCTATCCTAAAAACAGCGGGTTAGATTTTTTGAGTACTAGTTCAACAAATTGCAGATGAAGATCGTGATCAACTAATCACTTAAAGAATATCAAATCAACCAGTTAACCTAATTGACGTGCTTCTTTAACAAGTGAGATGTGCTAGTAACGTGCACAACGTGTTAAACCCTATAATTTATTGATTTATAAATAAAGGAGGTAGGAGTCTCGTGATGAGGTTACTAAACATGAATTTAGCCGTGCAATTTTTCAAAGTTTACAGTGTAAAAAAAAGCGGCTTTACCCCGGAACAGATAAAAGCCGCTTGCCAATGATGTGTTAATTCACATCTTATCGCATAATCATTTGTTCACGACCAGGACCCACAGACACCATTTTTACTGGTACGCCCATGAGTTCCTCAATGCGTAGAACGTATTTCTGAGCTGCTACTGGAAGCTCTTCAAACTTACGACAACCTGTGATGTCCTCGCTCCAGCTTTCCATCTTCTCGTAGATTGGCGCAAGAGAGGCAGTTTGAGGCCAGATTGGGTTTTCGCTGTGGTCGCCTTCGTAGCCAACACAGATTTTCAGATCGTTAAGGCCAGTCAAACAGTCTACTTTCGTTAGTGCAATTTCAGTTGCGGCTTGCAGTTCAACGCCATTTTTCGTAGCGACTGCGTCGAAGTAGCCCATGTCGCGTGGACGACCCGTAGTTGCACCGAACTCGCCAGCAAGTTCGCGGAAAGCGTCTTGCTCTTCCATTGCAGTGATCAACGTACCAGTACCCACTGATGAGCTGAAGGCTTTTGCAACCGCAATAACGCGTTCAGGACGAAGTGCCGGAAGGCCACTACCGATACCCGCGTACATTGATACAACGTTAGAAGATGTTGTCCAAGGGTACTCACCGTAAACAAGGTCACGACCCGCGCCAAGCTGCGCTTCGAACAATAGAGTTTTGTCTTTCGCTTGTAGTTCTTTTAGAGGAAGCGTTACGTTGCAAATTGAATCGCGCCAAGGTGCAGAAACTTCTAGCAGCCAGTTCGCCAGTTCTTCAGCGGTTTGTTCAAACTCGAATGTTGGGTAAAGCGCACGCAGTTGTGGCAGTTTCCAATCCATCATGAATTGAAGGCGTTCAACCAATACTTCTGGTTGCTTCAACCAACCAACTAGGATGCCTTTCTTCATTACGCGGTCACCGTACGCAGGTGCAATACCTTGACGAGTTGAGCCGTATGCTTTGTCGCCTAAACGTTGTTCTTCTAGCGTATCTTCTAGTGCATGTAGAGGTAGACACAGTGTTGCGCGATCAGAGATGCACATATTCACTTTTACGCCTGCTTCTTCAACTTCCGCAATCTCCTGAGACAGCAACGCAGGGCTGATAACCATACCCGGACCTAACACTGCCAAACAGTCAGGGTTGAATACGCCACTTGGAAGCTGGTGCAGCTTGAACGTACCTAGATCGTTAACCACGGTGTGACCCGCGTTGTTACCACCTTGGAAACGAATGCTCGCAGAAGCTTGCTCTGCCAAAAAGTCAACGATGCGGCCTTTGCCTTCATCACCCCAGTTTGCACCCACAACAACGATAGACGACATAATTTAATCTCCAAAAACAGATGCAAAAATCTTAAGGTGTTCGCCATAATAAGAGAAATTAATTATACTCATTAACTTGATAAGAATCTCATATCGGAATTGGCAATGTTAGATTTGAACTGGCTGCGAACCTTCGTAACTCTTGCAGAGGTAAAACACTTTGGTAAAACAGCGACGGAACTGCACATGACGCAGCCGAACGTAAGTTTGCATATCAAGCAGTTGGAGCAAGCCACGCGCACGAAATTGATTGAGCGAAATCCCGTGCAGTTGACGCAAGCGGGGAAGCGTTTGTTAGCTACGGCGCAGCGGATGCTCAATGAGCTGCAAATTTGTCAGTCAGATCTCAATGCCATCAACGATCTTACGCAGGGGACGCTTTCTATTGCGGCGAGCGATATTGTTTCACGTTTACTGCTTATCAAACCATTTCAGCAATTCAAAAGTGAATATCCGGGGATCGACTTGGCATTGTTCAATACCACATCTTCTCAAGCCGTGGATTTGGTGAAAAGTGCGCGTGCCGATATCGGCTTTGTTATCGCACAAAAAGAGAGTCAACCGCTGCATTTTACGCCTCTCACGCAAATTCACTGGTGTGCGTTTGGTGATAACATTTTTGAGTGGCAAGACAATCGAAAAGAGAGCCAGACGCTGATCCTGCTAGGGCACGATACTCGAACCCGAGAGCTGATTGATGCGTCTTTACCTGAGCTAAATCTGCCTAAGCATCGCGTGATGGAAGTGGGCAGTGTGGAAGCACAAATCGACTGGGCGGAAGCGGGGTTTGGGACTGCTATTGTGCCGGATTTTTCGCTCGATCCGAGATTAAAGCTTTCTCGAGAAGTTACGCCTTTGCCAAGTTTTCCAAACACTGATTTCGGCTACATCGTGCGTCAAAATCAGGTGTTATCCAAAGCGGCAAAACAGTTGTTGGCTTGGGTTGGCGAGAATGTGTCGGTGGTTGAGGGCTAAGACGATGAAAGAAAAGGCCATGAAAGAGACGAAGATTACGATTTCGCTCCCATCCTTGATTCACCGTATTGGGGGCGACCATGCCAAGCGAGCGAAAACACTCGCAGCAGAAAAACAGTGCGATCTTAAGAGAATTAGACGATCTCGTCACTGGCAAATCTCAGGCGAGGCTTTGGATGTAAAAGCGTTTTTAGAGCTTCTCAAAAACGAAGAAGCAGAGACGATGCGATTTGCGATCAACAAGATCGAACAAGCTCTACTTGCTCACCAAGACAAATTGGAACCTTTGGACGTGAAGTTGATACGTTTGGTGAGACAAAACCCAAACATCACCTTAGCGGAGCTGATGGCTGAAACGAACTGCACGTTAGTTCAAGCTCGCACGGCACGATTTGATGCTGAGTTGCTTTAAGATCGGTTTGTGGTTTACTCACTTTATTAACAAATGTTAGGGTACCGATCAAAATCACTCACTAAGACCATTTTATTATGGATATTTGGCAGCTTCTCCTTTTTATCCCTGCTTGCTTTGCTCTAAATATGGCTCCAGGCCCAAACAATTTATTGGCAATGAATAATGCTCGTTGTTACGGCTTTAGGGCCGCGTTTACGGCTAGTTTAGGCAGAATTGCCGCTTTTTCAGCAATGATTGCGTTGTCTGCATCAGGTCTGGCTGTGATTTTGTATACGTCAGAAATGCTATTTTTGGCAATAAAGCTGGTAGGGGCGCTGTATCTACTGTGGATTGCGTTTAACCTTTGGCGTTCAGAGTCCAGCCCGATCTCTGACTTGGACAATTCGCGCAATTACGCAGGACTTGCGAAGCAAGAATTTACGCTTGCTGCTGGCAACCCGAAAGCGATACTTATTTTTACTGCATTCTTGCCGCAATTTGTTGATGCCAATGCCAACGTTCAAGAGCAGTTTTTTGCCCTTGGCTCGATGTTTTTGATATTAGAAATGGTCGCCATTTCAATCTATGCCATCTTTGGTTTGTACTTGAGACATTGGTTTTCAAATCCCAAAATGGCGAAACGTTTCAATCGCGGATGTTCGTTGTTTTTAGCCGCATCAGGTGCGAATTTGCTACTAAGTAAGCAATAACAACACATCATCTCTGTAGATTATTTTTCTATAAAAAGAGCCGCTGATGTTACATCAGCGGTTCTTTTCGTTGATGCATCGATTATTTATTGTTACCACATCAAATCGTCAGGCACGACGAAATCTGCGTATGGATCGTCTTCTGCTGGAATGTCAGATTCTGCTTCTTTCTGTTCGATGATGACGGACTCATCACGTTGAGCAATTTTATTCGCTACTCCACGTGGAATGACAACATAGCTTTCACCAACAATTGCGATTGCCAAAATACCTTTGATCAACTGCTCGCGGATAAGTGAATCTACATAAAGTGATTTCACTAGCGTACCGTGAGTGAAGTTGTATTTGATGTCGCCATCTTTTAAGTCGATCTTGTTCATCTCAATCAATTGATTGATCTGCGCTTTGATCTCTTTATTTAATCGCTCAGCATTTTGTTGCTCGCTCAATTGTTTATTACGCTCTAACTGTTGGCGTTTATTCTCTTCAACCGCCGCTTTTACTTCGCGTGCTTGAACGCGTGATTTTTTTGAGCCTTTCTTCGCTTTCTTTAGTTTCTTTTCATTAACTAAGCCAGCTTTCAGCATTTGTTCTTGAAGGGTAAGTTTTGCCATGTTTCATCCAGTTAGTGCGCAATTTTGGGCATTTTACCCACTATTGCCACTTGTAGTAAATAATAGTGCTTTCTATGGGTCTAAAATGTTTGGTTGGCTTGTTGTCTCTTTAATGGAAAGTGCAAAGCGGGCCTTCTCCAAAGCCCGCGAGCATTACTGAAATCTAGGTGGGTTATGGCTGCCACTGTTTAGATGTGACGAGGTTATCCATCACTTTGTTTACCGCTTGATGCGCTTTGTCGACAATGGTGTCTATATCGTTACGATTCGCGATAAGCGGTGGAGCAAAACCGAGGATGTCACCATGTGGCATAGCGCGAGCGATTAAGCCTTGCTCTAAACAGGCCGCCGCGATTTGCGGGCCTACTTTCAAGTTTGGATCAAAGTGTGCACGGCGGAGCTTGTCTGAAGAAAACTCCAACGCATGCAACAAGCCAACGCCACGAGTATCACCGACCAATGGATGATCGCTAAACGTCTCCGCCATGCGTTGCTGCAAGTAAGCGCCGACTTCGGCCGCGTTTTTTACCAAGCCTTCACGTTCAATGATATCGAGGTTGCAGTTCGCGGCTGCCGCTCCCATTGGGTGACCAGAGTAGGTATAACCGTGTCCGATAGCGCCCCATTGGTCGGTGCCGTTTTCTAGCACACTCCAAACTCGTTCACCGACGATCACGCCAGACAGCGGTTGATACGCTGAGGTTAACCCTTTCGCTACCGTGATGAGATCTGGTTTCATGTCGTAGTGCAGTGAGCCAAAATCGGAGCCGAGGCGACCAAAGCCACACACCACTTCATCCGCAATCAAGAGTACATCGTATTTGTCGAGCACTTTGCGAATCGCCTGCCAGTACCCTGCTGGTGGTGGCACAATACCGCCAGTACCGAGCACTGGTTCTGCAATCATTGCTGCTACCGTTTCTGGGCCTTCTTCCAAGATCATCGCTTCGAGTTGATCTGCGCAATATTGAGAGAATTCGAGCTCAGACATACTCTCGTCTTCACGGCGATAATAATATGGCGCGATGGTGTGTTTGATACGCTCAAGTGGTAAATCAAAATGGGCGTGGAACAGCGGCAAACCTGTCATTGAACCGGACGCGATACTTGAACCATGGTAGCCGCGGTCACGCGAAATGATTTTTTTCTTCTCTGGTAGACCACGAGCATTGTTGTAATACCATACCAACTTAAGTTGAGTTTCGTTCGCGTCGCTGCCTGACATGCCGTAGTAAACTTTGCTCATGCCTTCAGGCGCCATTTTGATGATGCGATCTGACAGTGTCACGAGCGCTTCGTTCGTATGACCGACGTACGTGTGGTAGTACGCCAGTTCTTTGGCTTGCTCATAAATCGCATCGGCCATTTCGGTCCTGCCATAGCCAATGTTTACACAATACAACCCGGCAAAGCCGTCTATCAGCTCGATGCCTTCTGAATCGGTGATGCGTATTCCGCTTCCGCTCGAGATAATTCTTCCCGGAAGCTCCCCGGCCGCATACTGCTTTAGGTGGGTTGAGGCATGAAATACTCTCTGACGATCGATCTCTAAAAGTTGTTGGGTTTTGTTACTCATGATCCTTCTCCTCGAATAATTGGATATCCATATTTCGTGTCTCAACTGCCACTGACGGTTGGTAAAGCGCCTAAGCAGCAGTATTTGATTTCGCTGTATTCTTCAAATCCGTGACGGCTTCCTTCTCGTCCAAGACCAGACTGTTTCACGCCGCCGAATGGGATAGGGGGCCCTGTCATTTTGACGGAGTTCACGCTCACCATGCCAAACTCCAAACCGCGCATGCAGTGCCAAATTTGGTGAATATCGTGACCATAAACATAGGCAGCTAAGCCGTACTCAGTGTCGTTGCTCATTTCAATCACGGTATCTAAGTCTTGGTAAGGCAATACGCCTGCCACAGGACAAAAATTCTCTTCGCGATACACCGCCATTTCAGGGGTGACATCGGCTAGCAATGTCGGCGCGAAGAAGTTTTCGCCTGGTACGGGCTGGTGGTATCCCGCTACCAATCGCGCGCCTTTGTCGAGCGCGTCACGCACCAAATCATGCGCTTTATCCACCGCAGTGCGATTAATAAGCGGTCCCATGGTGATTTTTTCGTCTAAGCCATTGCCCAAAACGATGTGGCTCATTTCTTTGGCAAACGCTTCCAAAAACGCTTCGTACTTATCGTCGGGGACGAAAATACGGTTTGCGGCCAAGCAGTCTTGTCCTGCGGTTTGAAACTTCGCATCCACGGCGGCTTTGGCTGCTTGCTCAACATCCATATCTGGCAGCACGATGAAAGGGGCGTTACCACCGAGCTCCATACTGCACTTCTTCACGGTTTGTGCCGCGTCGCGTAGCAATAGTTTGCCTACTCGAGTTGAGCCTGTGAACGAGAGCGCTTTGACTTTATCGGAGTGACACAAGGTTTGTGACACCATCACCGCATCGCCAGTGATCACGTTAAATACACCAGGTGGAAAGCCAGCTCGGTCTGCTAACTCTGCCAACGCTAACGCAGAAAAAGGCGTTTCACTGGCGGGCTTAATGAGCACCGGACAGCCTATTGCTAGTGCGGCTGCGGCTTTGCGTGTGATCATGGCATTAGGAAAGTTCCATGGCGTAATCAGTGCTACGACACCAATCGGCTCGCGCACGGTTGATAGCTGCGCATTCGGAATATGACTTGGGATGGTTTCACCATAGCTGCGGCGTGCTTCTTCGGCAAACCAACGAACAAAGGATGCGCCGTAGTCAATCTCACCTACAGCATCACCTAGTGTTTTTCCTTGCTCCATCACCATCAAATGAGCAAGATCTTGCTTTGATTCTAGAATCAGGTCGTGCCAACGCATGAGAATTTCAGCGCGCTCTTCTGCTTGCATTTTTCGCCATTGACGAAAGGCTTGGTCGGCTTCATCAATCGCTTGATAGAGTTGTTGCTGAGATAGCTTAGTGATGTAACCGATGACCGTGCCATCTGCTGGGTTATCCACCGGATGAAATTGATCACCACTTAACCATTTGCCATTCACGTACGCTAAACCTCTCACCAAACGTACGTCTTTCATTATCGCCATCATGTCGTGCGAGGCTTTTAATTCTTCAGCGTGTAAGCTGTGCAGTGCTGTCATGAGTCCTTCTCCCAGCATCGTTGTCCATAATGAAACTGTAATGGAGAAGTGACCGAAATAATTTCTGATACCGAGGTTTAAAACGTCAGAACTTTCTTTTTAGTGCCGTTAAATATGGTGTTTTTTCTGTTAACGCCTGATGCGCATTTTCCCTTTTATAACAAAGCGTTTTGGTTTACTTCGAATGTGCCCGCATCACGTTTGATTGTTTTTGTCACAATGTAAGTAAAGTAGCGCTCAATGCCCACATCTGAGTCTAACCAGTTGTCGATAAGCCGCTGATATTGGTCGATATCTTCTGACTGAATTTTAAGGATGTAATCGACACCACCGCCCGTGGCATAGCAATCAGTGACTTCTGGTGAATGTTGAACCAGTTGCTCGAAGCGTTTGAACGCTTGGGCGTTGTGTTCTTTGAGCGTAACTTCAACCATAACTGACGTTCGTTTGAACAAAATATCGGTATTTACTTTTGCTCCGTAACCTTCAATGATGCCTGCTTCTTCCAGTTTTTTGACGCGCTCCCAGCAAGGGCTCACGGATAGGTTGATGGCCTCGGCAAGGTGAGATTTGGTGATACGACCATTATCATGAAGTATTTGTAGAATTTTTACGTCGTAGCGATCGAGGCGCATTATGAGTCTCCCTGTTGAATACTAATCATTTCATAAAGGCTGATGACTGGTCGCTGTTATAAGGTGCTTTCCAGTTTGCTTCTGGTATGCCATTTGTTTTGATTTCTTTGGTTGGCTTTTCAATCAGCCTATCTCGCCGCAGTCTTCGGCTATAACTGCGATAGTGTCACCGATATTCACCATAGCAGGAAAACGACGTGCCGCGAAAATACCATTGCGCTGTGACTTGTACTCAACGGGGGCGTTACCTGTGCGCTCGGTCGAGAAGATTCTCACTAATACATCTCCCTTTTTGACGGTATCGCCAAGATCAAATAAGTATTCTGTGATGCCGTGGTGCTGGCTTTGCACATAACAACTTGCATCAGGCATATCTAATAACTTAGTTGGTTGGGTTGGTTGTTCGTAGTCACCGGGCAAGTTGCCTGAGAAGCGTAAGAAGTTGCGAATGCCACGGTCGGAATAAGCGATGGTTTCTGGAGTGCTGGTTCCGCCTCCTCTTAGTTCGGTGGTAACAAAGATTTTTCCCTGAGACTCCACGGCAGTGTCATACAGGCTGGTGGCGTCCATTTCGAGCAAGATCATGGTGTAAGGTGCGCCAAACAGTTTTGCACCTAATATGCAGGCTTCTTCTTGATCGAGATTGTCGAGACGATGGGCAGCGGCGAACGGAACGATATCTAACGTTTTACCACCTGAGTGAATGTCTAACGCAAAATCGCACTTAGGAACTAGGTAACGAGTAAAATAATCCGCAATTTTCTCGGTCACTGTGCCTATGGGGTTGCCGGGAAAGCTGCGATTTAAATTCCCCTTATCGATAAACGACGTACGTGAGGCATTTTGTACCGCAGGTAAGTTCATCATGGGTACAATAATGACACGACCTTGGATTTGATCTGCCTGAAGCGAGTTCGTCAATTTTAGCAGGCTGGTGATGCCTTCGTATTCGTCTCCGTGATTACCGCCAGTAAGCAGTGCGGTTGGTCCGTGACCATTTTTGATCACGGTGATAGGTATCATAATACTTCCCCAAGCGGAGTCGTCATGTGAATAGGGCAGCGTTAAAAAGCCGTGCTGTACACCTTCTCGGTCAAAGTCTATGGTGGCTGTGATCGAGCTTTTTTGCATATCAAGTCCTTTTAGTTCTCAGACCTAGCTCAACAGAGCCTGAGGTTTGAAAAATTAGTGTTTAACAAATAAGTGGCGTGGAAAGTCACACAGCGTTTTTGCTCCATCATGGGTAATGACGATACTTTCCGTTGTTTCTAACCCCCAATCTTTGAACCACAGCCCCGGCATAAAATGGAATGTCATGCCTTCTCTCAAGATGGTTTTATCGGTGTCTCGCAAACTCATGGTTCGTTCCCCCCAATCTGGTGGGTAGCTCAAACCTATTGGGTAGCCACAACGGGCACCTTCGCGTGAGAATCCCGCTTTATCGAGAACCTGGTTTAGTGCATTGGCGATGTCGGCGCAGGTATTTCCGGGCTTTGCCACTTTCAAGCCCGCTTCAAGTCCTAGAGTCAGGGCTTCGTCGGCTCGTTTGAACTTGTCGTCAGGCTCGCCAAGAAAAATAGTGCGTGAGAGTGGGCAATGGTAATGGCGGTGCGCCCCTGCGATTTCAAAAAACGTCCCTTCGCCTTTCTTGAAGGGTCTGTCATCCCAAGTCAGGTGAGGTGCGGAAGCATCAGAACCTGATGGCAAAAGCGGCACAATCGCGGTGTAATCGCCAAAGTGGTCTTCATGCCCGAGCACGGCTTGGCGGTTAATCTCGGCAACAAGGTGGTGTTTCGGTAATCCTGGTTCAATCATGTCGAACGCGACACGGTGCATATTTTCAACAATGCGAGCGGCACGGTACATGTACGCCAGTTCTTGATCGGATTTAACGGCGCGGCACCAGTTGACTAGTCCAGTTGCATCGAGAAGTTGAGCATTCGGTAGGTGCGTGGTGAGTGATTCGTAAGCGGTGGCGCTAAAGTAATAGTTATCTTTTTCTACACCGATGCGACCACGATCCCAAAGGCGCGGAGCCAGTACGGCTTCGACCAGGAAATCCATCGGGTGTAGCGGCGGATTCATTACATAATGGTCTGGATAGTAGGTGATGTTTTCTGCCGACATATACGCAGTCCTGTATGCTCCGTTGGCATCTTGGCAGCGTCCAAACCAAACTGGCTCATCAGATGGACCAACAACGACACATTGTGGCACGTAAAAAGACCACCCATCATAGCCTGTCAGCCACGCCATGTTAGAAGGGTCATGAATGATAAGGACATCCAATTCTCTTTCTTCCATCGATTGCCGAACTTTCGTTAACCGATCCTGGAACTCATCCAGTGTAAAATGCAAAGCAACGCCTCTCATATTTTCTCCTTGTTAGAAATCCGACGCCTTATGGGCCTTCGGAGACGCTGAGGTATTTCTACCTTCTACCAGCTAGCCAGATCTGCGTTAAAAATGATTGCAATTTACCTCTGGGGTTGTATTTGGATTAAACGATGCTGTTTAACATGTTTGTTTAACCCATACATTTCATGTCAATCATTACAATTGTGGTTTATTTTTGTGCATTTCACCTCGTTTTGTGAGTTAAAGTTCGCCATTTGTTAAATGGAAGTTACAATGAGCGTTAAAAATGAATCAATTAAAATATTGTGTCATGACAATTTCTTTGAACCCGATCATTCGGCCAGGCACCGCTAAATACATCTCCATTGGTAACTATCTTGTCGAATGTGTCCGCAGTGGTTATCTAAAACCGGGGACTCGATTACCCACACATCGTGAGTTTGCAGAGCAAATTGGCGTCAGCGTACAAACGGTGAGCCATGCATATGGTTATGCAGAGAAAAAAGGGGCGATCGAGTCTTGGGTTGGGAATGGTACTTTTGTCAAATCAGGTTTTGTGGATGAAAGTACGGACACGGAGTTCATGCTGACACAAGAGATGAAAGAAACGCCGGATGAAATTGATATGTCGATTGCACATCCAGTGGTGACCGATCGCCACATTACGCTTTTTAATCAGGCGTTAATGGAGATTGCTGGGCAAACAAACAATCGTGGTTTGATCAGTAAAGCAAAGCCGGTAACAGGTCAGCCTCATCATATTGAGTCAGGAGCACGATTTCTAAGTAGCCAAGGGCTGGATGTGGGTGCCGATCAAATATTACTCACAAATGGTGCATGCCATGGTTTAACGTTGGCTTTAAGCACAGTTGTTGAACACGGTGATGTAGTTGCTTGTGGTCACTTGGTTGATCATGGCTTGATCTCTCGCTCGAGAATGCTTGGATTTAAGTTGCAACCACTTGAAATGGATGAGTTTGGTATAACGCCGGATGCATTTGAATGGGCATGTAAACACAAACCAATCAAGGTATTGTGTTGCACACCGAGCATGGCTAACCCGACTAGTGCGCATATGGATGTTGCACGCCGAGAGGCGATAGCGAATATTGCGCAGCAATACGACATCTATGTCATTGAAGATGACGTGTATGGAGCACTAGAACCTAACCGTGTCCCACCCCTTGCCACATTGTTACCCGAACAAGCTTTCTATGTCACCAGTTTAACCAAAGTTGTAGCGCCAGGCATGCGCACTGGCTATCTGACGGTCCCACGTCATTTTTTGCAGCACGCGATTGGTCGTTTAGCGGCAACGAGTTGGTCTGCGACTCCATTACCATTTGAAGTCGCTCATTTGTGGATCGAAAACGGTACGTTAAATCGACTTATTCGCTTTCAAGTCAATGAGTTTGCTAAGCGACAGCGAATAGCAAAAGCCGCTTTAGAAGGGCATGTTTATAGCTCGCACCCGAATGGACAGCACATTTGGTTGAGACTACCCGAGCAGTGGAATAGCGATGACCTGGTTGCTTCGGCTAAGCGTTCAGGGGTGCAGATCACGGGATATAAACCGTTTGTTCTCGATACAAATCAGCCAATGCCTTACGTGCGAATCAGCTTGGGAGCAGAAACAAACCGAGGCTACATCAAACACGGGTTATCTGTGATTGCTGAAATTCTCGATACCAACCCTCCCACCTCACACTTTTTGGTCTGAGCGATAGGTTATTTATGCTTTTATCTGATGGGCTTAAACGTTTGTAACTGAGTTTTTTCTTGTCGCCATTGTCTCGGCGATTTCCCCGTCCAACGGCGAAAGTGGCGGCTGAAGACCGCAGTTTCTGCATAGCCCAGTTGCAACGCGATATCGGTAATACTCTGGATATTCTCATGCAATCGCTGTTCGGCGAAATCCTGACGCACTTGTTGTAAAAGCTGCCGATAATTTGTGCCCTGTTGTTTCAGCTTGTTTTGCAGCATTCTCGGATGCAGGTCTAATGCTCTTGCAACGCGCTCAACGCTGCATTCTCCGGTTGAGAGCAGACGGCCAATCATGTTTGCTGCTTGGTCACTGAGATTGTTGGGGTAACGGGTTTGCAGCTCTTTGAAGTGCTGTTGAAAATGGCGCTCTAGTGCGTCTTCATCTTGGTGGTTCTTAGCGTTAAGCAGAGTCGCTTTAAGTAGGATACCGTCAAACTTATCACCGAAACGCAGTTTGTTCTGCTGGGCAAATTCGCTCTGTTCTGTCTCGAAGCTCGCGTGTTGGGTGAGGTGTAAACAGAAGTGACTTGCTTCAATATCAAGTAAGCTCGCAACAAACATGGCTAAGTGCGACACACTGAGCTGCATCAGCTGTGCTATACCTCGTTCGCTGTGCACATCAATATTGAGCGACAACCGTACCCAATCATCTTGTGGCGTCATGTTGAGAGTGACCCCTGACGAATGCAGATAGAGAAAATCATTCACCCGCGCCAAGGCTTCACCGACCGTTTGCGCCCGGGAAACCAGCATTGGCAAGTCTCCCAAGCTCTGTAGGTTTTGACGCTCGGAGAGCAACACGCCAAACAGCGGTTGCTGACAACGAGCAGCCGCTTCCTCCAGCAATTCAGCCAGCCTAGGGTAGGCGAGATACGTATCGGGATTGCGAAACTGCGCCGCAGACAGGCCAACAGCGGCCATTATCTCTTGCGGATTCTGACCTAATTCTGAAACCAAGCTATCAAATTTATCAGCAGCGCCACTTCGTACGATATACATGTCTCGATTTTAAAATGTTAACAGGTTGTAAATCGCAATATATCAAATTTACTTCGTAAAAGGTCAAGTGAGTGCCAGTGAGTTGATCTAAGTTACATTTCGATAACAACAACGCATGGATGAGAAGCAGTATGGAACTTATCAATAAAACTGCCATTGTGACTGGGGCAGCTGGTGGAATTGGCCAAGCCATCATTGCAAAGCTGAGAGAGCAAGGAGCCAAAGTGCTTGCTGTCGATATTTCAGAACAATCATTGCAAATGTACACAAGTTTTGACCCAAAGCAGTTGGGAACCTTTGTCGCGGACGTCACCGATTACCAACAAGTTGAAGCTATGGTGAAGTGCGCGGTTGAACAGTTTGGCTCGCTTGACATCATGGTCAACAACGCGGGCATCGGTGCACCGAAACCTCTGCTTGACCACGACCCAATTGCCGATTTTGAGCCGATCTCTAAGGTCAACCAAAATGGCGTTTACTACGGCATTCTTGCCTCTGGAAGACAATTCCAAGCGCAAGGCACGCCGGGCGTGATCCTCAATACTTCTTCTGTTTACGCACGAATGGCGTCTGAGATGACCTTTACCTACAACGTCAGTAAAGCCGCAGTCGATATGATGACCAAATGCGCCGCATTAGAACTCGCACCATTGGGTATTCGTGTTTGCGCTGTCGCTCCGGGACGCGTTGATACTCCGATGTTAAGGCAATACGAAGAGATTGGCCTGTGGGACCACATCCGCAAAGAACAGATGCGTCAAAACTTCACACAACCAGAAGAGATTGCTGATGTGGTGGCGTTTCTGGTCAGCGAGAAAGCCAACTGTATCAACGGTTGTACCATCAGCGCATCTGACGGTTTCGAGAATTTTAAGTACCCACTTATGGGATAGGCGAGTACGCCACATTACAGCAATAGCGAGGATGTAAGTTATGTCATTACCAGAAGTTATTCAGCACCAAGATTTCTTATTAACTCTTAATACCAATGAGGAGTCGCTCATCAAAGACGCGCTACCGGGTGTGGATGTTTACCCGTTGTTTCTTGACCCAGAAAACGGTACTTGGGTGATTCGTGCCAAATTCAAACCGGGTATCACTCTGCCTAAGCACTTCCACACTGGTGTGGTGCATTTCTATACGCTGAGTGGCGCTTGGCACTACATTGAATACCCAGCTCAAGTCCAAACCGCTGGCAGCTACTTATATGAGCCGGGCGGTTCGATTCATACCTTCCACTGCCCTGAAAGCTCAGGCGGTGCCGACGGTTTTATGGTGATCACTGGTGCAAACATTAACTTTGACGAAGAAGGTAACTTCATCAATATCATGGATGCGGGTTGGATTGAGCAAGTTGTTATTGCAACAGCGAAAGCACAAGGCTTCACTGCGCGCTACATCAAACCGGGTGCGATTGCTGGCCTAAGCGATGAGCTAGCGGAGTAACCCCATGCAACAGATGAACAGTATCATAATGCAGGATGGTAGTGTCCGCCTGAAGCAAGTCGAAATCCCCAAACCTGCAGCGGGACAAGTGTTGGTTCGTAGTCTAGCTTGTGGCATTTGTGGCTCCGACCTTCACATTACTCGACACGCGGATGAGGTATTTGATGTATTCCACCAGCTCGGGTTGATGCCTGATGAAGCCGGTGAGCACGCTCAAGTGATGTTGGGGCATGAGTTCTGCGCGGAAATTATCGAATACGGTGCCGATACGCAGCAAACGTTGTCCGTTGGTAGCCGAGTCACCTCAGTGCCGATGTTGCTCAGCCAAAATGGCGCGGGCGTTGGTGTTACTCCGGGTACTTATGGCGCTTACTCTGAGTATTTCCTGCTTGATGAAGCGTTATTGCTACCTGTGCCAGACGGAATGCCGTCTGAGGCGGCGGCATTAACCGAACCACTAGCGGTCGGTTTGCACGCGGTCAACCGCAGTGAAATCGAAACGGAAGAAACAGCGCTGGTTGTCGGTTGCGGCCCTATAGGGCTGGCGGTGATTGCTGCACTGAAACAACGTGGCGTCAGCAATATTCTTGCGGTCGATCTTCAGGAAGAAAAGCTGCAACTTGCCAGCGAGTTTGGCGCAAATCGATTGATCAACCCGACCAAGGAAGACGAGATCGCCGTCGGGGCACAGTACGCGATGAATTCACGCTTGGTCATTTATGAGTGTGTTGGCAAGCATACCTTGATTGACGATTTTCTGCGCCGCGCTCCTGCCCGAGCGCGAATCGTCATCTCGGGTATCCATACGACACCCGCAATCATTAACTACGCGTACGCGACGGTAAAAGAGCTCGACTTGAGATTCTCTTACTACTACCAACCGCACGAGTTTGAGCAATGCCTACAAGCGATTGCCGAACATAAGTTGCCTTGGCAGAAAATGCTCACTGCCAAAGTAGGGATCGATGGTGTGGAAGATGCGTTTAGACAGTTAATGACTCCCAATGACCACATCAAAGTGGTTATCGAACCTTGGCGCAGCGGCGCGTTAGAAGTGATTTAACTCTTAGCCAGATTAAGCTAGCTAAAACCAATTTTAGTTTGGTGACAGCCCCAACCGTAGCAGCTAGGTTGGGGCTTTTTTGTTAGGCCTGTTCTGCGCATTCCTGTTGCAGAGCAGGGTAATCGGTGTAGCCTCGTTCGTTTCCGCCAAACAACGTTGAGCCATCGAGTTCTGCCAACGGATGGTGATGTTGCAAGCGAGAGACTAAGTCTGGGTTTGCTACGAATGGCCGTCCGAATGCGACAAGATCCGCGTAGCCTTTCTCTAATACTTCGTTTGCTCGTTGAGGATCGTAGCGACCGGCAACAATAATAGCGTTGCGAAAGCGCTTTCTAAGTTCGATTCGAAACGTCTCAGGAATCGTTGGTGCATCGGCCCAATCGGCCTCGGACAAGTGCAAGTAGGCAATGTCGCGCTCCTGTAGCTGTTTTGATGCTTCCAAGATTGTTGGAACGATATCTGGGCAGTCCATATCTTTAAACGTAATGAATGGTGCCAGTCTCACTCCAACTCGATGCGCACCAATAGCGGCGATAACTGCATCCACTACTTCGATAAGAAAACGGATACGATTTTCTCGTGAACCGCCGTAGTTGTCTATTCGATGGTTTGAGTTGGTTCTTAAGAACTGATCGATCAGATACCCATTCCCGCCGTGGATTTCTACACCATCAAAACCCGATTCAATAGCGCGTTTGGCTGCGTTCGCGAAATCACCGACAACTCGGTTGATATCCGCTTGTGTCATGGCGCGTGGCTCAACACAATCGACCATATTGCCGTTGCCTTGTTCATCTGCAATCCAAACTTGCGTCTCTACCGGAGCGAGCGCAGATGGCGCGATAGGCTGTTCACCATTTTGGAATGTTGGGTGAGACACTCTGCCCACATGCCATAGCTGACAAAACATCGCTGCGCCTTGTGACTTGACCGCTTGGGTCACACCCTGCCAGCCCGCCACTTGCGCATCGGTGTAAACGCCAGGGGTGAACGAATAGCCTTGAGAATCGTCCGAAATTTGTGTGGCTTCGGAAATGATCAGCCCGGCAGAAGCGCGCTGTTGATAATACGTTGCCATCATCTCATTCGGGATGTTGCCCGGCTGAGTGGTGCGTGCGCGAGTCATTGGTGCCATGACAATGCGGTTTTGTAGTGACAACGCTTTCAGTTGAGCTGGTTCAAACAGCTTATTTGTTCTTTGTTTCATGATGCGCTCCTTAGATAAGTACTGGCACGTTGGTCGCTTTACGAGCGGTTGCCATCCAGTGAAGTACGGCTGGATCCCATTGCACTTCGGGCGCACTGAAAAAGCCGCGTAGAATGGAAAACATAATGGCTTGATCAACCAGTGACGTTTGCTTTTCTGAACTTAGGTTGAGCAAGGGTTTAGTTTGTTCTATCAAAGCGGCGACTTCTTTCGCAATCGCAGGTGTATCGTTAATCAAAGCTTCAAAATTTAACGCTTCGGTTTCTTTTTTTGCACGCCATGCTTGTTTAGCGGTTTCTGTTGCAAATTCCGGTAACGTCATGTTTGACCAACGCGGATACCCGACTTTTTGTAGCGGTAAAAATGCTTGTTTTTGCCAGTCTAAAACCGGTGTTGAGGGTTGGCTGTTTTCGCTGGAAGATGCCAATTCAAGGAAGTAGTTGATGATGTCTAAGCTTTCCGCCATGGCTTCACCATCGTCTTTGATCAAAAGAGGAACTTGTTTTGCGCCGATGAGGTTTGTGGTGGTGCTCTCGTCGTCATAAGCAATGTTGATGACGTCGAGCTGAATATTCAGCATGCCTGCAACAAAACGGACGCGGGCGCTAAAGGGGCAATGTTCATAAATGTACAGTTTCATTTTTGTTTCCTATCTCTTGGCTGGGCAGGGCGTGTTGTTGTGCGTTGAACAGCGTTACGGCGTTTAACTTTGCCCTGTCACATAACGTTCTGGGTCTAAACAATGTCGATAGGGTCAGTATATGGATTCGATTTAATTTGATAATTGGGTAATATCTGAATTGATTATTCAGTTTTTTCAAATAATAAGGGCGCGAAGATGGATAAGTTTTCGGATATGACGTTGTTTGTCAGCATCGTTAAACATCAAGGTCTGGCAGCGGCGGGAAGGGAGTTAGGTTTGTCTCCGGCGACGGTAACGGCAAGGCTGCAAGCGATAGAAGAACGCTATGGCGTAAAGCTGCTCAACCGAAGCACACGCCACGTATCACTCACGGACGCAGGGGCAATGTACCATCAAGCTTGTCTGAACATCATTGATAGCGTGAAAGAGACGGAAAACTTACTGCAAACGGGTATTTCGGAAGTGCGCGGAACGTTGAAAATTTCAGCTCCACGAGATATTGGCAAACAAATTATTTCGCCGATGGTGTCGGCTTTTTCTGAGCAATATCCGGATGTGACGCCTTATCTTTATCTTAATGACAATTTATCGAACTTGGCTGAATCGGGGCTCGATTTAGTGATTCGTTACGGTGAGTTAGCGGACAGCAATCTCATTTCGCGCAAGCTGGCGTCGAGTCAACGTGTGCTGTGCGCGTCACCTGATTATTTGTCGAAGCAAGGTATCCCAAACTGCCCACAAGATCTCGCGGATCATCGCTGCTTAGCCATGGTGCGCAGCAATGAAGAATTAAAAACGTGGCACTTTAAAGATGAAGAGTCTCACCAAACGATCACGGTCACGCCAAAGCGATTTTCTGATGATGGTGAAGTGATTCGACAATGGGCGTTGGACGGTGCGGGGATTGCGTTGAAATCGATTTTAGATATTCAGCAAGACCTAAAACAACAACGTTTAGTAACGGTTTTGGATGGGTATATGAAAAACTTCAGCGCCTTTTCGCAAGGCGCTGAAGCGGATCTGCATGTCATTTATCAAAGCCGTCAATATCAACCGAAAAGAGTTCGCCTGTTTTTGGACTTTCTAGTTGAGCAATTTAGCGCGCTGAGTGATGCCAGCAATCAGATCTAGATGCGATTCCGAGGTTTCTCGGCGGTGGCGATAAATCCCGACGGTGCCAGGGTTTGGTTCGTTTTCCATGGTTAAGCATCGTAAGCCAAAGGATTCCAAATACGGTTGCAGATGGCGGGTATAAGACATCACCGCGACGCTTTCTTTCAGTACATCAATGCTGGCGAGCAGAGAATCCACTTCGTAAGTCGGTCTGTCATCCAGTTGCTGCCTTTCGCGTTCATTTTGTTTCGGGATTGGGTTATCGATGACGTGAGCGAATTTCTTAGCGTCATAAGTGACCGAAAGAGCGGGGTATTCGTGCAGCATCTCTTCGGTGACGGTTTTACCTAGCAGTGGATGGTTTGGGTAAACAAAATAGGCATCAACCGTTTGAAATAACGGAATAAACGTAACATCGCATTTAGACGACAAGCCGACAACCTCGTGGCCGATGAAGAATTCAATCTGTTCGTTGATTAATGAATCCATCAAGCCTAAGTGGTTGCCAAATTCGACGTGTGTAGATGCCGATGGCTGCTTGGTCAGATGTTCATTGAGTGCTTGTTTGACGAACAGCGGCCACCACGCATCGCCAGTACCCATTTTAATTTTTCCGACTTGATACTGTTTCCGTTCATCAATGCTTTGCATCATTTGGTTGTATTCATGCTGCATCGCGTTGCTATGGCGATAGAGGATGCGTCCGTATTCGGTCAACACCATGCCATTAGGATGACGTTCAAACAGCGTCACGCCGAGATTCTCTTCCAGCTTCTTTAAATTGCTTGTTACTGTTGGCTGGCTTAACCCTGCCATTCTTGCCGCAGCACTGATGCTTTGGCAGCGTGCAACCAGTAAAAATTGCTGCAGAGATTTGTCCATTTTCTTTCCCCTCTAAGAACGAGGGGTATTTTGCACAATTTCATTTATAAATTACAAATCTGTAATCTCATTTGATTGAAATTATGCGCATTTCATAGATCTACATCACTGTTGGGGTTTGACGTATAGATGTTATCTATAGCTCGCTCCTGACTTCCTATTTTCCCCTCAAAAAGGTGTTCTTTAGACTGTCGCCAAAACAACAATCTAAGGGATGAACATGAAACCGAGTTTTATTGCGCTTGCTGTCGCGTCTTGTATTGGTCTTGCTGGGTGTGGGTCAGATTCTTCTGATGCGCCTGTGCCGGTCGACAAACCAATTATTTCAGCCGACTTATATTTACGCGGTTTAAATGGGGATTGGGGCACGGCAGAGCATGCCAAGCTAAACTATTTGGGTAATAACGAGTACGAAACCGTACTGCGCGTCGCTCGAGGTAGCAATCAGTTCAAGATTGCTGATCCGGGTTGGCAGATCCAATACACCTATTTTGAGGAGCCCGCGGCGTTCGATAAAGCTCAAGAGTACCTGCCAAAACCGGACACGAATGAAGCGTGTATGAACGATGATTGCAACTCTGAGATCACGTTTGAAGACAAAGGGTATTACAAGTTTTCTGTGAGCTTTGCCGATGAAAGTCGCGCGACAATGACTGTGACGAAAGCAACGCAAGAAGAAGCGGAAAAATACTACTCTGATGCGATTCTCGACCCTGCAATGGTGCATGAAGGGCATCAGAATAAAGAAGTGAAACTGTTCGCCAATTACGATGACTCGAATGATACCGTTATTTTCTCGGTGAAAGATCCTAAAGCTGAGCTGCGTGAATTTGGTATTTCAACGACGACAGAATTGCGTGATGCGCTCGACCAAGGCTTAGTGATTAATGAGCAAACAGGGCCGCGAGTGGTGTCGGGTGATGTCGCGTTTGACGCGTTGTTTGCGTTGACGATGAAAGAGCTAGACCAGCTTGCTGTTTCTGAAATCAAAGACGGCAATTACAACTACAACAACCCAATCAAAGCGGAAGTTTTTGAGACGGGCGCGAAGTGGCATTACGTGTGGACGCGTGATTTGGCGTACGCAGCAGACCTTTCGCTTGCATTGATGAATCCAACTCGCGTGCAAAATGGTTTGAATTTCAAATTGTCCGCTTTCCGCGATACGACCGATCAGCAATACGATGGCGAGCAGATTGTGCAAGATACGGGCACTGGCGGCAGCTGGCCAATCAGTACCGACCGCACGACTTGGGCGCTTGGTGCAGAACGCTTACTTTCGGCATTGGATGGAGAAGAGTACAACCAGTTTGCCGAGCGTGCTTACAAAGCGATCAGTAATACACTTGAAGCCGATCGCCTGGCTGCTTTTGATGCGAAATCTGGTTTATACACTGGTGAGCAATCCTTCCTCGATTGGCGTGAGCAAACGTATTCAACGTGGACGCCAAACGATGTCAACGCGATTGGTAACAGCAAAGCGTTATCAACAAACGTGGTTCACTACCGCGCGATTCAGCTCGCGGCTAAGTTGGCAGAGAAGTACGATTCAACCAACGCGGTCAAATACACTGAATGGGCTGCGCAGTTAAAAACCGCTATCAACGAGCAGTTTTGGAATGCCGAACGCGGTATGTACGTAAGTTATTTGTTTGATAATGGCAAAGACATCGCGGTCGACAAATATGACATGTTGGGCGAAGCACTTGCGATCATCAGTGGTGTGGCAAGTGATGCGCAGGCGAAACAAATCATGACCAATTACCCACACAGTGAGTTTGGCGTGCCGGTTTATTTCCCTCAACAACCGGACGTGCCTGTGTACCATAACCGCGCAATTTGGCCATTTGTTACCGCGTACAGCTTGCGTGCCGCGCATCAAACACAAAACGTGGCAGCAGCGAACAATGCCATTCAATCGTTGGTTCGTGGTACGGCAACCAATTTATCCAACATGGAAAACTTAGAGTGGCTTTCTGGTAAGTCATTCATCATCCATAGTGATCATGGCGAAGATCCGAGCTTGGATGGCCCAGTGATTAACTCTCAGCGTCAGCTTTGGTCTGTGGGTGGCTACTTGAACATGGTGGTAGAGACCCTATTCGGCATCCATACCGAAACGGGTAAGTTGGAAGTGAAGCCGTTTATCACAAGTTGGGTGCGCAATAACTTGTTGGCTCAGTCTGAACAAATTACGTTGGAAAACTTTGCCTTCAAAGGAAAGAACTACTCGGTAACCATTGATTTGCCTGAAGTAAGCAAAGATGAAACAGGTTACTACCCAGTTGAAAATGTCACGATGGACGAAGAGGGGCATTTCCACGTGACACTGGGCGCGCTTGTGAATGTAGATAGCAGCATTACTTTAGTTTCTGGTGTGAAACCGTATGTGAGTGAAGATAGCCGCGTTTATTCTCCGCAAGAGCCAACATTGGTGGTAAAAAGCGTTGATAATTCGGTTTCGATTGACGTGACGAGCAAGTACAACGTGAACTTGTATCGCAATGGCGAGCTGATTCAAAAGAACGTGGTTGCCCAATCTTATTCCGATACGCCAACAGGTTTTGCGTGTTATTTGGCTGAAAGCATTAACGATAAAGGCTTCCGTTCTAACCCAAGCCAACCGGTTTGTGTCGGTGAAGAGATCCGCATCAAACTTGATGGCGAATATCAGCCACTCAAAGACAATGTCTCAGTGGTTACGGTGAGTAAAGACAGTGGCATCGTAAAAGGTGCAGAGTCGTTTACAGCTCCTGTAACGGGCACTTACCAGTTCGATGCTTGGTACAACAATAACCTGGGGCAACTTAATACCGGCATCACGAACACCGTGAAATTGTTAGAGGTATTGGATGATGCAGGTAAAGTGGTTGGTCAAGGTTACTTGCAGATGGGCCATATTGGTGAAAACCAAGGTATGCGTTACTCAACGCCAATTGAAGTGGCGTTGGAGCAGGGGAAAACCTATCAGATCGCGCTGAAGGACCACTTCAATATGAGTTACCTCACATCGAATGAAACCTACATCTACGCTGGTGGTATTGAGGGTGAAAAGAACGAAGCGCAAATCGCAGATATTCGAATCACACCTTTAATGTAGGCTGTTTTAACAAAGCTGTGTTCTAAGAAAGACAAAGCCGCTGAGATTATCAGCGGCTTTGTTGTATTTTCTATCGGGGCCGTTTACAGATTAGTTTGCGGCCTGCGGACGAGGCTTACGACGCTGACCTGATGGTTTGTTTCCTGCAGGCTTAGCATTGTTTGGCTTGCGGTTACCAGACGGTTTACCAGCGTTGCCACTCTTATTACCGTTTGGTTTATTTCCACTCGGTTTATTGCCATTCGGCTTGTTGCCGTTAGGTTTGCGGTCATCTGGTTTACTGTTTGCACGACCTTGGCCTTCACGGTTGCCTTTAGGCTTGCCCGCACCGCCTTGGTTGGTGCTGTTTTTGTTGCCGTTGTTACCACCGTTGAAGCGACGCTTAGGTTTGTTTGCACCATTGCCTGTTTTCTTTTCGGTTGCTGGAGCGTTTTCATCAGAAGCATTTGGCGCTTTTGGTTTTTTTGGCTTCTTAGGTTTTTTCGGTTTGATTGGGCGAGTATCCAGTTTAGATTCTGGCACCACATTGGTTGGCGCAAAACCTTCCAACTCTTTACGTGGTAGTACTTCTTGAATCAAACGTTCAATCGCAAATAGCTCAGATGCTTCTAGCGCACACACCAGTGAAATCGCTTTACCTACTTCGCCCGCACGGCCAGTACGACCAATACGGTGAACGTAGTCTTCCGCCACTTTAGGTAGCTCAAAGTTCACCACTTGCGGCAATTGAGGAATATCGATACCGCGTGCAGCAATGTCCGTCGCGACCAACACACGAATTTCACCCGATTTAAAATCCGCCAGTGCTTTGGTACGCGCGCCTTGGCTCTTGTTACCGTGGATGGCAGCAGCAGGTAGATTTTGTTCTATAAGGAACTTCGCCAGACGGTTTGCGCCGTGTTTCGTTTTCGTAAACACCAGCACTTGCTTCCAATCGCCGTCTTTGATCAATTTAACCAACATCGGTGCTTTCTTTTTCACGTCTGCTGGGTAGATGCTTTGCTCAACCGTTCTCGCCGTCGAGTTTGCCGGGTTCACTGAAATCTCAACCGGGTTGTTCACCAAGCCTTTCGCAAGGTCGCGGATTTCATCCGAGAAAGTTGCCGAGAAAAGTAGGTTCTGACGCTGTTTTGGTAGCAGAGCTAGGATCTTACGAATGTCACGGATAAAGCCCATATCCAACATGCGGTCTGCTTCATCCAGTACCAGAACTTCTAGTTGGTCGAACTTCACCGCATTTTGGTTGTACAAATCCATCAGGCGGCCTGGTGTTGCTACCAACACATCCGCACCTTTGCGAAGACGCTGCATTTGCGGGTTGATCTTCACACCACCAAAAACAACTGCACTGCTTAGTGGAAGGTGACGGCTGTACATAAACACGTTTTCTTGCACCTGAGCCGCAAGTTCACGCGTTGGCGTCAGGATAAGTGCACGAACTTGGTTAGCACGAACGCGAGGGCCGTTCGATAAACGCTCAAGAATCGGTAGCGTAAAGCCTGCAGTTTTACCTGTACCAGTCTGCGCTGCTGCCATTACGTCTTTCCCTTCCAAAATAGCAGGAATTGCTTTTGCCTGAATTGGCGAAGGGGTGTCGTAGCCTTTCTCTTGAATAGCTTTAAGGATTGGAGCAGATAGACCTAACGAGGTAAAACCCATATGTATGATTCTCAATTGTAGAGTTAGATAACAACGCGCCGAAAACAAATCGGTACGAAAAGTGCGACATTCTGAGGCTTTTACGCGCAGGCTTCAACTAATTCCGTCATGGATAAATATTTGAACTGGATCTCATTTCTTTTTTGGACAAAAAAGAGCATAGAAAAGTGACGTAGATTCATTCTGTAGTTTGAATGTGTTACGTGTTCTTTCGGAAAAAACAGCGAGAAAAATGGTGATTATTAATCACTCAAACGGCTTAAAAATACTTATTTGATAAATAATCAGAATGATTGAATGTTATTCAGTGTTTTGCCACTCAATTTTAATGGAAATTAGTTGGTAAAGTATTACCAAGTCTCAGATTTGATACATGACGGTATGGTTAAATGCTGAGCAGAAAGGAATCGACTGATATAAACCAATGAGCTTGATGTGAATGCAAGGATCTAATTCTGCATCAAATCGCACTATTATCCCAGCTTGCTAACAAAAGGTTGTACTATGCGCTTTGCTGTCCGATTTCTCTACTCACAGACTCCTTCACACTTTATTCAGAGATCTTTCTGCTTTTACTGCCTGAGTTAAAGCTCTCTAAATATTTGTTCTATTGTTGTATTTAACGGTGGCAAGGTTTGTCTACCTAGAGTGCCTTGTTACTGCAAGTTCTATATTTCTGATGTTATGAATTAATTTTGTGGTTGTGAGAACTAATAAAATGTCGTCAATAAATAACAATTTCTACTGGGTTGGTGAACAGCCTGTCAGTGAGTTAGCTGAAGATATGGTTTTGGTTAATCATATTGATGAGGTGGCAACGGGACTCGGTGGCATGGTGTGTATTGCTTATCAAGATTCACACCAAATAGATACCGCGCTGAAAGCGTTTTATCAGGAGAAAGGACGTTGGTCTTGGGCGGTTTATGTCTCCGTGGAAACCCCTTATTCTCGATGCGTTACCGACGGTGTATTTGAAGTTAGAGAATCAATAAAAATTTGGCGATCTATTCAAAATAAGCTCGATGCCATTGATGAACCGGAAGTGTTAGACCCTTTGATTGGTTGGCTTGGGGTCAATCGTCAGCGAAGAGTGACTGCTTTAAAAAGCTTAGAGTCTATGTCGGTTTATTCGTATCCAATTATCGATATGTTCTTTCCTGATATTTATTCGACTTATCGATACGTACTCTCAGAGCAAGGTCGCGGAGTATTAGAAGCGGAAGTACTTATCGATAGAATTCGTGTTTGTTCTCATTGCAACAGCGGACACTTGAATTATGTAGAGGTGTGCCCGGATTGCAGCAGCATCGATATCGATTCTCAAAGCTCTTTGCACTGTTTCACTTGTGGCCATGTTGGTGAACAACACAGCTTTCAGCGCCGTGGAAAGCTTGAGTGCCCTAAATGTTTGACCCAGCTGCGCCATATCGGCGTTGATTATGATCGCCCGCTTGAAAACCACGTTTGTAATAGTTGCTCCAGTTTATTTGTCGAAGCTGCGACGATCAGTCAATGTTTAAGTTGTGACTCAAAGATCAAAGTCGAAGAGCTTGTTGTCCGGAAAATTTACCAATATCGACTTGGTGAAGTGGGTGAATACATTTTCCAACACGGCAAGTCCATTCAAGCTCCTGAGCTCTCGATCAAAGGCAAAGTGGAAGTCAGCTTTTTCCAAAATTTGCTTGCATGGTTAAATAAAGTCGCGTTGAGACACAAAGAACAGCACCTTCTACTTGGACTGCATTTACCGACGATTGATGAATACGGTAAGCAATATGGCGATGCAAAATTATTCTCATTGATGGATCAACTGACGCGTCGTCTTAGCGGCTTGTTTAGAGATACCGATATCTGTTGTCAGTACAAACAGGATGTGTTGCTTGTCCTAATGCCAAATACGACCAACGCGAGCCTGTCCATTTTACAGCAAAAATTATCGGATCTGGGTGAGCTTGTTGAAGACGAAGAGTTTGAGTTGGATGTCTTTGCTTGGGACCTGCCCGATCCGATCATCGAAGACAGTGTTTCTGCTTGGATGGAATCGCTGATGGGTGAGATTTATGCTGCATGATAGTCTCGTTCTGCTCGACTATCTTCGAGGTATGCTACTTCACAACGAAGAGTTATGGCTATTGCTGTTTCCCGTCATGATCATTATCGAGCTACCTCTATATTTGCTGGTGCTAACAGGGATATTTCGTTGGTCATATGCGCAAGAAGACCCAGAATTAAAGCGGTTTCCTTCAGTGAGTTTCGTTATTACTTGTTATGGTGAAGGTGATGCGATTGGGATCACTATCGATACGTTAGTTGAGCAAGTTTACCCAGGTCATATTGAAGTACTTGCTGTGGTTGATGGGGCGGTACAAAACCAAGATACCTATCAAGCCGCGTTAAATGGTGAGAAAAGGCATGCAGGCGTTCGTAATCGTAAAGTGCGCGTGTTGCCAAAATGGCAACGAGGAGGCAGGGTCTCAACACTGAATGCCGGCTTATCAATGGCTAGTGGTGAAATCGTCATTAACGTGGATGGAGATACGTCATTCGATAACGACATGGTCTTCACCATGATGAAACAGTTTGCGGATAAAAATGTGATTGCGAGCGGTGGTGCGTTAAGAGTTCGCAACCATAACGCCAACTTGTTGACCAAAATGCAATCCTTGGAGTACATGCTGTCGATGCAAGCCGGTAAAACGGGGATGGCGACGTGGGGAGTGCTCAATAACATTTCTGGCGCCTTCGGAGCGTTTCGGAAGAACCTGCTTAAGCAAGTGGGGGGCTGGGATACGCATACCGCAGAAGATCTCGACTTAACCATGCGCTTGAAGCAATACAAACGTCGTTACCCTGATAATAAATTGGCCTTTTCGACGCACTCCATCGGCCATACTGATGTACCAGATACGTTGAAAGGTTTGGTATTGCAGCGGTTGCGTTGGGATGGCGATTTATTGTTTTTGTTTTTGCGTAAACACAATGAAGGGTTGTCTCCACGGTTACTTGGTTGGGGAAACTTCTTATTCACTTTGGCTTATGGCGTGATTCAAAACGTTTTATTGCCGCTGCTTGTGGTGATATTTAGCGTGTACATGGTGATTGTCTATCCACTTAAATTTGTATTGGCGTTGATGCTAATGCTCTATTTTGTCTACCTCTTCTTATCAGCTCTGATTTTTGTTGTCTACATTGGGCTTGTATCAGAGAGAAAAAAAGAGGATTTGAAGTCAGCGAAATGGTTATTTCTTTACCCTTTCTACCAGTTTTTCATGCGTTTGATTACCGCTTTCTCAATGGTTAATGAAGTTGTGAGGAGAAGTCATGAAGAGTCGAGTATGGCACCTTGGTGGGTATTGAAGCGAGGTAAAAAGTTTTAGTATGAAAGTTAACTTTCACTTAGATAAGAAAAATAAACCGCAGTCTGAGAACGGGATGAAAGTCGTCTACGGACAGGCAAAGCGTGGCGGTTATCGTCTCCGTTGGTACTTGATTTTAGCGATTGTAATCAGTCCGCTTTTCTTTATGGCTTATTACTTGTTTAGAACGCAAGTATTAGTGACGGCACCCGCCATTATCACGTCACATCCACTTACGGTGACGGCAACTCGCTCTGCCATTGTTGGGCCAGTGCCTGTGAATGTCGGTACGGAAGTGACTCAGGATCAAGCGCTGCTGTTGTTAAAAGATAATGCGTTGAACAAGGAGATTGATTTTATAAAAGAAGAGTTGATTAAATTGTCAAAAAATCAGGTTCAGAGTACTGATGAGCTATACAAAAGTGCTATTGAAAGCTCAGCCGAAGGCTTGAAGAAGGTCCGTGATATTCAGAAAAAATACGACGTTTACAGAAAGAAAGGGCAGGTGTCTGAGGTGGATTACGCGGCTATTGTGAGTGTGAATAACTCACTGAGCAATCAGTTAAGCAGTCAGAAAATTGCTTATGTGGATGCGATGCGTAACTTGGAAGAGTTAGAGTTGGCTGGTCCAGTGACACAAGAGTATCGATCATTAATGCGTGAGTTGGTAGTCAAACGCGCGCAACAAGAAAATTTAACTTTTCGTTCTCCTATGAAAGGGCGCGTGCTCGATGTTCATGTACACGAAGGGCAAAATGTCTCTGAAAATACTCCCTTACTTACGATCGCTCGCAATGTTACGCCGGAGATAACCGCTTTCTTAAACCCTAAATATCTCCAATACAGTAAGATGGATACTAAAGCGAAAGTTGTATTTCCTGATGGTCGAAAGTTTAGAGCGACGGTATCGAAGCCAGTTGAGGTTGTGAACAAATTGCCTTCTGAACTGCAAAGCCCATTCGAAGGTCAACCTGCGTATTTGAAGGTGACGCTGAGTTTTGATGAAGCTCTAGAAAAAAGCCGTTGGATTGAAGGCGTAGAAGTCGAAGTTCGCTTTTAATATCGTTAAACAAAAAAGGAGCTTTTGCTCCCTTTTTGTTTACACTGATTTTTACTCCGCTTTTGCATGCATTAAAAACGCGCTAGTTAATTGCTGAAAGAGTGAATCTACCGACGGACGGTCGGATATATGATGGAAGAGCGGTGTGTGGACATCACCACGAATATCATCGCTGTGACCGCAAAGCTGATTACACATTCGTACTGGTTCGACAATCTTCTCGACGTCGGCATCAATCAGAATGCATGCTTGTGACAATACCACTTGTCCGCCGCCTTTTTTAAGTAAAACACGCTGCGCGGTTCCCACGACTTTTTGCCCGCCAATGTTGAGGTTGTACTCGCCATCGCAGTAGGAATAAGGCGTAGCATGAACATCCACTTTCACGCCGAGCTGTTTAAAGAAAACCGTTAATATCGCACATAAATCGAGATACGCTTTTTTGATGTTGTAAGGCTCGCCTTCTGGCCAGTGGTAAATGTGAGATAGATTGATAATACCTGGCACCTGAGGGACTGGGGCACCACCGGTTTTACGGGAGAAGAGTTTCCAGCCCGACATGTTTAACGCATGTTCTAACTCATTAGACACTGGCCATTTCTTACCCGCGGGAAGTACGAGCGTTGGGTTTTTTACTTGCCAAAGCAATAGCACTTGCGAGAGTTGGTTGGACTGAACTTGTTTAATGAGCTCATCTTCTTTGTCAAATACATCAGCGACTTCCGTAGCTGTGTAGCGAATTAGCTTATTTTTAGCAACCAAACTCTATCCCTCGCGGCTATTTAATCGTTACTGTTGTATCTCAGATACAGCTTTATTGCTAGGTCTGAGTGATTAGGCTTTTGCTCGCTAGCTGCATGATCACCTTTTGGATCTTTTCCGTTGTCCATTAATTCTGCTTGAACACGCGATAAAAAGTTTTTGCTAGTCATCACATCAGCCATTCATAAAATCTGCCATCTATGAAAAATTTTGGCGATAATAAGTATGAAAAAGCGAGTGATGACTCTCGCGTTAGCGGCATCATTAACGGGATGTGTGACGTTCCCAACTCAAGAATCTGAGCAAGTACAGGTGCTTTGGGACAATGTGAATGCGATTGAAAATTGTGAACTAATGGGTACCGTGATCGGCTCAGAAGGACACTTTTACGACTATTGGCTTCACGCCGATAAAGACATGGTTTGGGGGACGCTAAACCAAATGCGCATCAAGGCGGCAGATTTAGGCGCAGATACCTTGTACTTATATCAACCGTTGAGCTTTTCTACGTCAGTGACGATGTTTGCAAATGCTTACAACTGCAAACAGTTGCTATTGGCTTGATCATAATTGAAAGACAGGCGCTGCTCGCCTGTCTTTGATGCGCTCTACAAATACTGGCTACCTTGCGTTAATTGACGTTTGCTGTCGCCACCGCTGATGTATCAGAAAACGACAATGTAAAGTCTCGCTCAGTATTAAGCACTTTGGCTGGAAACTCTAAGCTCAACTGCGTATGTGGCGCGACTTCTGAAGCAATGCTAGTAACGAATTTTCGGGTTTCTCCAGGAGAGATCGATATGTCACTTCCACCTTGTGATGAGAGCTCAGCGATACCCATTGTTTCAAGTGTGTTACCGGCAGTATCCGCCAGGTGTAGTAAAGATTCTGACTTGTAGATTAATTCTCCACTTTCTGTGCGATATGCATTAAACGAGTTGAAATTTGGTTGCAATGATCCTTGTGAACCAATGTTAGTAACGGAAAATGTCACATTAGCGCCATCAAAGTTCTCGACTCTTACAAGTACGTTACTGTCTTGGTAACGAGCGGCTGCTGCCGCAGTTGCTTGCTGTTTCTGCCTCTGTTTCTCTTTTTCAATGTCGCTTAACTGTTTCTGCTCATTAGCGATTCGATTCTTTGCCATGTAGTACGACTGATCGACCATTGCTATTAAAGCGGGGATTGAATACAAAGTGAGGCCTTCCAAATGGTCAAAGTCGATTTTGGCATGTTGAGTACGTTTATGATTAGAAAATTGGCAGTAACCATCAATCAAACTGATGAAAGCCACTTCAAAAGTGCCTTGTAATCGGCTTACTTCCTGTGCTGCTTTCTCTAGATTTGAGCGGACTTTCCGAATCTCTTCCAAACTCTTTTGTGAAAGACGACCGTTTGGCGATACGTCGTTAGAAACCGAAACCAGTTCTTCGGTCACAAATGGATTGTTTTCGGCAGGAATCACCGTAGTTATACGGTTGGATTTGGTGATGTCTTCGCCCAATAAAACCATCATTTTTTGCGATGCGGCGGTTGTGTTGCCCGCTAATACGTCACTACAGTTTGGCGACGTATTGGCATACACGGCGAATGCGGTAAAAAGTGAAAGTGTAACGGACCAGCCGATGGTGACGAGTCCTGTCGTGGTTCGAGTATTCATCCTGATAACCCCTCTGTCATTTGGTGCGATTCACTGACGTAATTGCCAATCAAAAGATTGGCTCGCGACATTCAGAATGGTTCTGGTCAACCCTTCGTAGTGGGTATGCCCACAGATGCTTTTTTAGTCGTTTATCAACCGCTAAGCCACGATTGATAAAGTGTCTGAAATTGAGAGCATTAACGCTGCGAAGTTGATGTCTTTGACTGAAAGATAGACGTAACTTTTCTAACCATCAAATACGTGATTGAGTTCTCATTTTTATATGAGTGAGAGGTTCAAGAGAAAACAGGCACTTACTGTAGAGAGTTGATTTGAAGGAAAAATATAAATTTTTTTGGGGAACTTTTTTGATGCTGCCTTTGAGACTTTTTTTGAATCTCAAAGGCAGGTTCTTACACTCGCGTTCAATTACAACGTGTTGAGGACATCCGCGAGTCGAGAGACAGCTGTCGTCAGTTCTTCTGGTGTAGCATTGGTAAAGTTAAGACGCAGAGCGGCTTTTACCTTTGAACCTTCTGGATAAAAGACCGGGCTCGGCACTACAACAACCCAGTTTGCGAGAAGGTTTTTCGCTAGTTCGAAGGTGTCGCATTCTGGAATCTCGACCCAAACGAACATACCACCATCGACGGGTTTGAGTACGCAACTTTCTGGCAGCTGTTTTTGCAGTTCAGCAAACATGACATCGTAACGTGATTTGTAAAGAGCACAGATGGTTGAAATGTGCGTTTCGAAGTTGTCATGTTGCAGTAGACCATGCAGCAAAGCTTGCATAGGAATACTAGAGTGCAGATCGGCACCTTGTTTAATTTTGATAAGTGGCTCAAGGTAGCTGCTTTTGCCCGTAACTACACCAATACGCAAGCCTGGTGAAGCTATTTTGGAGAAAGAGCGCAATACGATGGAGTGTTGCGGGCAGAAATCTGAAACTAGCGGTAGTGCTTCACCAGAAAAACGCAGCTCACGGTATGGTGCGTCTTCAATGAATGCAACGTCGTATTGGATACAAAGCTCGGCAACTTTTTGGCGAGTCTCTAGCGCCCAGCATACGCCCGTTGGGTTGTGAAAATCGGGTACGGCGTAGAACATTTTTGGTTGCTGCGTGGCAAAGCATTGTTCGAGTTCTTCAAGGTTTGGGCCACACTCGGTTTGTGAAACGGTCACGATGTTGGCTTGCACTAGACCGAATACTTGCATAGCACCAAGGTAGCTCGGTGCTTCCATCACCACTTTATCGCCCGGATTTACGTACGCACGCGCAATCAAATCTAGCCCTTGCTGAGAGCCCGTTGTGATCATAGCCAAATGAGATTCTGGCAGCTGGTAATAATCGGTCAAAAAATTAAGTAGCGGTGCGTAGCCTGCTGTTGCGCCATATTGAAACACCTCTGGCATATTCGCGAGGTTTTCTAGCGTCGGTTTCATTAAGTCGATCGGGAAGTTTTTTTCGTCCGGCAAGCCACCTGCAAGAGAAATGACGTTCTTATCGCTCGCTGCTGCGAGGATCTCTCGGATGTAGGATGACTTAGTTTGTTGTAATGACTGTGCGATTTCCATGTGCTGTGCTTCTCGTAAATGTCTTTTTTTATGTCAGAAATAGTATAGGTAAATTGCCAAGCTTGGTGTGTCCATTTATGCTGTTAAACATGTCCATTTATGCTATTTAAGCGAAAGTTTACTCCGTGAGGCATCAACAAGTTTCCAGAATCAATGACGTGCTGTTTTACATTCACCAAGACATTAGCAGAGATTTATCGGCTAAAGAGCTAGCAGATGTAGCAGCCTATTCTGAACAGCACTTCCATCGTATTTTTAAAGATGTGGTAGGGGAGTCTGTCCATCAATATATCCGTCGCACAAGAATGGAATACGCCGCCAATCAACTGATGTTTGATGCCAGCTCATCGGTGTTAGACATTGCTAACAAGTGCGGCTTTAGCTCGGTATCTTCTTTTAGCCGAGCGTTTAAAGCAACGTTCGCTATGTCTCCTGGCGCGTGGCGAAAACATGATTTACAAGTCGCAGAAAAGCCGTATCTAAAAGATCCGGAAGTGGCTGCGGGTTATCATCGGGTTGCTAAACGCGAGTTGCCAGAACCTAAAATTATGGAGGTTCCACAACGCTTTGCGGCTTATGTGCGGCATGAGGGTTATAGCCGTTCCATTCGCAATGCGTGGCTGATTTTGAAGGCGTGGGCAAGCTCTGAGAATCGGGACTTTTCGGTTCAATACGGTTTGCATCACTCCAACCCCGCTTGGGTCGAGCTCGATAAGTGTCGCTATGTGGCTTGTATGGCGATTGATAAGCCGCTTAAAGTACGCGGTGTCGTGAATCAAATGACGATTCCGGGTGGTTTGCATGCTGTTTTTCGCTTAACAGGCGTATATGGAGAGCTTCTTCCTCAATTGAGTATGGTGTTAGAGAAGTGGTTGCCGAATTCAGGCTTTAAGCAGCGTTCTACTCCCGCTTATGTTCACTATCATAAAAACCATTTCCTTAGCCATGATGAGGCGTTTGAGCTGGACTTCTATCTGCCCATCAGTTTTTTCTAACTGGAGTATTTATTTACTATCCGTAAGGAAGAGAATGCTAAGCTCTATATGGTGATTTTTTACAAATAATTGAAAATTAAATGAACATCGATCATGTAAAGCTATTTGTCCGTTTGGCTTCGACACACAACATCAGCATGGCTGGTCAGGAGCTTGGACTTTCTCCTGCTGTCGCTAGTGCGCACATCAACAAACTTGAGGACAGCTTAGGAGTTCGTTTAGTTCATCGCACCACACGCAAAGTTTCCTTAACTGAAGAAGGGCAGGCTTTTTTACCTCACGCGGAGGAGGTCCTTGCAACAGTGGAGGCAGCAAGGGGAGCTGTTGGATCAGGGCAGAGTGCGCCAACGGGAGTATTACGTATAACCGCCTCTGCAACTTTTGGTCGCTTACATATTGTGCCCGCATTGAAAGGTTTTATGGCGCGTTACCCAGGGTTAACCGTGGACTGCCGATTTTCTGATTCCATTATTGATCTGGTTGAGGGAGGTTTTGATGTCGCCATTCGTGTCGCTGAGTTGAAAGATTCTTCATTGGTCGCAAGAAAGCTTGCGCCAGATCGTCGTATTATCGTTGCATCACCAGATTATATTGAACAATTTGGGAGACCTAACAAGCCCCAAGACTTGACGAATCATGAATGTATTAACTTAGTTGGAATGAATAATTGGTCATTCAATACAAAAGATGGAATGCTCAATGTAAGAACTTCTGGTCGTTTTAAAACTGATAATGGTGATGCGATGAGAGACGCGACGGTAAACGGGTTAGGTATTTCTATCAACTCGGTTTGGAGTGTTTATCAAGAATTACAAAGTGGTCAGCTAGTGGAAGTACTCGAAGATCACCCTTTAGCGATGGATGCTGGGATTTGGGCTGTGTACCCAAGCTCTCGTTTAATTGCGCCTAAGGTGCGTGCCTTTATTGATTACTTTGCTGAATACTATGGCACGCCACCTTATTGGGAGTTTGCGGAAAAGTGATAACAAGTTTCACTTATCGAATACATTGTTTTTAAGGTCCGAATAAAAAACGAACCTCAAGATAATTCTTAATTGTTATTAATAGAGTTTGCTTAGGATTAATTCAATACTATCAATTATCTGCTGTGTTTTGCTTTGATCTAATGCATCAGGGTGTGGGGGCGCGAATGCTTCAATGTCATTATCGAAGTACATACCATGCGCTTGAGCAAACTCTTCTGATAGCGCAGCGCGAGTTAGAATATCTGCTCCTAAGCGGATATCACCACCAGCAACCCCATAAGCATCTTTAACCATCTTACTACCTAGGAATGATTTTGGGTTTACTGATACCAACATAGGGCCAGTGTTCTTAAGCTTTAGTCCGATTGCTCGTGACCACATCGTTAATGCCAATTTGCTTTGGGCATATGCTTCGCCATCTGACAATGGTTTATTACCGACTAAAGCGCTAGTGTTTACTGTTGTTTGTGCAGCTGAAGACAAATTAACCACACGACCCGTATCACCGAGCAACGGCAATAGCTCTCTAGTGAGTAAGTAGGGAGCAATGGTGTTGACTGCGAAGCGTACATCAAGACCCTCTTTAGTTCTTGGATTTGGTGTTGCGTACACACCAGCATTGTTAATGATGACGTCTAAACGATTGAACCGTTCTGTTATCTCCATCACTATCTGTTTTACCGCATTGGGAGAGGATAAATCAGCAACAAGGCTTTCAACTTTACCACTTTTCATCTCCCTCAAACTTTGCTCAACTTGTTGAATTTTCTCTATATTCCGGCCGTGGATTATTACGTGTTGTTCACGGTTAATTAACATTTTCGCGGTTTCTAAACCAATACCGTCAGTAGATCCAGTAACTAGAATTGTCTTTCGCATGATCGCTCTCATTGTTGAGGGTTATTATAGAACGATCATAGTGGCATCTTTTGCATTCGACTATTGAGACTAAAAAGAAAACACTTTCTAGGAAAAATTGAAAATAACTTTGTTGTTCTTTTTGTGGACGGTGCGACGAATTAACGTCTCATTAGATGCTACGGTTATACATGTGGTGCTCAAAAATTAGGCACTGTTTTGTACTCAAATAATAGCCAAGAGGTCTCTATGTTAGGTGAAAATCACTCATTAACTCATGAATTCCCAGAACATTTGGATACCATTACTCAGCTTACCGAAAACGATGCATCATTTGCTGAAACCGTTAAAAACTACAATGCTTTAGATAAGGAAATCCGCGTACTAGAACTTCAAGGAAGCCCGATTGATGATCACGAAATGAACGTGTTAAAACATAACCGGGCTGAGCTCAAAGACTGGCTCCACTCGCGAATAATGGGTTCTTAGTGACGAAATGATCATCGGCTCGTAAATTGCGGGCCGATTTTAGTTCCAATGGACGATGCCAAGTGTGCAAACATTAGGAGTGCTGAGCAGGAGCTTGGAGCGGCAGGTGACCAGTTTTTACCCAAATGATCGTTTCTTGCTCTACAAAAGGAAAATGCTCGCTCATATGTGGGCTTCGGATCCAAGAGAGAGCGGGATAGGTACCTAGCTCGTCTCTAAACTCGCCTGACAATACGAAAATTTCTTCACCACCAAAGTGACGGTGTGGTTGAAATTTCTCACCTTTTGGCCATTTAACCAACGCGACATGTTCGTGCTCAAAATGATGCAGAGGCATGACTTGCAACCCACCGACACCACTCTGCCAGCTCGCTTGGTTTGTATTAATGCGAACTGTTTCAAGATCCTCAGATTCGAACTGATTTAGTTTAACTAAAATCACACAGCCTTCTTTGCTAAATGGTGCGTGTTGACTTCCTGGAGGGTTACGAAGGTAAGTGCCGGCAGGGTAGTCACCGTATTCGTCAGAGAATACTCCCTCGAGCACCAATATTTCTTCTCCTTGAGGGTGAGGATGAGTCGAAAACTGCGAATTTGGCTCGTATTTAACGACGCTGGTGGTATGCCCTGATTCTTTGGCTTCTCGTTCCAAAGGTTTGCGCCACACACCTTTGGAAGGGCTGGCGATCCATTCCTGTTGAGCAGTATCTATCACGATTCTTTTTGAAAAATCCATATTCAACATATTGAAATTCCGTTACTTATTTAATTACTAATTCTCATTAGTATACGTTTAAAAAACATCAATTGATTCATTTGTTGATAGCCTAATTCATGGATTGAGTACGAACATGAAATCGGAACCTAATTTAAATTTCTGCTTGTGTAATGATAATTGTTATATTATAACATCGCAAAATTAAATGTTATAACATAACAAAAAGGAAAAAGTAGTGAATAAGAAATTGGTGTCTCTCGTGATCGGTAGCATTTTTGCATCCCCTGTTTTTGCCGACACACTATCGAACCCACAGATTGGTGTTGTTGTTGATGGCTACTACCAAGATGGCCAACGTCATAATTCTGAGCGCGAAGAAGGCTTTGGTCTAGGCCATACGGAATTAAACTTCTCATCGAATATCGACGACAAGTTTTACGGCGCATTGACCGCGATTCTTGAAAGTCACGGTGATGAGACAGAATTAGAGCTTGAAGAGGCATTCATCGAAACTTTGGCATTGCCATATGGTGTAAATGTGCGCGCTGGCCGATTCCTATCTGACTTTGGTTATCTGAATAACCAACACATGCACACCGATAGCTTTGTCGAGCGTCCAATTGCTTATCGTACTTTCCTTGGCTCGCACTACTACGATGATGGTGTACGTGCAAACATCGTGTTGCCAACCGACCTTTACGTAAAATTTGGTGTAGAAGCGCTTAGTGGTAGCAAAATGTCTTCTGTCGAAGATGGTTCTGAAGTTGGCGTGTACACCACGACGCTGAAGCTTGGGAATGACTTCTCCGAATCTTCAAGTTGGCAGTTTGGTTTAAGTTACCTGCGCAACGAAAACGGCAAGGTTAAAGAGTTCGAAGATCACGACCACGGTCATGAAGAAGAGCATGATCACGATCACCATCATGGCGCAGCAGTGACAGGTGCGAACCTTTGCGGGGCTGATTTTGTTTGGAAATGGGCACCAGACGGTAATTACAAATACAGCAACTTCACGCTATCGGCTGAATACATGCTGCTAGACGGTGTGGTAGACAGCAAATATAAAAACGATGCAGAGTCACCAGACAACTTAAGCGCTTACTATGTTTCGGGTGTTTATCGCTTCAACCCAAGCTGGTCAGCAGGTCTACGTTACGGCGAAGCAGAAAGCTACGATGGTCATGCACACGGCGACCACATGCATTTCACTGAGCTGAATGATAAAGAAATGGATGCGATGATCGCATGGGATTCTTCTCATTTCGGTACTATCCGTGCGCAATACACTCGCATTGATAACCAAGACAGCGAGACAGACAACGTGTTCACTCTGCAATATGTGATGACATTTGGAGCGCACGGTGCACATGCGTTCTAAGCTGACATTAAATAAATGCAGTTTAGCGATGATGGCGGCGGGGGCTGCCATCATCTCTTCGCCTGCTTTGGCTCTCAACATTTTCGTTTGTGAGCCAGAATGGAAAGCCTTTCTTGAAAGCCACGCGCCAGATGCCAGTATTTATTCAGCGACAACGGCTAAGCAAGACCCACATTACGTACAAGCTCGTCCTTCTTTGATTGCGAAGATGCGCCAAGCGGACATGGCAATGTGTTCGGGCGCAGAACTAGAGGTGGGGTGGTTACCTATGCTGCAAGTTCGTAGCAGCAATGCGGCGGTGCAAAATGGTGCGCCGAGCATGATCTACGCGACGGACTTCGTGCGTATGTTAGATACTCACGCTCACGTTGACCGTAGCATGGGAGATATACACGCTCACGGTAACCCACATGTTCAATTTGCGGCAAATGACATGATTCCATTATCTCGTAAAGTCACGGAGCGCCTAAAAGCGATTGATCCCGACAACGCACAAAGTTACCAAGTGAATGGTATGAAGTTTCGTGCCCATTGGCGTAAAAAGCTTAAAGAATGGAATGAGAAAGGGGCTGCTTTAAAGGGTAAGCAAGTTGTCGGTTATCACGCGACGTATCGTTATTTGTACGATTGGCTCGGAATGAAGCAGATTGCCGATCTCGAACCTAAACCGGGCATTTCACCGACCACATCTCACCTGCAATCACTTACCAAGTTAGATGCTGACAGTTTTGATGCGATTGTTTACTCCTCTCATCAGGATCAGCGTCCAGCGAACTGGTTGCAAGATCATACTGACAAACCTGTGATTCAACTGCCATTGACCGTTTCTGAGGGTGAAAACTTGGATGAGATGTACGATCAGGTCATTGATGATTTACTGGATGTGTTAGTGCCGCCCGTTCCTGTGAAGATCTAAGCCATGGCTGATTATGCATGGCTTTTACCTGCGGTTTTGTGTGGTTTAATTGCGTTAGTTGGCAACATCGTTCTGGGGCAACAAGTTCTTAATCGTCAGATCATCTTTATAGATTTGGCGGTGGCGCAAGTCGCGGCATTGGGGGCAGCACTTAGCCACTACTGGTTGAGCCAATACGCGCTGTTCTCAGGCTCATTCTTTGGCGAAATGATTGGCCCTTGGGTGATGTCTTTGATGCTTTGCGGTTTGATCGCCCTTATGGAGAAACGATACCAGCAGCATTTAGAGCCCATGATTGGCAGCTTGTTTGTCGTGTCTGCATCGCTGGCAATCCTGCTGGTGAGCAAAGACCCACACGGCGGAGACTTTATTCAAGGCATTCTTAATGGGCAACTGTTATGGGCGACTTGGGCAGACGTCTGGCCTTTGGCACTCATTACCGCTGCGATGTTGCTATTGGTTTGGTTAAAACCTGCGTTTATGCGCGGTAGTGGTTTTTATCTGATCTTTGCTATTCTGATGCCCATTACGGTCAAGTTAACCGGCATTTATTTAGAATTTGCTTTGTTGGTGATTCCAGCTTTATGTGCGGCAGCATTGAAGGGAACTCGATTCTTTGTCGCCAGTATCAGCATTGGTATTGTTGGGATCTTATCGGGTATTGCCGCATCGGCTCGCTATGACTTACCGAGTGGTGCGAGTATTGTGATCACCCTGTTTATTGCTGGCATGTTGTTTAATCTCTTGCTTCAGCCTTTTCTGGTGAAAATAACAAAACCAGCTTTTGTAAGAGATTAAGAGACAAGTAATATTGGTCTGATGAAGTAGTATTTGATTAATCAGACCAATACTTTTCTATCCAAGCCCTCCAATCGTGTAACTTTGCGCCTTCCAACACACTTTCTTACGTTGATCTTGCCATAGTCATCAAGTTGCCTTGATTAGTTCACATCCGACTCCCAGACTGTTTCTATAGTTTTTATAAGATATAAAAGACCCTGCGTATGAGAAGCGCAGCTGTAACGCGACTAGGCATAAAAACAAAAACGCTAGGGATACAAGCGAATTTGTAATCTCAACATTTAAGGAAGACCAAGATGAAACCGGAAAAAGTAGCAGTAGTCACTGGTGCGGCTCGTGGTATTGGCCAAGCGATTTGTGAACAATTACTGGAGGATGGATTCCACGTAATCGGGCTAGACATATCGCCCGTGGAATGGAGTCAGTCGGCGCAGCTAAGCAGTTATCAAGTCAACTTGTGTGATGCCGAAGCCGTAAGTGAAGTAGTAGAAAGTGTTGTAGAGCAGCACGGAAGAATCGATGCTCTGGTTAACAACGCGGGCATCACTCGAGATGCATTGTTGCCAGATATGTTAGAGCAAGACTGGGACAGCGTGATCGACGTGAACCTAAAAGCGGTGTTCTTACTCACCCAACGTGTTGCTCCTGTCATGCTAGAGCAGGGCACAGGCAGTATTGTTAGCATTTCTTCTATAGTGGGAACGGATGGTAATATCGGCCAGAGCAACTACGGCGCAAGTAAAGGCGGCGTCATCTCAATGAGCAAAGGCTGGGCGAAAGAACTTTCAAGAAAGGGTGCACAGATACGCGTCAACTGTGTCGCGCCAGGCTTTATCGCCACCGACATGACCAAGAACCTGCCAGAGAAAGTCATTCAAATGATGGAAGGCAAAACCCCATTAGGGCGCATGGGCTCAGTTCAAGATATTGCCAATGGCGTCTCTTTCCTAACCTCAGACAAGAGCGCCTACATCACAGGCCAAGTGCTCAAGATTGACGGTGGGTTGGTATTATAGCTCGTTAATCAAAACCCAAAATAAAAACGCCTTTTACTTATCTGAAGGGCGTTTTTGTTTGAGGAACCCGACTTATGTGAGTACTACTAATAGAAAGCTTCGATTTCGCTTCGAGTTGAGTTTTTGAAGCAAAAGGCCAATACGTTTGAATAGCGTCGGGCGTCTCCTCTTAAACACTGCATTCCCTAAAGCACAGTATTCCCAAAAGAAAAGCCCACCGAAAAGCGGGCTTTGCTCTCTTTTAGTAACGAGAAGAATAACTAGTAGCTCGCTTGAATGCTGACACCGCTATAGTTTGAGTAACCTTGAATCATGACGTGATAACGTCCACTTTGTGTCGCACTGACCGTACATGTTTCATTGTTACCGTATTTGAAAGGTCGGCAGTCCCATGCATTCAGTGCTGGTTTTGCTCCAAAACGGAGATACAAATCCGCATCACCACTTCCACCATACATTTGTACGGTTAAACGCTGCCCAGCTTCTACATCAACATAGTAATACGCTACTTGACCAGTTGAACCACTTAAACCACTTACTGGCACGCCCGAGGTTAATTTGCCTTCTGGGTCCGGTGTTGGGTCTGGGCCACCGCAGTCTTGGCCACAATCTGCATCCGTTAAGCTATAAAGTAGCTTGTTCACGCTGCCTCTTGTGTCCGTCACTTTTCCGCTAGTTGCGCGGCTAACGATCAAGGCCTCTACTTGGCTTGGAGACAGTGAACTGTTTTCTTGAAGATACAATGCTGCTACACCCGCCACATGTGGCGTCGCCATCGAAGTGCCACTAATGGTTTTGTAGCCACCGTCATACCATGCAGATTTGATTTGTGAACCTGGCGCAAATACATCCACACAACTGCCCCAGTTTGAAAAACTCGAACGTGCATCCGTGCTAGTGGTCGATCCGACAGTTACTCCGGAAGCAACGCGTGCTGGAGAATAGTTACACGCATCGGCGTTGGAGTTACCTGCTGCTAGCATAAAGCTGACACCTGACTGAACCGCACTTTGCACCGCACTATCCAGAGCGACGGATTGACCGCCGCCTAAACTCATGTTGGCGACTGAAGGTCCGGAAGCGTTCGCAGCCACCCAGTCCACACCGGCAATAACACCAGAAGTAGAACCCGATCCGGTACAGCTCAATACTCTCACGCCGACAAGGTTGACGTTTTTCGCAACACCATACAAGCTGCCGCCAATGGTGCCCGCTACGTGTGTGCCGTGTCCATTACAGTCACTTGCATCTGCATCGTTATCGACAAAGTCATACCCTGAAACTGAGCGACCACCGAACTCAACATGCGCGTTATTCACACCAGTATCTATAACATAAGCCGTTACCCCAGTCCCATCAAAGTTGGCACTGTAGTTGTTATCGAGTGGCAAGTTTCGTTGGTCGATTCGGTCTAGTCCCCAAATGGCATTGGTTTGATTTGCGTCTGCCGAGACTATTGGGTCAAGCGATAGGATTCTGTCTTGCTCAATGTAGTCCACACGAGGATCAGAACGCAGATCTTTTAGTTGATCAGGACTCAAGTTAGCGACAAATCCACTGATCGAGTGGTCAAAGACCGACTCCACTTTTACCGAATACAAACCAGACATGCGGTCTACGGATTGTTGCGTGAATTGCTCGAATTCCGTTGAGTTGCTCGCCATCATTTGCGGTTGTTGAAATACCACTATGTAGCGATCTGCAATGGCGATCTCGTCCGGTGCGAGCATTAATGTGGCTGGTAATATGTCCGGAGCTTGTTGTAACTCTGTACTGTCCACAATCTCATTGGATTGCGAAAAAGCGAGAGAAGAATGAAAACAGAGCGCGGAGGTGATACAACAACTTAGTAGTTTCTTTAACATAAAATGTTCCTTGAAATCATAGTCTTGTTGATTTTTACCTAGTACCAAACTGTCAACACGAAAACACAGACAATCAGCGTAGTACGTGCTGAAGTGACGTTACACAAGTCAAACTAGACAATGAGCAATTATATGCATAACTGATAATAATTCGCATACTCAGAAACATGATCAATAACCAAGCTTTATTGAAATTGAAATGCAAAGATTCATTTAGACTTAGAGCAAAATCCCTAAAATAGAATAATTCTACACACCTGGCATATTGCCTGTTATATGACCTCATCTTACCGATAATTTACGCAATAAAAACCTAACTATCCTTTCATTGGTCACAACTCAAATCGGTTGATAGATGTTAATATAGCCACCTGATTTCTGATGTTTTTTAACTCATGGTTACTATCCAAGTTCAATGTCGTTTCTGTAATAAAACCAGAGCCCGTTCGTGAACATGGAAAAGGGCATTCTGGCTTTCCTCGCTCCAGATGTATCGAGTGTCGAAAGAGCTTTAACTTGATTAAGTTTACGAAGCCCGCAAGCCAGATGTAAAAGAAAAAATTGTTGATATGTCAATGAATAGCTCTGGCGTTAGGGAAACAGTACAAGTGTTGAATGTCGCATACAACACGGTATTGAGCACTTTAAAAAATCTCGCGCCAAGGTAAGTAACCTCAATGCCTTTCGATAAAGCAAATATAAGACTAATTTGTAAACTTGAAAGGCTAGCTGTATTGGTTGAGGAATATGAGGAAAACACTTCCCCATTTAAGAACTGAAACACACCTTTGCCCCTTTATTGGTGTCGTCAAAAAGCCTACGGTCATAGTTAGCCGAGTTTTGCACAAATATTGCTAATGTGAAGAGGCAAAGATTTTTCATTAAAAGGTGGTTTTGAATTGATATCGTCTTTGTACCAGGGCTATTTAGGGATTAAAGACCATCAAACATTCTGTAAATGTGCACAGAGCTTGTCTTTTTAGTTAAAATACCTAAGAAATCAAGCATATTGCATAGCAAAACAATTCACTTGCTTACTGTGTGATCTATGCACTGTTGGTAAAATGTACTTTTGAAATAAAAGTATATGATATGCCAATAGAATTCCCTAAGCCGAAACGGTTAACAAGTGCTGGATATGCCCCAGTTCAGGAGGATACCCCTCTCGCTCCCCCAACTCCAACCCCAGCGCTCGAACCTGAGCCTGTAGCAGGGTTTGAGTGCCGTATTAAGATCTATGCACCAAAATCCGATCTCTCTAGTCTGAAATTAGGTGTCTTCTCTCTTAGTAAATCTGATAATGAGGAGAGCATTAAACGCTGGCACTCTGAAGAGGCGTTAGACTCGGCAAGGTATACCGTGTTCACAGGAGAGTGCCATGTCGAAGAATCAAAAAAGCTGATTCATGAGTTTCATCAGAATTTTGGCATCAGCACATCCTTTGACGTTACGCCAAGACCGATCGGCTCTGAATACTTTAATGCTGAGTTTATCCCCTTGTTGCCATCTCTAGAGAGCGAGTCTAAGTTAGGTTGGTCTTTGCATGGCTTCTATTACTACTTCTACGAAGGTAAGTTGTTGTATGAATTCGATATACTAGGTGACGGCAAGTGGGGTTGGCGTATTACTCAATCTTCATCTGATGGCATATCTAATACCCTCGCAAGCAATCAGATTTTTAATTCTCTACTGGTTCCAGTGAAAATTGAAGGAAAAGAACCAGGGAAACAACACATACTCTATTCCCGTGCTAAGTTGACCAACGAACAACTGAGCGAAGTGAGTATGGCTTGGCTCGACGAAAATGCGACACTGATTGATACGGCTCTTCTTGTTTCTTCTTTACAACAGCCTCTTCTACCAAGAGAAACACCTTCTGATATTAACGATACCGCTGCCAAAGAAATTCAAACCCATAAAGTGAATATGAAGGATAATGGACAGCATGAAAGTTGGAGTGACATTGCAGGGTATTACGACCTTAGCCCGAAAGAACTCCTCAAATTAAACCCATCATTCGAACAAGATCCGATGGCTTTAAGAGCTGGCGATGTTCTTATTGTTGAAAAATCGGATGTTGTCGATGAAGCTCAAGAAACCAAAGAATCTCCCTCACCGTTAACGGAGATAAAAGTTGGCGAGAGCTATGTATTAGGTAATACATGGGGGAAGTACAATCAGCCACTGCTTTCTCCGTCAATGAAACACATCTTTGAGCTTCAAGGTGTTTCTCAGACAACACCAGTCCTCAATGTAAAAAAAGTCGATGAAAAAGTACTACGGATTGGGGTGTTCTTTGATGGAACTGGGCAAAACCATCTGAATGATCTCTACAAAGAAACACGTGGAGTAAAATCACGCACTAATGTGGCACGGCTATTTGAAATTTACCCATTAGATGATGATACCAATAAAATTTATGTTGCAGGGGTCGGGACTGTGGATGGAGCGTGGCAAACCCCAGCCTTGATAGATGAAGGAAAAGATGAGGTCGATCTAGCTCAGGCGTTTGGTGTCAGCCCCAATAATTTAGAGAAAACATGGACGTTCATTGATAGGGCTTATAACCTTGTCGCTGACGATACTGGGGCATTTTATAAGTGGCAAAATTGGACAAAACAATTTTATGGAATTATCACTGATTTGATCCGCCAGCAAAAATACCAAGCTATAACACATATTGAGTTCGATGTATTTGGTTTTAGTCGCGGAGCGGCTTTAGCTCGTCACTTTGTTAATGCCGTTAAAGATGGGTTACCTGATTATAATAAGCCGCGTGATGGAGAGTCATTCGGTGAAGTTTTCCCAAACTTATTAGCACACCAAAATGATATCAGTAGCCAGCTTAAACATGGTTATTATCCTGACGAGACACGTACCTGTAGTGTTCGCTTTGTTGGGCTGTTCGATACCGTAGGCTCGTTCTATCTAGCAGGAAACAACGATGAAGGCAATTTTGAACTAGGACTTGATACTAGTTGTGCTGAGCGTGTATTACAGATAAGCGCCCATCACGAATACAGAAAAAACTTCCCTCTAACGTCACTGCTACCTAGCGATGGCATTCTACCTTCTAACTTTTATGAGGAGATGTTTGCTGGCTGTCACACAGACATTGGTGGCGGTTATCCTTCAAAAGAGCAGTATGCAAAGCAAGGTTTACCTGAAAGGTATGGCATGCCTCTGTCTGCAACTTATAATCGTGAGTTAATAAAAACAGAATCCATAAGGGAAGATATACAAGCACAACAGAATGTTTATGGAGCCGCCGCATACAGTGAGCGCCTACACAAGCAAGCTCAAGATGCTTGGAATTTGGAATGCAGAACTAAGGGTTTATATGGTGTTGTGACACTGGTGAATGGCATCCTTTATTATTACGAGTTACAGCCTATTAGCAATGCTCTTTCGGCTTTGCCATTAGAAAGAATGAAACAGCAGGCAGAGGTTGCAGGTGTTAATTGGGATGACGAAAAGCTCGCCTATCAACAAGATTTTAGTCAATTGACAGGAAATGATGTGGCTTTAAAAACGTTGAACGAAAAGCTATTAGCTCAACCGTTAGGAAGCGTTGCACCAACACATTGGCAGGATGAGATTAGCCAGTATGGAAAGGAATGGATACATCGGCCTCATGATGCTCTAATCAACGCGGGGTGTGAGACTGCTATGGACAATCTTGTTAACGCGGTAACGAAAGAAGGAAACCAACTCAAGCGAGTGGTATTTGATAATGAAGTATAGATTTTTAATTGCTGTAAGCATGTGCTTTTTACTTAATGGTTGCTTTGAGAGTAAGCCAGTTTCAGTTGCGAGCATTGGCAATGCAGGGTCTTTAAGTGGTCCTCATTTTATTCGTGATATGTGGGTCAGTGATATATATGGTGGAGGTGCAAGCTTTGCGTATGGGAGCGTTCAGGGCTGTTGTGCTAGCGCAAGCATTGGCATTGGTATCCCTAGATCCATAAAAGGTAAATGGGAAAATGGAGTTGGTGGCGGCTCATCCCGTGAAAAGTGGCAAAAGCGTTGGAAGCCCGAATGGGGTAATTTCGATGAGAATTATGACACTAAATGGTTTCGAATTGATGATGCGATAGATAGTGAGCTTGCCAAGAAAAAAATTGAAACAATGAACCATTACTACAAGAACCATCATGCAAACCCAGTCATGAAGCTTCTTGTAAATAATGATAGGGTCTTACTTTTGTACGCTTACGGCTGTACTCCAGAAATAAACGATGACTGCACGGTCAGAGAGGGAGCAGACCCTAATGGATGGGTTCAAGTAGCACCGTATAGCAAGCATAAGAACTCAACTGTGGTTGTTCTTTATGAAGGCAGAGGTGAGGTCTCAGACAAACCATTCACGGATAATACACCTTAGTCATTGAAACTGCCGATTTTCCATGCCTTAACCTGTACAACCTTAGCCCACGTTCATCTAACCTAACAGTGGGCCTTTTCACTTTGTCATACATGTAGTTATTTATGGTTTGCTAATGTTTGCTTTTCCGAAACTCATTTTTGTCCAAAAATGAGTTTCGTTAGCTTGAATTAGAATAACAAAGCGCTATTCACAGAAGGTGAAGGGTGTTTATCTCGTCTTAACTGCCTTTCAAGTTGTTTGAAATGAGGTATCGAGATCCGCTTCGCTCCTAGTTACGTTCAACCTTAGCTGCTACTTTTCATCAACAAATAGAGATGAGTTACCATCAAGTAGCATAGGGAAGCGAGTGAGCACTATTCTCTCAAATGAACACTAAACCCCTTCTTTGTAGCCTGTCACCTTCAAACTACTTCCTCTAGCGCTAACAATTAATTCAAATGTGCGCTGGTTAATGATTTTTCTGTAAGTAACACAATTGAACGTGATAGAAGTAACAAAATCACCTCTTTGCGGTAACGTTCCCGAAAAGTTTATATATTATCGCCCTCATTGATATAAGTAGTAGAGACGCTCTGAGTACGAGCGCTCTGAAATTCAGGCTTTAGATGGACATTTAAAGTCACCATAAGTTTGCGATTTTTCTTGGGAACGTTTGCAATTTGCCTAAGTATAAATTTACGTGAGACTATGGAAATGAAACTACACACTTTGACGATGGCAGTAGCGCTTGGACTGGTTACTGCACCTGTATTCGCAGCAACAGATGTTGACGCTCTTGAAAAGCGAATTAATGAATTAGAACAGAGACTTGAGCAGACAGAAAAAGCATCCACAGAAGCAAATGAGAAAGCCTCAAGCTTTGAGTTTCATGGCTACGCTCGTTCCGGGCTGCTCATTAATGATGATCTGAATGGTGCAGTGGGTACTGGTCCTTACATGACGGCAGCTGGTGCTATTGGCGCTCCAGTTGGGCGATTAGGGGTAGAGGATGATCATTATGTGGAAGCAAACCTTATTCACAAACGTTTTGCAGATGATGGTTCCAGCGCATTGTTCCGAATCATGTTGGCAGATAGTACGGAAACCAATAACGAATGGACGGCGAGCGAGAGTCAATTAAACGTTCGTCAGGTATATGCTGAGCTAAACAAGTTGAGCATGTTCTCTGAATCAAGTGCGTTTGCTGACGCGACGTTTTGGGCTGGTAAACGATTTGACCGTGATAACTTTGACATTCACTTCTTTGACTCGGATATTGTTTTCTTATCTGGCACTGGTGCTGGTGTGTATGACGTCCAAATGAGCGAATCATGGAAAGCAAACTTCTCGATCTATGGTCGTGATTTTGGTGAGATTGATAGCTCGTCAACGGATGTTGAAAACTATATCGCGACAATGAACAACCGCTTCGGTAATTGGCAATTGATGCTGAGCGGCATGACGTCTGCTGATAACAATGATCGCGTAGATGGAGCAGCGGACAAAGGTTTACATGCGATGTTTGCCTACCATGGCGATAACTTCTTTGGCATGAGTGAAGGCTTCTCTAAAACCGGTATTTTGATGGGTGATGGATTGGGTGCGGAACTTAAAGGCATCGGTTCAAACGGAGATTTGTTAGAAGACGCAAAAGCCGTACGCTTGTTCAGCTATGGTGTAACACGCATCGGCGACAACTGGCGTGTAGCACCTGCGTTGCTAGCAGAACACAGCCAAGATCGCTTTGCTAAAAATGATGAATTTACGTGGGCATCGTTCAACATCCGCTTAGCGCAAGAGTTTACGCAGAACTTTGAGATGGTTTATGAAGGCTCATACCAATACATGGACCTAGACAATGCGATTGATAAAGCAAGTGGCAGTTTTTACAAAGCGACAATTGCACCAACGCTTAAGATGTCTACTGCTGCAGGTTTCTTTGACCGTCCGGAGCTACGTTTTGCAGTTAGCTACGTTGATTGGAGCGAAGACTTGAATGGCTACTCGATTAGCCAGGATGCGGGTGCTGCAACGATGGGTGATGGTGGTGAAGTTCTGTTTGCACTGCAAATGGAAACTTGGTTCTAAAGGGACCTAACCTACAAAGAGTAATAAGAAAAGCGCCAACTGATTTCAGTTGGCGCTTTTTCATTAACAGGACTGACGCTCAATAGTTTTGAAGGTTAGTACCATCTTACTCATTTCAAAACTTCTGTTGGCAATTCTATCTAGTAACAGTTTCGCACCATTTTCCCCTGCTTTATCAAATGCATAGTTAAATGTTGATAAGGTTGGGGTGCACACTGATGCGAGCTCATCATCACCAACGCCTAGCACTAAAACGTCTTTACCCGGTGTTAACCCGAGCTCTTGAATCGCTCTCATCGCACCGATAGCAATACGGTCTGTCGCACAGAACAAGCCATCTAGCTTAGGGTTCTTTGTTAGGTGTTGTTTTGCCAATGAATAGCCAGAATCGATGGTAAAGTCACCACGAGCATGGAAGGCGAGCTCAAAACCATGATGCTGTAGCGCTTGAACAAATCCTTCAGAGCGTTGCTTATCTACCGCGATATCGTCACCTTGCACACCAATAAAACCCATGGTTTGGCAACCTTTTGCAACCAGTCTATTTCCCGCTTCAAACCCTACTCGTGCGTCATCATGAATGATGCTTGGAATATTAAACATGGAACCATCTTGACCGACGAGCACAACTGGGACGGCTGAGTTTTGAATTGCTTTTACCAGCTTGGAATCGAGGTGGGTGGCGTAAAGAATGATCCCTTCAACCCGTTTTTGGTTAAAGATCTGAATGTATTCCAGTTCTTTTTCGTGGGCTTGGTGAGTGCTAGCAAGTAAGACATGTTTCCCGGCTTTTTCAAGGACATCGGTTAATCCATCGACACCTTGGGATGTGGCATGAGAGGAAACCCGAGGAACAATGACACCAACCAGATTGGTCTTTTGAGATTTTAGATCTTTAGCGACTTGGTTCGGCACATAGCCACATTCCGCTACTGCTTGGCGGACCTTCAGTTTTGTCGCTTCTTTTACGCCATATTCATCGTTTATAACCCGTGACACTGTTGATTTTGATACGCCAGCCAGACGGGCGACATCATGCAGACTCGCCATTGTTCCTATCCATTCTGTTTTTCGTTTTTGGGATTGTTTGCAAAGAGAAGATGAAAAGCTCTTTGATAAGTAGCGATTCTAACCTCCTATACTGCTCTTAGGGAGAGAATTTGACGATCATTCTCACATTCTCTCTGCTTTATCTTTGATCATTTGGTTTTATTGAGCAAAAATCTGTTTTGCAAACGTTCCCGAAAATTTCGCAAGCTCAGATAATAATCCAATGGGGTATGAAATGAATTATCCGGCAGTAGCAAAAGAGTTGTTAACTCTATTAGGTGGTAAAAGCAACATCACCGCACTTGCGCATTGTGCGACACGCTTACGCCTTGCCGTTGCAGATGAGCAAAAAATAGATGAACAAGCGATTGATAGCCTTGAAGGAGTAAAAGGGCAGTTCAAAGTTGCGGGTCAGTACCAAATCATTTTTGGATCTGGCATCGTAAACCAAGTTTATGCAGAAATGGCGAAGTTGACGGGGATGAGTGAAATGTCCACCAACGACGTTGCGTCTGCTGGCGCAGAGAAACAAAACATTGTTCAGCGCGCGGTGAAAGGGCTGTCTGATATTTTCGTTCCAATCATTCCAGCAATCGTCGCTGGTGGTTTGTTGATGGGTATCTATAACCTATTGACTGCTCAAGGCTTGTTCATTGATGGCAAATCTTTGATTGATGCCAACCCAGGACTGACAGACTTGGCGAACATGATCAACACGTTTGCGAACGCGCCGTTTGTTTACCTGCCTATTCTGCTGGCATTTTCAGCCAGTAAGAAGTTTGGCGGTAACCCATATTTAGGGGCGGCGCTAGGTATGTTGATGGTTCACCCTGACTTGCTGAATGGTTGGGGATTCGGCGGCGCATCTGTGTCTGGCAACATTCCGGTTTGGAATATTCTTGGCTTTGAAATCCAAAAAGTGGGTTACCAAGGTTCGGTGTTACCGGTTTTGGTATCGGCATTCATTCTTGCGAAGGTTGAGCTAGGCTTACGTAAAGTCATCCCTTCTGTTTTAGACAACCTTTTAACGCCATTACTGGCGATTTTCATAGCGGGTTTGCTGACGTTTACTGTCGTCGGTCCGTTCACGCGTGATATCGGTTTCCTATTGGGTGATGGTCTGAACTGGCTATACAACACAGCTGGCTTTGTTGGTGGTGCGGTATTTGGTCTTATTTATGCTCCGTTTGTTATTACTGGTATGCATCACAGCTTCATTGCGATTGAAACTCAACTTCTTGCGGATATTGCGACGACGGGCGGCACCTTTATCTTTCCTATTGCGGCGATGTCTAACGTTTCTCAAGGAGCGGCAGCGTTGGCGGTGGGCGTGATGAGCAAAGATAAGAAGATGAAAGGTATTGCGATTCCATCGGGTGTTACGGGTTTGCTGGGTATTACAGAACCGGCTATGTTTGGTGTTAACTTAAAACTACGTTACCCATTTATTGCGGCAGTTTGCGCTGCGGCGTTATCAAGTGCGTTCATCACAATGTTTAATGTGAAAGCTCAGGCATTGGGCGCAGCTGGTCTTCCAGGCATCATTTCCATTACGCCAGAGAAGATTGGGTACTACATCGCGGGTATGGTGATCGCGTTCTTGACCGCATTTGTTCTCACCATTGTTCTTGGTATGCGTGACCGCGCTAAAGTCGGTAAAAAAGCAGCGGCTTAATCTGAACTCCTTAAGGGTGGAGTCCCCCAAAATCCACTTCTTTTCCTAAATGTTTGGGGTGCTAGCCAAGCACTAATGGCTTGGCTAGCCTTTTTCAATTTTTACTTGGTAGTGAAGGTGTTCAACACGTTGGACTATCAGGGCTTTAATTTTAAGGTAAGCAAGATGAATCAAGTATGGGTAACTGGTGATGCAGTTGTCGATCTAATACCGGAATCTGAGACTTCTTTACTCAAATGTCCCGGTGGTGCACCAGCGAATGTCGCCGTAGCAATTGCTCGTCTATCTGGTAAGAGTGCGTTTTTTGGACGTGTAGGTGATGACCCATTTGGTCGCTTCATGCAATCAACGCTCGATCAAGAGGGCGTGAGCACGGAGTTTCTCGTTAAAGACCCTGAGCAAAGAACATCAACAGTGGTGGTAGATTTAGACGATCAAGGGGAACGCAGCTTTACATTTATGGTAAAACCGAGCGCTGATCAGTTTATGTCTGTTGAAGACATCCCAAACTTTAAGCAAGGTGACTGGCTACACGTTTGCTCAATTTCACTGGCAAATGAGCCAAGTAGAAGCAGCACATTTGAGGCGTTCAAAAGAGCAAAAGCCGCTGGTGGTTTCATTAGCTTTGACCCTAACTTGCGTGATGAAGTGTGGCAAGATCAATCAGAAATCCAAGCTGTCGTGATGAAGGCTGTAGCGATGGCCGATGTGGTTAAGTTCTCTGAAGAAGAGCTTTTGTTCTTAACTGACTCAACGTCGATGGCGCAAGGTTTACAACAAATAGCCTCTTTGAATATTGCTTTGGTCTTGGTGACACAAGGTGCGAAAGGTGTTTGGCGCGTCTTTGAAAGTCAGAGTGAACTGATCACAGGTCAAGTCGTTAGTCCGATTGACACCACAGGTGCGGGTGATGCTTTTGTCGGAGGGCTACTGGCATGCCTGTCTCGGCATGACGATTGGAAAAATCATCCTGTTGTTAGCTCTGCGATTCAATGGGCAAATGGCTGTGGTGCATTAGCGACGACGCAAAAAGGCGCAATGACCGCGCTTCCGACCCAGACAGAGTTGCTGCAATTTATTGGGCAATGATCTTCAGATCCAATTTCAGTTGAGAAAAATTATGAGCTTAAACAACCGTTGGACTGTAGAGCAAAGATATCGCCGACTTGAGCAAATCCCTCAGTGTGATATCGAAGAAATGACACTTTCACGTCAGCAAGATAAAGGCTTTCCTAGTTTTCATATCGCCCCTAGATTTGGGCTGTTAAATGACCCAAATGGGTTGTGCTATTTCAATGGTGAGCACCACATCTTTTACCAGTGGACGCCTGTGGGACCAGTCCATGGAATGAAGTATTGGTATCACCTTTCTACTAAAGACTTCATCCATTTTACTGATCATGGTGTGGGTCTTCATCCCGACCAAGACTACGATTCACATGGTGTCTATTCGGGCGGCGCTTTGGTGGAAAACAACAAGGCTTTGCTGTTTTTTACTGGCAACAAGCGTGACCAAAACTGGAATCGAATCCCAACACAGTGTTTTGCCACCATGGATTCAGACGGCAGCATTGAAAAGCACGGTGTAGTCATTGAGAACGAACATTACACGGAGCACTTTCGTGACCCAAAAGTTTGGAAGAAAGGCGACGACTATTTGATGGTGGTGGGTGCTCAAACCAAAACCGAGCATGGTTCTATGGCGCTCTATCAAAGCAAAGATTTGAAAACGTGGCAGCATAAAGGTCCTATCAAGACCAAGTTCTCTGACCTTGGGTACATGTGGGAGTGTCCTGATTTATTTGAGATTAATGGTCAATCGGTGATGCTGTTTTCTCCACAGGGCGTGAGCAGTAGTAATCCTTATGATTTCAAAAACATCTATTCTGTCGCGTATATCGTGGGTGATCAGTTGAACCTAGAGTCGATGACTTTAGAAAACCACCAAGATATTTTACAGCCAGATTATGGGTTTGATTTCTACGCCCCACAAACCTATTTAGATGAGAATGGGCGTCGCATTCTTATTGCATGGATAGGGTTGCCAGAAATCGACACGCCATCGGTCACACACCAGTGGGCAGGAATGTTGTCTCTTCCTAGAGAACTAACGTTGAAAGATGGTTTTCTTGTTCAAACTCCACTCCCTGAATTGGAGAGTTTAAGAAAAGAAGAGGTAGTCTTTGCACAGTCCCATACACTGGAAAGCACAAGTTGTTTGATCCAATTAGACCTTGAGGGCGATGGCTTTGAACTTGAGCTGAGTAACCTCAAAGGTGACAACATCGTCTTTAGTGCGACAAAGCACGAGTTTATGCTGGACCGTCGTCACATGTCTCATTTGTACGCAGAAGAATTTGGTAGCATTCGAAAAGCACCAAGATTGGACGCTAAGCAGACGATTGATATATATATCGACAATTCTGTCATCGAGATTTTCATTAATGGTGGCAAACACACGATGACCAGTCGTTTCTTTATTGATGACCTGAATACGGTAACGTTGAGAGGGTTGGAGCAAGCAAGGCTTTTCCCTTTGAAAGGTATTTCTGGTTTGTTTGAATCAGCTAAGTAACGGTTTCGAATACATTAAAACGCCCTTCATTGATTTAGTGAAGGGCGTTTTTCTTTCTAACTATCTAACTTAACTGCCTATCACGCACGTAAGTTGTTTGAACTAAGGTATCCAGAACAACTTCATTCTTGGTGACTTTGAAGTTTAGCGGTTGTTCTAAATCCCCAAATAGAGGTGCGCCGCCGAGTGTAGCTTACTCATCGTTGGCATCTCGAACCTAGTTCACATTATCGCGACGTTTTTACTTATAGCGTGAAAGAAAATCCCATAACTAAAGGTTCTAACTAAAAGAGATTGCAGGACTTTTATTTGGCGAATTCGACCTAATATCTTGAGTATGCCTAATCGCAGTTGGCGAAGAGGTGATGTTAATAATGCTTGCTGGCGCGTAAGACCCGTCAGTTTGAAGATGCATTCAAACACAATAAGGGAAAACAATGGCTAACGAATACATTCCACCAAAAGTTTGGACAAACGATAATGAAAACGGCGGTCAGTGGGCGAGCATCAACCGTCCGGATTCTGGCGCACGTCATGAGCAAGAGCTTCCAGTTGGTGAGCACCCATTCCAACTTTACTCAATGGGTACCCCAAATGGTCAGAAAGTGACGATCATGTTTGAAGAGCTTTTGGCGGCTGGCGTAACGGCAGCAGAATACGATGCATACCTGATTAAGATTGGCGATGGTGACCAGTTTGGTTCTGGCTTTGTGGCTGTTAACCCAAACTCTAAAATTCCGGCATTGGTTGACCGTTCGGGTTCTGAGCCAGTGAACGTGTTTGAATCTGGCAACATCTTGTTTTATCTAGCAGAGAAGTTTGATCATTTCTTACCAAAAGAAGGCGCTAAGCGTGCTGAGGTAATGAACTGGTTATTCTGGCTGCAAGGTTCTGCGCCATATCTAGGCGGTGGTTTTGGTCACTTCTACGCGTACGCACCAGAGAAGTTCGAGTACCCAATTAACCGCTTTACAATGGAAGCAAAACGTCAGTTAGATGTATTAGACAAGCGTCTTGCGAACAATGAATTCCTAGGTGGCGATGAGTACAGCATCGCTGATATCGCAACTTGGCCATGGTACGGCAACCTTGTGTTGGGTCGTGCTTACGATGCGGCTGAATTCTTAGACGTAGAAAGCTACAAAAACGTTGTACGTTGGGCAAAAGTAATTGATGAGCGTGAAGCGGTAAAACGTGGTCGAATTGTGAACCGTTCATGGGGTGAGGAATGGGAGCAGTTACCTGAGCGCCACAGCGCAGAAGATATTGATAAAGTATTGAAACTTAAACCATAAGCAATCTTGGCCTAGCTACGTCAAATGAGTTTAGTTTTATCTATGCTTATACAGTGACCTCAATCAAATCTATAGCGCACCATATTCTTCGGTGCGCTATTTTTATTCTCATCTAGTCTCGAAATTCTAATTTATATCACCTCTTGAAGAGCATTTAGTTCGTAGATGAATCTTTAATGTATTTATATATTATGATGCGAAACAAGACTCACATTTCCATATTAAATATGGACTGATTATTTTGACTTCTAATAATTAAATTATTAGAAATTTATAAACTGATTTTATATTCATTATAAATAAAATTAATGATAACTAATAATTGACATAACCACTAAATTTGTGTGGAATATGCGGGTTGATTTGTTTTGATGAAATAAAATTAATTTCTAATACTTTTATTTATGACAAGCTTAGCTTTTAGCGATGTTTAATTATTAATGCTTATATCATGAAAGAGGATATGTGTGATGTCGTCGTTTGAGTCGTACTGGGTTGGGATACGTCAAAGAATAGCCGCACAAACCGAAGGTAACCGCAGTTTAAAGTCTCTAGTCATTAAAAAGCAGCGTGTGAACTTAAATAACAGTGGGTTATCCTTTCGCGCTAAGTCCGGATGTCTTATCCCTCACTGTTATACCAAGTTCTCTGATGAGATAAACCTAAAAACATCGAAAAAATCGTCTCTTAGTTTTAAAAAAGGAAAGCTGTATTTTTCTCCAGTTTAATAATAAATGAAATTTGCATAAATTATAATATTAGGTTTTTAAGTTTATCGATAATTAATTACGATTTTATGATGCGTTTTCAATATGTTTTCTTGGTAAATAATTAGCTGGGCTTATTTTTGATTGTTTTTGTTGTTTCCTATTTAGATATGGATAAAAGCTCAACTACTTTTCCTACACCAACTTACTCCCTGAATTGGCTTGCGCGCTTTTTCTCCCCTCTCAAAAAAACATAGCGTTACGGAATTATTTTCGCTCCTGTTTCATTCTTCAAGACGAAAGCTCTACCTACCTCTCATTATTTTCGACAAACATTGAGTAAAAGTAACCAATCGTAACAAGGTGGCTGTAACTGAGCGCCGTTTCAATATACTCGTTTTTTAACTAGGTAATCCCGCGCTTTGAATTCATTCGGGTACCGTTTGTAAGCCTTAAATGCTACTAAGATAAGATGTCATGATGAGAAAAAGTACTATATTACACACAGTGTTAATTACAGGGTTCGCTGCTGTATCCTCGTTGGCTTATGCTGCGCCTTCAGTTGTGCCAAATGCGCCGGAACTCAGTTCTCGTGGTTATGTTTTGATGGACTTCCATACGGGGAAAGTACTGGTTGAACGTGATGCCCACAAACGTTTAAACCCCGCGAGTTTAACGAAGTTGATGACTGCTTATGTAGCTGGTCAAGAAATTAATACAGGCAATATTACGTTGAATGATGAGGTTGTCATCAGCCGAAATGCTTGGGCAAAAAATTTCCCAGATTCTTCAAAAATGTTTATTGAAGTCAATACTTCCGTTTCTTTGTCTGACTTATACCGTGGTCTGATTGTTCAATCTGGTAACGATGCCAGTGTCGCTATTGCTGAGCATGTTGCGGGAAGTGAATCAGGGTTTGTGAGTTTGATGAATAGTTGGGCCGCCAAGCTTGAATTGTCTAACACGGCATTCACCAACCCTCACGGCCTAGACAGTGACGGTTTATATTCGACACCTTATGATATTGCCAAGTTGGGCCAAGCGATTATTCGTGACTTACCTGATATCTATCCGCTGTATAGCGAAACCTCGTTTACTTACAATGGCATCACTCAATACAACCGTAATGGCTTGCTTCGTGATCGTAGTATGAATGTCGATGGCATGAAAACTGGTTATACAAGCGGTGCGGGTTATAGTCTAGCGACTTCTGCAACACAAGGTGATATGCGTTTGATTGCCGTAGTGATGGGAGCGAAGAGTGAGAATGTTCGTGAATCAGAAAGCAAGCAGCTGTTGAGTTATGGCTTCCGCTTTTACGATACGGTAATGCCGACTGAGGCGGGTGCGGAACTTGCGAAAGCTCGAGTTTGGATGGGCGAAAAAGACGAGCTTACTGTCGGCGTAGCTAACGATGTTTATCTCACTTTGCCAAAGGGAGATGTAAAAAAGCTGCAAGCGGAAGTTGAATACAACGGTGATTTAGTTGCGCCAATTTCTGAGCAACAAGTGGTTGGTAAAGTGCTTTACAAAGTCGACGGTAAGGTCGTAAATGAAGCCGAGCTCGTTGCATTGGAGTCGGTGGAGGAAGGCAGTTTATTCAAGCAAATTTTAGACTGGTTTAAGCAATTGGTCGCTAGCTGGTTCTAAACAGTAGCGAACTTCTGTCTATATCACTCTATCTTGTTAATTTTCTATTAAATCAGTTTACTAAGGCGACCAACGTGGTCGCCTTACGTTTTTGGAATACTCGTTGCGTTAAAACGCAGGCCTTCTTGTAAGGGTGTGTTTTTACCTGACCAAGAGCGTTTTGTGTTTTTGGGTGCGAGAGAAAAGAAACTAGAACAAGAATGGAGTGACACGTGCACAAGATTTTATCTTTGACATTGATTTTATCGCTCATGGGCTGCGCTATGCCTTACCAGCAGGAGGTCGATAGCGGCCAATGTGTTGGAGTCATGACCTCTCAGGATGCATATGGTTATTTAAACCCAAACCATTACACGATGCAGGTACTCGCGCTGAAGCAAGAAAAAGATGTGAAAGATTATATTCGCTATATCGATCCTAAGCATCCGGTTTGGGTTAACTGGAAAAACAGCCGAGGCACGCGTTGGTATACGGTAACTGTTGGTGATTTTAAAACGAAACAGGATGCCTACAATGCGCTTTCTTCATTACCAAGCCGTGTAAAGCAGTCATCCCCGTTTGTGCTGACTTTTGCGGAAATGCAGCGTAAGCAACAAACGAGTGTTGTGAGAATGCGTTAGCCCAAAAAAAACGGAAGCGATGGCTTCCGTTTTTGTATTTAGGAGTAAGCTTAAAGCGCCGCTAAAATCGTTTCTGCTTTGCTTGCTTCAAACTCTTTTGGCTCTTCAACGTTAAGCTTAGTCACTGTGCCGTTTTCAATGATCATCGCGTAACGTTGTGAGCGAATACCACCAAAGCCGCCTGTATCCATTTCAAGACCCAATGCTTTAGTAAAGCTAGCGTCGCCATCACCCAACATCAGAATCTCAGAAGCGTTTTGAGCTTCGCCCCACGCTTGCATCACAAATGCATCGTTTACAGAAACGCACGCAATTAAATCAACACCTTTTGCCTTTAGCTCATCAGCTAATACCACATAGCCTGGTAGATGAGCTTCTGAACAGGTAGGGGTGAATGCGCCAGGTACAGCAAAGAGTACGACTTTCTTGTTCGCAAACAGTTCTGTAACGTCGTGGTTAACCATACCATCGGCAGTTAACTCACTTAGAGTTGCAACTGGTAGAGCTTGGCCTTGTTGAATCATGATTCTATTCCTTTTTGTGTGCTAGTTTAGCTTTCTCAGTCTAGCGTTTATAAATGCGGTTAACCACAGAGTCTTTGTAGGGTTTTAATACCTACGCGTTTGACCTAAGGCGTGGCACTATGCCTTTATTGCAACGCTTCGTGCTGGTTTACGTATTGGCTAACAAGGTGACGATATTTCGCCCTTAACTCGTTATCGATAAAGCTGGCATCAATCGCGTTCATTGTAAATTGGGCAAGTTCACTCTTACTCATTGGATGTGCGTTGTTGACGGCCAGAAAGTTATCCGTCATGTAGCCACCAAAGTACACAGGATCGTCTGAGTTAATCGTTACGGCGACACCTTTTCGTAGCAAATCCACAATATTGTGATCTTTCATATCGTCGAATACACATAGCTTAAGATTCGATAACGGACACACTGTCAGTGGCATTTGGCTTTCGATTAAGGATTCAACTAATGCTTCATCATCAACACAGCGAACACCGTGATCCACGCGGCTCACGTAAAGCATTTCAATTGCATCGCTAATATTTTGTGCGGGGCCTTCTTCACCTGCGTGAGCAACGGTAAGTAAGCCTTCTTCTACTGCTTGTTTAAATACGCGCTTGAATTTAGCTGGCGGATGACCTTGTTCTGAAGAATCTAGTCCAACACCAATGATCTTATCACGGTGTTTCAGAATAGCCTGTAGGGTCTCTATGGCGCTCTCTTCTGAAAGGTGACGGAGAAAACACGCAATAATTTGCGAGGTAATGCCAAGTTTTTCGTGACCATCTTTTAGCGCGCGAGCGATTCCATTGATAACAGTGTCAAAGTCTATGCCGCGTTCTGTGTGTGTTTGAGGGTCAAAAAAGATTTCGGTATGAACAACGTTGTCTTCTTTACAGTGCAGTAAGTATTCCCAAGTGAGATCGTAAAAATCTTGCTCAGTACGCAGAACTCCCGCTCCTTGGTAATAGAGGTCGAGAAATGATTGTAAGTCTGTGAACTGATATGCGCTGCGTAGTTCACTCGGAGAAGAGTAAGGGATCTCGATGCCGTTTCGTTTTGCTAATTTGAATAAGAGTTCCGGCTCAAGTGAACCTTCGATATGTAAGTGCAGCTCTACTTTTGGAAGACCTTGAATAAATGCGTTCATATTCCACCTTATGTGTATTGTGGATGCAGTTACTCTAAGAATAGGTATAGATAGAAATAAATCGAACGCTATCACAAAGAGTAAGACCCACGATGATCTCAACTCTTCGTAATCAGCACTTTGCGGGAACTGGTAGAGACCCCCAAACCATATCATTGGGGTTATACGAAGCAAACGAGAGGGATTATACGCAAAAATATCGCTTTGGCTATACGCAAATAACCTAACTGTCATTAGTCACGGGTTTTCCTGTGAGCGAAACGACTATTTGCAAGTCACTTGAGTATAGAGGAGCCAGTTGTTTTTGCGTGTGTGAGAGGCACGTGTAATTAGAAGAGTAGTCTAAAAGAGTGGAGATTCGTTTGAGCAAAGGTAGGTGGCGGTACCTTGCACAACGATAAAGGCAGAGAAAGCACTAGAGAGCATTTATAGATCGAATAACTTATCAAATTCTCTTTGTTCCATAATGTCTTCTATGCGGCGTCGAGTTTTCTGCTTTACCGCCGCCGCGTTTTGTTCAGACTCTTTTTTGTCTTTTTCTGACTGCTTCTTACTTTTTCTAGCCATTGGATACCTTCCAAATTAGTTGCATTATCCATTAATGCATGAAAACTGAATCAGTTAACAGTAAAACTTCCTAACTTTGAACCTGAATCACAGAGAATAGTTCCAGATTGCGTTTTCTCACAATATTCAAAATCGATCATGAAGCTATGAGAAAGAAGTTTCGGTAATACGTGCCTTCGTAAAATATCACCATTTAATTGATGTATTTTAGCGTTCCAAGAGGTTTGAGGTTGTTCTAAATTAAATTCAATTTCTAACATTTATTCTCCTGTTTTTTAGTGATTTTCTCTTTGTTAAGTAATTGATACCAATGCCTTTGACGGCCAGTTCTTTTTGAGGACATGATTTTTCCTATAAATAATAAATTAAGCAGTACTATTCAGTTTATTTTAGATAGCACAAAGCAATGCCTAAAATTAGGCTGAGTGATTGATGAAAGAATATTTTTGAAGGAGAGAGGTTTGGTGCAGCATGGGCATGCTACACCAAGAAAAGCAGTCTTATAGAGGAGTTACTTCAGTCGCTTGAGGACCTTTTTTACCTTGCTCTACATTGAAGCTTACTTTCTGACCTTCAGTCAGTGTTTTGAAACCGTCAGAAACGATAGCGTTAAAGTGTACGAATACATCTTGGCCGCCGTTGTCTTGAGATAGAAAACCGAAGCCTTTAGTTTCGTTAAACCATTTTACTGAACCAGTTACTTTAGACATAAAAATACCTTTGAATTAAACATTAAAATTATGATTTGTTTTGTGGATCTTTTCTAAGCTATTGAATGTTCAATCAAGAGGAAGTTGTACGCAGGTGTCTGAATTGGGGATTCAAGATTTTACTGAGAGGAAACTTAAACTAAATGTTGCATTAACAGCTCTCTTCTAAGAGCCAAGGCACACTATACACCTTGTTTAGAAAATAGCTACATTTATTTTAGATAAATTAAATGTGCTCATTATTAACTCGATAAATTGTATTGTTCGAAAAAGTTGAATAAGTAGAACGAATAGTATGGCTCATAATTTTAGCTCATCAACCTAAAATAGAACCTTATCGATAGCCATAGATTGAACATGCGATTTGCAAGCGGTCACATAGATAAACTAGGAGAACTAGTATGAGTACATTCAGAGACATTCGTCAGCTTATTCCTGCGCAAGCTACTGCTGATGGTGATGGAGTGAAAATTCGCCGAGTAGCGGGTTTCAATAATGCTAGCTTTTCTCCATTTTTGATGATGGATGAACTCAAATCAGAAGACCGCGCTGATTATATCGGCGGTTTCCCTCCGCATCCGCACCGCGGTATCGAGACGCTTACTTATATGTTGAAAGGTCATTTCCAGCATCGTGATCATATGGATAATGTTGGTGAGCTTCGTTCCGGTGGTGCACAGTGGATGGCGGCAGGAAGAGGCGTCATCCATAGCGAAATGCCTATTATGAAGGAAGGCGAATTGCATGGTTTCCAAATTTGGATTAACCAGCCCGCGAAAAATAAGCTGCAGCCAGCTCAATATCATGACTTTCAACCTGAAACGATCACTGAGTTTGATACTCCGAATACGGGGGTTGTACGTTTGATTGCGGGTCATATGACTATAAACAACGAACGAATTCAGGGGCCGCTAACAGAGACAGGTGTTGCTGCCACGGTAGCCGATTGGAGAGCGATGGGTGGTCAAGCTTTGAATTTGAACACGGAGCAAGACAACAACATGATGCTCTATGTCTATAAAGGTCGTATTCAATTAAAAGGTCGTGAGATCAATCAAGGCGAAATGGCCATTTTATCGAAAGGTGAATGGGCTGAATTGCAGGCCGAAAAAGAGAGTGGTGCACTGATCTTTATTGGTGAGCCAATTAATGAACCCGTGGTGCATTATGGCCCTTTTGTCATGAATAGCATGGAAGAGATAGAACAAGCTATCCAAGACTACAACTCTGGGTTATTTGAAACTTACTAGTTTTGACTGCCTACTCGCTTTTTCAGTTAGCGAGCAAATTAAAACAGTTTTGAGCCTGAATATTGGGCTCGACCAGAAGCAAATACGATAATCCACTGCCATCGAATTTGCGTTAGCCACGTTTAATCCACGTGGCTTTTTTCTACTTCTGACCCCAGCGTATGATGGCTTCCTTTCCTGCTTCAATTCCTAACTCATAAGCATGACGCAGTGGTGCTGGCGATCGACTCAGCCGTTTCAACTTGAATGCTTCAGGAGGACACACTTGAATGATTTCGATACCAGGTGGAGGGTTGTTGATCAGCGCTAAGGTCTGATTGTAGCGAACTTCACGTGTCAACATCGGTTCAATTAATCCGGGCGTTTCTTTCAACATCCTCTTAGTTAGGGCGCTGAATCTTCCTCTTGGCTTTTGATAGCTTGCGGGCTGACTGCGTAAAACCATAATCTTTTTGGCTCCTCGATTTATTGCTTCTGCAACAGGAAGTGCGTCTGAGACGCCACCATCAACGTATTGAATTCCGTTCAGTGATACGCCATTTCGGTAAAGTACAGGCAGTGCGCTGCTGGCTTTCATTGTTTCTGCCAAGTCGTCGACATCAGGAAGGTGGTACTCCGCTTGCCCATTGTCTTGACGCGTCACGCCTAAAAAGAAAGGTCGTGAATCAGCTTTGAGCGCAGATTTATCGATGCCAAGTTCTTCGAGGGTGACATTCCACATCCAGTCTAAGTTCATCATATCACCACCACGTAGAAGTTGAGATGGAGAGATAAATTCTTTTCTTAAGCTGTAATCGAGGTAGATTTTTAAGTTACGTCCGGGCATTTTAGCTAAGTAGGCAGCCAAGTTGCTAGCACCCGCAGACACTCCCCAAAAGCTATCAAATGGAGAGAACTCGCTAGCAAGAAAATGATCGAGTATGCCGCATGAAAATACGCCTCGCATGGCTCCACCTTCGACAATCAATGCTCGAGAGCCTACTTTTTCCATCACTTCGCTCCACTCTTTATCAATCGGATAATAGCGTGCAGCTTAACGCATAATGGTTTTATACCCAAGTGGGCCAAAGGTCTAGGTTGCGTTCCTTTGAATAAAAAGGGCATCGATGGATGCCCTTGTCACTTTTAGCCTATGGAATTGCGGGTAATTGAGTCGCTAATTTAGTGAAGGAGAGCCGAGCCGACTAGCCCCCTTACATAGAGCCATACCTGTAGTCCCATACTGATCGTTGTTGGAATAGTTTGATGATCACTTGTTAAATAGGCATACAAACACTATCCAGAGCGTTGTAAGCAAAAGTAATGGGGTGAATACTTTCTGGATAGAAGCGCCATCAGCTAAATTGTAAATTTTGATGGATTCATTATAAAACGCTCGTTTGAATTCTTTGAAGCTAATGTCGCTCTTCGCATGCGACTGTTCATAGTGCTGGTGCGCTGCGTCCGATAGTTGGTATTCCAAGTCTTGGAGCTCGTACTCCTTATTAAAAACGCATCCCAAGCCGAAAGGCGGGCTATTGTTTTAGGAGATGGATCCCCATTTAGTTTCTCTAGACGTTTAGCATAAGCTGCTTGATATTTATCCACGGTATATTCCTGTCTGAATAGACGTTGAGTTAGAACATATGTAAAAAAGAAAAATAAGTAATAAAAGGTTTTTTACGTTCTATACCTGTGATAAATGCTAAAAAGTTCAATGCTCTAGCGCTCCGATGTCGCAAATGATATTGATGGAATTGCTCTGCGACAAATAAGATAATTACTCTAGATAACAACGAATTTTTGTTGTTTTTTTAAAAAACTGATCATGAGATTGAGTGGGGATTTTTACCGAGAAGAATTTCGCTACTGTAACTGTCTATATTTACTCAAAAAGAGAAAATCTTAGAAGCTTTCTTTGATTGATGTGAGATATTTTAGGTCGAAAAGCATTAATTTTGGCTATGCTTATAGTTCGTCTTTTTTGTTGTTGAACTCTACTTCGAGGGGGAAAGAACCCATATTTCGAGCATAGGATAGCTCGCTTTTTCGTTACGTCGTTCTTGGAGTTTTAATCAGTGACGACGCTATGAGTCTAGCATCTTGAACTCACTTGGGTGTATTGATTAATTATAAAAGTAAAGCAGTGCTGAGCTAGGATAAACTTCAACGTAAAGGTGACGGTATGAATATACAATCAGCCATTATTGAATATGCGATAGCGATTATAGGCTTACTTTTGACGGGCGTTACCCTCTGAGCATGACTGCCCAGAGGATAGAAAGCGCATTAGCTTTTTGCTAACGATTGATGTTGTATCGAGCCATTGCAGCTTCTTCTGACGATACAACCGTTTTACCAATTGGTGCGAGTGAAATAACCGCTAGCTTGAGGTGTTGGAGCGCAAACGGAATGCCGATTATGGTGACAAAGCATGCTGCGGCAGAAAGTACGTGACCGATAGCTAACCAAAGGCCTGCAAATACAAACCAAAGGACGTTACCAATAACGCCGAGCGGACTCGTGCCAATGTCCATTTCATTGGTCAATTCATCGCGTGAGATGGCCTCTTTACCGAATGGGAAAAAGGAAAAATTACCCATAACGATACACGCACGCCCCCAAGGTATTCCGATGATGCTAATAAAGGCCAAAATACCAAAAAACCACCATAGCAACCCCATAAATACGCCGCCAAATACAAACCAAATGATGTTACCAAGTGTTCTCATTCTATTTCCTTTATTCTTGAATGTGATGATCCAGATACCTGAGAGCACCGTAAAACAAATCTAAACTGTCTGTTTTGTCGATGTGTGCTTTCGTGCCCTCATTGACCTGATTGATAGAATAATCGCCGTAGTCTTAACAGAGAATGAATGCCTTCCCTAAGGCAAGTCTTTTTAGTATAGAGCGTAATACTCAATCAAGCATATAGCCAAGAATCGCATTATCTAGAGACAACTTTCTCGAGATATTGACAAATTTGCTCTGCCAATCGATGGCTGGCAATGTTGCGTGTTACTACTTCATCAGCAATATTTCCAGACTCAACGACGCCAAACCAATCGAGCAACATCGAATGGAAACCTTTACTCGTCAGCATTGGCGTCCAGTCTTTCAAATTGATTTTTTGCTCTTGGTTAGCTTGCCATAGTTTGCCTTCAACGAAGGAGTCGAACTCAACTGCCTTGTTTGCATAACAAGCTTGAACGCGCTCTGTAGTGATACCGAAGTGGCGATTCATCGAGGCGTGGAGCAAAGTATCTCCATGTTGCCACTGAATATCTAAACGCGCCAACTGACCACCTTCAAGTTGATGAGTTACATAAGCATCTCTTAGATCGGCTTTGGCTGTGACGTTAACGCTGTCTAATGGGTGAATAAAATCATCAAATATAAAGGTACGAACATCCCCCGGTAGTTGGTGACGGTTCTTTTCCCAGCGTAGCGACTTTAAGTCAGATATGTTGCCTTGCTGCACTTGTGGCATATGTTGGTTGTAAAGTGGAATGTGACGACGGTTAAAGCCCACATAGAGTGGCTGTCTCTCTTTTTCGGCAATGTCGTACAGCTTTTCCACGTCATCAGCACTGTTCGCTAATGGTTTGTCGACAAAGGTTGGAATTCCATGCTGCAGAAAAAATGCCGCTATTTGAGGGTGTACGCTTGTTGCCGCATGAATCATGACGGCATCGACGCCAAAGTGTAGAAGTTGCTGGTAGTCTTGGCAGATCTCTGAGATTCGATACTGCTTAGCCAGGCTCTCAAGTGTGTTTGGGTTGCGGGTACAAAATACAAGTTCGATATTTGGAAGCTGAGTGATAACAGGAAGGTATGCTTTCTGAGCGATATCCCCTAGACCAATAATACCAATTTTCATCCTAGTCCTTATCTCGATGTATGGATCGCGGACTGTCAGTATAACGCTTGGCGCGGCGATGAGTTTAAATACCTTGTTAGAAAAAGCCTGATTCACACTTTGAGCCAGGCTTTATTGAATGATTTAGGAAACGGCTCGGCAGGCTTTGAATATATCTAACTTGCTATCGTAGGCTTGAGTTTGTACATCCATAATGCCTAATAAAGAGTGGAACACGTTATCATGTGAGTATTGGCCTGCATTCTGTGCTTGTTTATACAAACAGTCGGTATTGATCTGCTTCGCTTGTTTAAAGCCCGAAGACAGCCACATAATCAAAGGAACGCGTTTTTGGAAATCTGGTGCAAGGCCATAAGGCATACCATGTAAGAACAATCCGTTTTCGCCTAGTGACTCACCGTGATCCGATATGTAAATTAGCGCAGTATTATACTCAGACTCTAACGCTTTAAGTTTTTTGATGGTTTCTGCCAATACAAGATCGGTGTAGCGTATTGTATTGTCATATGTGTTCACTATTTGTTCGATGCTACAGTTTTCGATATCTGCACGTGGACAGTCTGGTTTAAAGAAGGCGTTGTCTCTTGGGTAACGCTGAAAGTAGGTCGGACCGTGGCTTCCTATAAGGTGCATGGCGACCACTCGGTTACCGTGCATATCCGCGACTTCCTGATCAAAATGATCTAATAGCGCCATGTCGTAACAAGTTTGGCCATTACACATAGGGCTTACTTGCTTTCGATCAACTTCGATTTTCTTGATCTTGTGGGCTACTTCTTTATCCCCACCGTCATTTTCTTTCCAAATGAGGTCAACCCCGGCGCGCTGCATTATATCGAGAGCATTGTCCTGGTTATCCGCTTTGGCGCGTTCAAACTCGTTTCGCGTGAGCTGTGAAAACATACAAGGCACAGATACAGCAGTAGCGGTGCCACAAGACGCGACGTCTTGAAATGAGATAACATCCAGTTTACTAGTATAAGGGTTTGTCTCTCGTGTATAGCCATTGAGTTGGTAGTTCTGAGTTCGAGCGGTTTCTCCTACGACAAAAACCAGTAGTGTTGGTTTGCTCTGTGCTTGCTGTACGGCGCTATCTGACTGCTTTGCATCTGTGCCGATTTCTCGATATGGCTCTGGCGTGGTGAAATATTTCTCCTTCACATACCCGGTCGCGCTATAAACGAACTGGGTGGGTATGATGATTTTTTTCAGGTGGCTGTTGTTGCGCCCTACAGATGCGTAGTCTTGATAGTACACGCTGGCAATGACGGCGATGACAGCTAGCGACGACAGCATCGATACTAATTTGGTAACAGAGAAGTACAGTAATTGGTGACGTTGAGATTGCAGCTTGACCTTAAAGACAATTATCGCTGGGATAACTCCCATAATCAGCGTCCAAATTACAGAGTGAGCACTCAGGTAAGAACTCGCCTCGCTCGAATCGGTTTCAACAATATTGGCAATCATTCCAGAATCGAAAAGTGTGCCATAGTTATAGCTTGCGTAGCTCACCATACTTGAAACAATGATTAAAATTATAAAGAACGGCTTGCCGATCCAAGGCCAACTAAATAAATTAAAAAGGAAATTGAGCGCGGCAAGAAAGAAAATTGGTATTGTGATAATAAATCCAATCTTGACATTATCTAAGTGTGTAAAGATGCCGATCAGTTCTTTATAAATAGGGATATTTACGACGAGAGCGAAATACAGCGCCAACAGGAAAGTAAAGGTAACGTAAGAGATACCTCTCTGTTGTAAATCATGTGTCTTCATAATGAGCGTCTTGAATAAAAATTAGAGCAAGAACGAAGCCCAAATAAAAAGGGCAAGAGTTAACGCAACAAATACTGCTGCTGAGCCAATATCTTTGGCTCTACCACTGAGCTCGTGCCAGTCATCGCTAACACGGTCGACAACCGCTTCTACGGCGGAATTAATGAGTTCGACGATCAATACCAAGAACAGGCTACTGATCATCAGCACTCTTTCATATGTGGTGACAGGAAGGAAAAAAGCACAGACGGAAAGCACCAAGGCGAGAATCAATTCTTGTCTAAAAGCGGCTTCGTGTGTCCATGCGGCTTTCAATCCTTGAAATGAATAGCCGGTCGCATCCATGACACGGCGTATACCTGTTTTACCTGGCTTCAAAATATGACCTTACTATTTAAGCATTGGGATGGAACACATATCCCAGAGAGGTAACGAGATTAATCGTTACAGCGTGAAACATTTGTGAATAGAATCCATCGCGCGATAATTTAAGAAAAGTGCTTATTTAATCAAGATCGTAGACGGTATAGCCTTTGTTCTGGAGACATTTACGCAATACGAGAGATTGGGTTTTGGTTGAATCATTTGTTCCACTCAAAGCACCAGCTCCAGCTCCTACAGCTCCGCCGGCAGCAGCACCGACAGCCGCTCCACCTAATCCGTCTTCTAGCGCACCAGCAGCTGCGCCGATCAATGCGCCTGTAACTGCCCCATTAGTGGCTTCAGATTTCGCTGCCTCTGATTTGTCGACATTTTCTGCATAGCCTTGGCAGTAAAAAAAGTCTTGTTCATATGTACTAGGGTCAACATTGGTCATGTCGACGACAGGTTTTTGGTTGTAGGCGCAAGCTGTAAGTGCAGAAGTAAGCGCCATAATCAGGATAAAAGATTTATACATGAGTACTATCCATTTAGTGTGTGAATCTTATGGATTAAATGTACACTGTTTTATTGTTGGGCTCTGTCGCTTGAGTGTATTGAAGTGTCGTCTTCTGTAAACGGGGTAGGAAGGTTAAGTTAACTGTCTGATTTTTTGAGGCTAAGTGTGAAACAAGCTCCTCCAAGTGGGCTATGGCAAATCGAAACTTCTCCACGTTGAAGCTCCATTATCTGTCTGACAATCGCCAAACCGAGCCCAAACCCGCTCGTCTTTTTGTTGCGAGATTCATCCGCGCTGTAAAATGGTTCGAATAGATGAGGCCAATGCTTTTCTTCAATACCTATGCCATCATCATGAACATTGATGAAGCAGCGGTGCTGATCGTGTTTTATCTCCACTAAAATCTGCTTATCTGCGTACCGCATTGCATTGCGCAGCAAGTTATCTAAGGCTCGCTTTAACAATTTTGGGTCAGCAAAGGCGAGAACGTTTTCTGAGTTTACTTCTTGAAGCGAGATAGCGAGCGTAGTCTCTTTTTGCCATCTCTGTCGTAATTCTTTGACTAAGTTGAATAGGACGACTTCTTCTTGAGTTTGTAATGCTGTGTCAGGACGCTCCATCTTTGCGTAGTAAAGCAATTCTTCAACCATTTCTTCCATCTCGTCAATGTCTTCGACGATACTGTAAACATACTTTTTCTGTTGTTCAGTTAAGGTTGAATCCGATAACAAATCTGCTTGCCATTGTAAGCGGAAGATTGGGGTACGCAATTCATGTGCAACGGCGTTAGTTAGCATTTTATTGCTAGTGATCAAGCGAGATACTTTATCGGCCATCGTGTTAAAGCTTTTGTTTAACGTCCCAACAGACTTAGCGCTTGAGGTACTAGCTCGAGCCTTGAAGTTACCTGAGGCAAACTCAACGGTCACTCTCTCTAGCTCTCGAATCCGACGGCTTAAGAACCAGATCAACAATATGCAATACAGAGCAAATCCAGCTAAAAAGAACAACCAAACGATATTGTCATCAAAGTTGGCTGCTTTAACCACAGGACTATTCGGATTATCGCTCATTTTAAAGATAGGCGTGCTCGCATCTAGGCGGAACCAGATATCCCTTTCTTCATCGTAAGCGACGTTAACGGAGGTATCACTTTCAAACGCCTTTTTGATGTCTGTTGGAAGCTCTTCAAGCGTGTGAGGCACCAACAAACGATGGCTTGATGTGGCAAATTGTTCCAACTGTTGTTGAGTATATTCTAATCCGTGTTCTTTATAGATAGGGTAGATCAGATCGTGAAAAGCTTGACCCTCATGCTCTTGTAATAGGTAGTCATAATCTGTGTTGATCTCATAAACTAAGAACTCGTATCCCCACAAGCTAGCCATAAACAGAATGATAAGGCCAACAAAGCTTTCCAGATAAATCCGTCTCATTATTCATTCCATGCATCAGGCATAAATAGGTAGCCTTTGCCGCGAACGGTAATGATTTTTTGTGGTGAGCAAGAAGCATCGCCTAGCTTCTTTCTCAGTGTCACTATGCGATTATCAATGGTGCGGTCTGTTCCATCGTATTCAATACCACGTAGTGTTTTGGTCAGCCACTCACGTGATAGTGTTTTTTCAGCATGCGTAGCAAGAACCCACAACAAATCGAACTCGCCGTCTGTCAGCGCAATTTCTTCTTGGTTCATTACGCACGATTTACGCAATCGGTTTAAACACAGAACACCAATTTGTAGGCCGTTTTCGGACTCGGTAGGCGCCGCCTCTTTTCTTCTTAATAGCATGCGAATACGAGCCAGTAATACGCGAGGTTTGATGGGTTTAGTAACAAAGTCATCTGCGCCTATTTCTAATGCGGCGACATGATCGAAGTCATCATCACTTGCTGTTAGCATCAACACTTTGCCTTTGTAGCAATCTCGGATTTGACGACATACACTCAGACCATCTTGCCCGGGTAGCATCAAATCTAACAGCACCACGTCTGGTTGTGTGTCAATAATCGCATTGGGTGCGTCCGTCCCATTGTCGATACATTTGACCTGAAAACCTTGTTCAACAAAATACTCACCCAACATAGTTTGTAATTTGGGATCGTCTTCCACAATGATTAGAGATGGTTTGATTTGTTGTGCGTTCATTTAAGTGATGTATACAATATTTAATATCAATGGAACTTAAACAAATTTACGAATTATTTCAAATAAAGCTTTCTCAGAATAAGGTTATCGGATGAGTTAATTGGATAAAATTGCCAATTAATGTTTTAAATCTAATCACATTTCGAGAGATGTAAAAAGGCGCAACGTTTGCGCCTAGGTATGGAATCTTAAAGCGAAATTACCGCTTATTCGGTGGTACACACGACGCTGTTGTCGCTGCCAAAAACATTTGGAACGTAAGCATCAGCTTGTGGGTCATTTTCCCACTTCGCATCATCGAGCAAGTAACGGAACTGAACATTCTGCGCTTTAGGTAAGCGGGTTTTAAATTTAAACTGACGACTTTTCTTCACTAATTTCATCGGTTCTGGCTGCCAGTTGTTGAAGTCTCCAGCAATTTGGACAGAGTCCCACTGATCTTTATCTAGCTCGAACGTGACTTCGACTTCATCTTTTGTCTTAAAGAATCTTTTTTTAAGCATTGATCTTTCCTTGTTCGTACAAAAACTGTTCTAACTATTACTCGTGTTTCATAATGATTTCAAGTTTTATCGAATTGTTGCTGGTATCTGATGAGGGGAGTATCCGAACGGTGAATAGCTCGTTGTGCTGGTTTCGTGTACTGAGGGAGCGTTAGAGAGAAAATTCACTAGCCTAAAATAGTCAAAGAACAGAGTTTGTTAGCGAGCCGAGAGTCCGTATCTTGAAGTCAAACCGTTATCATGTATTATCTTAAATCACCATTTTCCTTGATGTAGCTATGTTGAAGTTGAACCGTACATTGTTGACTGCGATAGTTTGCTTAGTTGCTATGCTTTTGAGTAGTGTCGCTCCTGTGGCGCAGGCTTCCGCTCCGATGAAAACAATTGAAGTACGCGATCTTATTGTTCAACAGGCTGCTCTGCACAAACAACTTGGCGTCAATGACGACTGCGTAGAATCACATCACGATGAGTCAGCCATCAATAAGGCACAACAATCTCACACGAGTTGTAGCTCTTCCTGCATGGTCAAAATTCCCGCCAACTTATCTCAAAACGACTTACTGCTTCTTCCTTATAGCCTTGCCTTGATTGGTAGGCCTCTAGTCGAAAAAGTAGTGACAGTGATCACCAAGCTTTATCGTCCTCCGATTGTTTAATTCCTCATCTCAAATTACTTGGGGTTTACCCCTTTTTACCAAATGAAATGATTTGGCATTTGAATGCCACAAGGAAATAAAACAATGAAAAAACTACTTGCCTTATGTAGTGCACTTTTACTGACTTTTACCGCTCATGCAGCGCAATTTGAAGAAGGGAAGCACTACAAAGTTCTGGATGTAAAGAAAGCATCGAAACCTGTTGTGACGGAATTCTTTTCTTTTTATTGCCCACATTGCTACAAGTTTGAGTCGCTTATTGAGCGTTTAAAACCTGCTCTGCCAAAAGAGGCAAAGTTTGAAAAGGTGCATGTGGGGTTCATGGGCGGAGATATGGCGATTCCGATGGCCAAGTCCTACGCGACGATGGTGTCGCTAGGAGTTGAAGATACAATGATTCCTGCCATGTTTGCCCAAATTCATCAAAAGCGACAAGCGCCAAAAGACGAAGCTGAGCTGAAACAACTCTTCGTTGATAATGGCGTAGAAGGTAAGAAGTTTGATGCGGCGTACAACAGTTTCGCCGTAAACTCAATGCAGAAAGGTTTTGATAAGCAATTCTCTGCCAGCACGTTAAGAGGGGTTCCGGGTGTGGTTGTGAACAATAAATACATTGTTTTGGCCAACGAAATTCGTACTTACGACGAGTACAATCAATTAGTTAATTACTTATTGACGCTGTAACTGTAAATAGCATTGATGCTTAAAAATGGCGACGGTAGAGTCGCCATTTTTTATGCTTATCACACTCGTATTATCTAAGAACGCTTGTACATGCTTGAGTCGGAACACTAGTCATAAATATGGCATGCGGATAAAACAAGCTAGCAGCAGTGATTGCAACATTACATGGCTGAGCAATCGTGGTTTTAATCACATTGGTAAGCACGGCACCTGTATTATTTACTGTTTGAGCGGCGGCTTGTTGTGCCTGGTAAGACACGCAACCTGTCGTTGCATTGATCATCGCAGTGCTAAACAAAAGTTTGCGAAAAAACATATTCATATCCTTTGTGAATGCTTTGAACTACTTATATGTGGATTGATTCATAAATGAAACAAAACAGTGTTCAAAATATGTGTGCATTCACGAAATGAACATTGTTTTATAAAAAGACGTTTTTTTGTGATCTTAGTACTGGACAGACCAGGTTATGAAACTAAAGCCAATCCGTGCATTACGATTACGCCGAAGGTCAGTTTGCTCCTCATTCCTTGATATCCCTTGGGCTCGGCGTCTTGTTCGACTTTCCTCACGAGCTTTTCTGCATACCAAACAGCAAGATACCCAATTGCTAAGAGTAGGGTTGCGACTGCGTAATGTTTGTGGCCCTGCAGTAATGCGCCCCAAGCCAGTAAGACAAAAAGGTTGCTGAGAATTAATACATTTCGGCTAAGGCGATGGTAGTAATGCTCAATGCCATTACCCCAAAGGATGCCGGATAAAAAACTTAATATAACGGCGCTATATGCGATGAAAAATTGCTGACCACTTAAATTGAAGAGTGAGATGTCAGTGAAAATCAGCCCTAAACTAAACACAAATGGAACCAGGCCTAAGTAACCGAGTTGTAGCATGGTTGAGCGTGTTGTCATGGTCGTCACCTTATAATTGTTGCTCTATCATATTGGTTAGCGTAGTACTTGTCGGTGATGTGGAGCTTGGAAAAGTAGCAATAACTTTACCTTCAGAGCTAATTAGAAACTTGTAGAAGTTCCATTTTGGTGTTATGCCTGCTTGGTTAGTAATCTGGTTGAAGACTGGGTTCGCATCTACACCTAATACTGAAGAGCGAGCCATCATTGGAAAGGTTACCCCGTAATCGAGATAACAGACTTTCGCTGTGTTTGTTTCGCTTCCTCTATCTTGTCGAAAGTCATTGCTCGGGAAACCGATAACGGTGAAGTTTTGGTCTTTGTAAGTTTGATAGAGGGTTTCTAACTGTTCAAACTGAGGAGTGAAGCCGCACTGGCTTGCTGTATTGACGATTAGTAGTGTCTTTCCCTTAAAGCTTTCGCATAGATCGACTTCTTCCGTTGAGTTTAACAACCTTTGCTTACCTTGAAGAATATCAGGGCACTCAGATGCAAGAGCAAGCGAATTCATGGAGAGAAAGCTAACGAGAGCGGCGAAGTTCAGTAATCCTTTCATGGTGTTGTTCCCCTTGTTTTCAATAAGTATAACTACTTAAGTGCAAAGAGGATCGATCAAAAAAGCCGCACAAATGCGCGGCTTTTTCAAGAGCTGAGATCTGACTATGCCAGTTTCAACTCGAACTGGTTCAGGTACATTACCATGTCTTCAATCGTCAGTACCGGCATGTTGTGCAGGCGACCGAATGCTACGATCTCCGGTGCCTTTGCCATCGTGCCATCTGGATTGGTCACTTCACACAGTACGCCAGCGGGTTGAAGCCCTGCCATTTGCATCAGATCAATCGTACCTTCTGTGTGACCACGGCGAGTCATTACACCACCTGGACGTGCGCGCAGAGGGAATACGTGACCCGGGCGAGCAAGATCTTCCGGTTTTGCGTGCGGGTTTGCCGCCGTTTTAATGGTCGTTACGCGGTCTGCTGCTGAAACACCCGTTGTTACACCAACTTTCGCTTCAATAGAAACCGTAAATGCGGTTTGGTTTGCGCTGTTGTTGTTTACCACCATTGGAGGCAGTTCCAGTTTGTCTGCTTGAACATCTGTTAAGCACAAACAAACGATGCCGCTACATTCGCGGATCATCAATGCCATTTGCTCGTTAGTGAGGTGCTCGACTGAATAAATGATATCGCCTTCGTTTTCGCGATCTTCATCATCAAGAAGCAGTACGCCACGGCCTTCTTTTAAAGCGATAAGTGCGTTTTCAACGCGAGTAATTGGGTCGCCGAATTCGGCAAGTAGTGATGACTGATTCATGGTTAACTCCTAAATTTCACCAGAATCAGGGCGGTATGAGAGATCGCCGTAAAATACGATCAAAAAGAAGTGCACCAGCATTCTTAGCGATCTGACTCGCTATGCTGGTGTATTCTTATTCTCTTTCATCCGGACTATAACCGTCGGCTCTGGCATCTCACCAGATCTGCTGACCTCGACGAATCGAGCGCTCGCGGGCTCACTTGAAAAAGTATACCGCCGGTGGGGAATTTCGCCCCGCCCTGAGAACAATTAAAAATGTACCACTTCATCCAAGTTGTGAAGAAGTGGAGCTAGGATAGTACTGCGAACTGAATAGCTTGGAAAGTCGATTCCATCTGTATGATGGAAAAGTGTGCTATCGACGGAAATAATCTGTGCGAATAAAGTGATCAATCTGCTGCGGCACGAAGGTGTTGTAAATCAGGCTCGTATGCGTTTGCTTCACTTCGATATGATCTTGCATACCGTCCAGTCTTGTCTCTTCCACGGTAACGGTACCGTCCGACATGGTGTTGTCATTACGGATCAACAATGGGCGAGCACCAATCGGCATCGTTCCTGCGATACTGCCGAGTTTTTGAGGGAGATCCCAAGCGTCATCATGTTTGTTTAATCCGTGGTGTGGCGAATTGCCTAAAATTGCACCCAATCCGAGATCTTGAATTCGGCCTACAATGGACGCGCCTTTAAGAGGCGAACCGATAGCGACAACATGAGAGATTAAGTTAGTGCTCGGTTTTCTGTTGGCGAGATAGCGCTTAATCATCAAGCCTCCCAAGCTGTGTCCCACGAGGACGTTTGTGGTCAGTGGATTAAGCGAATGTTCAATAGAATCAAACAGTGAAGACTCATCGATAGCAACAGTGTTATAGCTGAGTACTTGCGTTTCGTATCCGAGTTTTCTCAGCTTTTGGCTAAGAGGCTGCATGACCAGCCCATGCATATAAAGACCATGTAAGATGATGATTTTCATAATACCTCCTAGATTTATGACGTCGTAGATATCCTACTCTAATTGACAAGAAACTACTTGTGCTTTGTGGTGCATATTTACGTTTTGCTGCAAAGTTTGACTGCTGTAGCAAGCGACTCAGCCCAGTAAATCCTGTACTTGTTGTTGCAATTGATGACGATTTAAAGACGCAGGACTTAACACTTCACCGATAACAACATCCACTTTTGACCAAAAACGAGTCGGTCGTTTTGTGAGAGCATGTCCGCCTTTATGGCTGAAAAAAGAACCCCAAAGCCCTTTTAACGCCATAGGGATGACAGGAACAGGGTTACGTTCAAGGATTTTCTCTACACCAGGGCGAAACTCACCCAATTGACCGTTAGACGTTAAACGACCCTCAGGGAAGATACAGACAACCTCACCGTCGTAAAGTGCTTGTTCAATCTGTTCAAATGCTCGTCGGTAAGTGTCGGCACACTTACGTGGAGAACAGATCGGGATAACACCGGCATGACGGAATACATATTTAAGAACAGGTAGCTCGCTGATGGACTTGTCCATCACAAAACGAACCGGGCGAGTAGAGGTTCCCATCAAAATCAACGCATCGACATAGCTAACATGGTTAGCCACGATTAACACAGCACCTTGTTCAGGAATATGTTGACGCCCCTTTACAGACACACGATACATACAATGGCTGAGTAAATAACTGATAAAGCGTTGTGTGAATTCCGGTACTTGACGATAGACATAGACTGCCACGAAGAAGTTACCTATTGCCATCATGGCAAACAGTTCCACAATAGAAAGCTCTAGTACGCTGAGTACAACGATCGAAACCAAAGCAGACACCACCATAAACAATGCATTCATGATGTTGTTAGCAGCAATGGCACGTGCACATTCCCCTTTGTTTGAACGCGATTGGATGAACGCATAAAGAGGAACAATAAAGACACCGCCGCTTACACCAACAAGGAACAGGTCAATCATGACGCGCAGATGTTTGGATTCAGCAACGAAGCTTTGCACATCATAAAAGTGCACCGGAAGCGATGGATAACTCGGGACTGCCCATAGCAAGTCTACGCCAAACACTGTCAGTCCAAGGATACCGAATGGCAAAATACCAAGCTCAATGTGGTTGAAAGAGAGCTTTTCACACAACCAAGAGCCTGTCGCGATACCAATGGAAAACAATGCCAACAGTAAAGAAACGACAGTACTGTCTGCAAACAAATGTTCGCGTGCGAAGTTAGGGAATTGAGTTAGGTAAGTCGCACCCATGAACCAGAACCAACTGATGGCAAGAATAGACATCCAGATGCCTCTCTGCTTTTTTGCCACTTTTAACGTGTTCTTTAAACCAGAAATCGGCTCAAATTTCGCTTTGTCATTCGATTGGCTAGGCATCGCTGGAATATTCACGCTGCTCATGAACCCAAGCAAAGACAAGGCAATCACTACACAAGAAGCAATCAAGGTACCATTAGGAATGGATAGCAGCAGGCCTGCACTAAGCGTACCTATAAGAATCGAAAGGAACGTGCCCATTTCAACCCAAGCATTTCCTTTAACAAGCTCATTTGGTTTGAGCGCTTGTGGTAGTAAGGCGTATTTCACGGGGCCAAAATAGGCCGATTGAGTGCCTGTCATAAACAGCAGAACCAGCATCAGCATGGCACTTTGGGTGGCAATAGCGGTTGCTGCGCAAGACATGATAGCCAGCTCGATGAGCTTTAGACGTCGGATTAATTTGGCTTTGTCCATGCTGTCAGCGACGGCACCAGCATGCGCTGAGAATAGAAAGAAAGGTAGGATGAATAAGCCTGCCGCCAAATTAACGAATAGATTGACGGATATTGGTAGGTTATCAATTTGGCTGTATGTGACCATCAATAACAGAACGTTTTTGTAGATGTTGTCATTGAGTGCGCCAAGGCATTGCGTCACAAAGTAAGGAAAAAAGCGTTTTGAGAAAAACATACGGGCCCCGATTAAACAAAGTCGAATGAGATGGGAGCACTTTATGCTCAATGAACGATTAAACCAGCTTTCTCTTTCAAGTGACGTTGCACGCCACCAAAAGTAACGAAATTCGTTACTTTTACTTCCATTTATTTATTGAGTTACTAATTGCGAGACTTGTTGGGGAGTTTTCTTTCCCATGGTTTAAACAGAGGGAACGTCCAACGACGCATCGCAATAATCAGAGAGGTGCCGTGTTTTTCGTCCATATCGAGAGAGCTATCATTTTGGCAAGCCTGATAAAACTCATCGATGACCTTTTGCAGTTTCTGTTGTAGCTTCTTGTTGGTTGGTACACTCATCAATCCTGTTGCCATGGAGAACTTTTCATCTTCACCAGAAAAGTAGCTTTGGAAAAAGGCGTCTTGAACTTGCTGTTGGAAGAACCGTTGAATAGGGCCGCCCATCTGCCACTTAAATGTCGGAGATATACGCAAACGAATTTTGTTATTTGGCTGCAAGTCGATGATGTTCAGACGATCCAAATGAGCAAGCTTTTGCACCAGTTCCAACTCATTGAAGGTGTATTGCTGGACGATTTGTTCAAACTGATAGCCATTTACAACACAGATTGCCACGAGTAGCAGGGCTTTATCGTTAACCAACTGCTTTTCTTGCTCTAACGTTAGCGACTCTAGACCTTTATTGTGCGCAGCCGCAAGCTTAAACAGTTCCGCCATTTCTAAACCAATCAATTGGCAAATGCGTTCTAAGCGTTCAAGACTAATGTGTTGACCTTCAGCGAGTAAACGTTTGACGCTTCCTTCACTTAAATCAAGGTGTTGTGCAACATCGGCATAATGCAGCCCAGCTAACTTTAGTTGGCGTTTAAGCTCTTTAATTAACGTATAGCTTTCTGACATTTACGCTGTTACCTCGTCGTGTAACTGTTCTAGGTACGTTTGCATAAAGGTTTTGCGTTTTTGCGCTTCGCGTCTTGCTGACTCTGTGTTCATGGTTTCAGCGATTTTGAATAACTTGGTTTGAAAGTGATCCAGAGTGAATTGTTTATCGTTAAGTTCACGTTCTTCGGCAAATATATCGCTGTCGTTGTAAAGTTGCGCGTTAAATTGAGTGCTGACTTGAATGCATCGCGTCACGCCAATTGCGCCTAAAGCGTCCAGACGGTCGGCATCTTGGACGATTTTAGCTTCCAACGTATTTGGCCTGATGTTTGCGCTAAAGCTGTGTGCCTCTATCGCATGAGCAATGGCATCATGATATTGCTGCGGATAATCGATACTCTCTAAAAATGCGACCGCTTTTTTGGCTGCGATGATTGAGCTCTCTTTGCGATTTGGGTGATCTTTCGGGTAAGTAAAGCAATCATGCAAATAGGCAGCCGGTAATACAATCGCGATGTCTGCATTTTCTTCTTTGCAGAGCTGTTTCGCTGTTTTGACCACGCGTTTTACGTGTTTAAGATCATGAGCTGCATCTACTTGCATCTCTTGCTGCATAAATTCCAAAAATTGCGGTTCTATCTGGCTTAATGACGTCATGGTTCATATCTACAACTAAAATGAAGTCAGAAGTATGCCCAACGCTTAGAATAATTTCCAAGTGCGATGGTGTAATTGAGATTCAGCCACCAGAACCTTGTGCAACGTTTGGTACTCAGCCGTTTTATATGGCCTTTCAATGTGTTCAGTGGTTTATGAGACAAGAATAGACAGAGCGAGCAGTGATGTTTACCAGTAGAAAAAAGGCCTGACGATGTCGTCAGGCCTTTTTCGTTTCGCCGATCTTTTTAGCGTTTGAACGTTACTTGCTCTGCTTGTTCAAGATGAATATGAGTTGTCGCAGGCTGTGTTTCTGCAATCACTTTACCGTGACGAACAGAGTAACGAACCGGCACTTGGCGACGTACTGCGTCAAAACCATTTTCTGCGGGAAGAATCAGTAAACTACCAGGTTTGCCTTCTTCAATGCCGTGCTTATCTTGAATGTTCAGTGTACGTGCTGAATTGGTGCTGATCAGATCCAGTGAGTTGTTGATTTGGTCGTAACCCATCACCTGGCACACGTGCAGACCCATATGCAGCACTTGCAGCATGTTTGCAGTGCCTAGTGGGTACCAAGGGTCAAATACATCATCGTGTCCAAAGCAGACGTTGATGTTGGCATTCAGCATCTCTTTCACTCGTGTTACGCCGCGACGTTTTGGGTAATCATCAAAACGGCCTTGTAAGTGAATGTTCACCAGAGGGTTTGCCACGAAGTTGATACCGGACATGCGTAATAAACGGAACAGGCGAGATGCGTATGCACCGTTGTAGGAACCCATCGCTGTGGTGTGACTGGCCGTGACTTTATTCCCCATATCAAACTTGTGCGCTAATGCTGCCAGTGTTTCAACGAAGCGAGATTGTTCGTCATCGATTTCATCACAATGCACGTCGATCAGACGGTCGTATTTTTGCGCTAATTCGAACACGTAGTGCAGCGATTCAATGCCATATTCGCGTGTGAATTCAAAGTGTGGAATCGCGCCAATCACGTCCGCACCTAATTTGACGGCTTCTTCTAGCAGCTCTTTGCCATTTGGGTAAGAGAGAATTCCTTCCTGCGGGAAGGCGACGATTTGGATATCTACCCACTCTTTCATCTCTTCACGCACTTCTACCATCGCTTTTAGGGCAATTAGGGTAGGGTCTGAAACATCGACGTGGGTACGAACGTGTTGTACGCCGTTTGCTATCTGCCATTTTAAGGTTTGTTTTGCGCGCGCTTTCACGTCTTCAATCGACAGCATTTCTTTGCGCTCAGCCCAACGTTCAATACCTTCAAACAATGTGCCAGGGATGTTCCAGTTAGGCTCGCCTGCGGTTTGAGTTGTATCTAAGTGAATGTGTGGCTCGCAGAAAGGCGCAACCGCCATACCGCCTTCAGCATCGATGATGTCACCGTTATGACTAAGCTCCACATCGTTGCTTTCAATGCGCTTGAATTGACCATCTTCAATCAAAATTTGCTGCAGACCTTCTTGTCCTTTTAGCTTTACGTTTTTGATCAGTAGTGTTGTCATGATGGTTCCTTACGCTGGCTGTGTAGCCAGTGCTTTTTTGTTAAGAATAGGATTAAGAATCAGGAAGCTAATTGCGCCGCCAAGTACAGCGTTAATCGGCACTACGCCAGGCAGGAAGTGTCCCGCACCAACGCCAATCACGACAGCGATAATGCCAGCCCAGTTAACGTTTTGGAATTGGGCGGCTTCAAAGTTTGCGTAGCGTTTACGGTTCGTGAAGAAGTCAGCGATGATCACACCGCCAATCGGTGGAATTGCCAACGATAAGAAGGTCAGCCAGCCAACAAAGTTATTGTAGAGCCAGAGAGCGCAAAGTGTGCCAACAAGACCGTTCGCCATTGAGATGTATTTACTTGGTAAGCCTGTGATGTTGGAAAATCCAAGACCCGATGCGTAGAGCGCGTTGTCGTTGGTCGTCCAGATGTTCAAGCCAAGAACGATGATAGCTGGAATAAGAAGACCTTGCGCGATCATCACTTCAGAAATGTCTGATTGACCCGTCACCGACGCACCTGCCGCGCCAAAGATAAACATTAACGAGTTACCGATGAAAAATGCCACCATGGTGATCATCACGGCGCTGCGCGGCTTTTTACCAAAGCGTACGAAATCCGCCGTTAATGTACCAGCACTGACAAAAGAGCCGACAACCATCGCGAGAGCTATTGAAAAATCGAGTGGCTCGGTTGGTTGAACTTGTTGTAGTTCGCCAATACCACCAACGCTATTTACTGCCTCGATGACAGAGTAGCCGCCAAGTAGCGCAATGGCAGGAACGGCAATTGCTGACAACACCATCAGTGCGGAGATGCCAAAGTAAACGGTCGCGGTCATGAGCAAACCGGATACAAGGATCAACGTGTTGGTATCGATGCCCGTTGCTTTATGCACCGGAATCGCAAACATCGCGACACCAACTCCAAACCACCCAACTTGAGTACCGCCAAGAAGAGCGGAAGGAAGCCAAGAGCCTTTAGAACCAAAAGAGAAACGAGCAAGAAGGTGAGTAGAGAGACCAGTAGAAGCGCCGATGTAACCGAGGAAAGAAGTGTAAATACCGAGGATTAGGTTACCGATGAGAACAGCGAGGAAAAAATCATTGAAGGAGAGCCCAGTACCGAGAGAACCCCCAGTCCACATACTTGCGGAGAAAAAAGTGAGTCCTAACATCACCATTGTAAGTGATGCCACGCCTTTTCTGGCCGTGTTGGGAACTGGTCCAAGACTGTAATTATTGTCTCCAGCCATTATTACCTCCGCACATTTAAATATTTAATTATAGCACCTGGTTTTCAGGCAAACGGCGCGTATTATCGTGATGTAAATTTAATAGTCAATTATAAAATTGAAATTTAAACGTTTGCTTGGTTTTTTATATGTATTTTTTCTTTTAATAACAATGGTTTGGTTTTTAAATTCTAAAATTGGAAAGTTTGTTTTTACGTATTTTCTATGATTTATAGACAGGTTTTCTATGTGAAATTAATGTTTTGAATTGCTATTTGTTTTTATGGGTTAAATTTATCTATAACTCTGGATTGTTCAGTCGATTTCTATGAAAAGAAAACGATTTCATGATGAGGTTTTTGGTTTGGACGTTATTTGTTCTTTTCTTGGGTGTGTTTTCTTGGTTTTATTTTATGTAGGTGATTTATTTTTGTTGAAGCTGGCATTTCTAATGGCTTAGTGGGCGAATATTTGAATTTTATAAACAGTAAACAATCTGTTGTGGGTAAGAAAAGTACAACCGAGCTCGGTCAGAGGATAAGAGGGCAATAGCCACATAAAAAAATAGCCAACCGCAAAGAGTGCGATTGGCTTATATACATGTGAACAAAATCAAGTTCACTAACAACGTCAGTTGGCTAGGTGACCCTCGGCTTAAGAAGGGTCGATTTATATAATGCAGTTACTGTGCCAACTTTAATATGCCCTAAAATACGTAGTTTCTGTGACATGCGTTGCTTAAAGTTTGAGTATGTTTGCAATTTGCAACTGCGTTATGCAATTTGACTCTATTATGCTAATGATTGATTAATAAACAATGAACCTTTTAAAGCATGACTAAACTCGCCGTTCCTAAAAAGGCGAAAAAACCAACTACATCTGTCACTGTTGTTAGAATCACCGAGCCAGCCAAAGCGGGGTCCAATTTAAACTTATCCAGAATAATGGGAATCAGCACACCAAATAAAGCTGCGGTAATAATATTGACGATAATGGCCAGCGCGATGGTTCCCCCAAGAACCGGAGATTGAAACCACAATCCGGCGAGCCCGCCGATGATTAACGCCCAAGCAATGCCGTTCAGAGAGCCAATACCCAACTCATTTTTCAATAGCTTGAAACGGTTACCTGGGGTGATCTGATTAAGCGCCATCGCACGAATCATTAGAGTGAGCGTTTGGCTGCCAGCAATGCCCCCCATGGATGCAACAATTGGCATGAGCACCGCCAAAGCCACCACCTGCGCAATTACATCTTCAAATAGTCCAATAGTGACAGACGCCAAAATCGCAGTAAGCAAATTGATGCCTAACCAAACACCGCGCTTTTGCGAGCTTTTTAATACTGGCGCAAACAAGTCATCGCCTTCATCCATACCTGTACCGGCCATCAAACGTGCTTCGTAGATTTCACGCTGTGTACTCAATGCAAACTGCCAATCGACTTCACCGATCAGTGTTTGGTCTGCATCAGTTACAGGGAGAGCGGGCAGTGTGCTGTGTTCTAATGCCTCTACCGCTTCAGGAAGCATCATTTTACTGTCTAGCACCGTCACAGCCTCAATAACGAGTGTTTTTAAGCGAGTATCGGGGTCACCACGCAAGATATCGAAGTAGTTGACCGTTCCACGATACTGTTTATTACGATTAATCAGATACACCTGTTGAGGCGTGTCGTAGCTATAGCGCTCCATTAACTGCTTAGCTGTCCCAATCGTAATGTTGAAGGGCAGGGTGATGATCTTACGTTCAGCCCAGTGGCCGAGTTCTTCATCAGCATACTCGTTTGCTTGATCGTAAAGTTCCAACTCATCTTTTTCTATCAACGAGAGCGCTTCGTTGATGATCGACTCTGGCAACGAATCGGCCCATTCGATGAGCGACAAGTTGTCGAGTTTAGCGAGAGTGAGCTTTAGCTCGACTTCAGATAACGCGTTGATGATAGAGAAACGTACGTCCGCACGCATTTCCGTTAACACGTCGATATGTAGCTCTAGTGGTAAAGCTCGCCATAAGCGAACACGATCGTCGATTGGAAAGGCTTCTAGAATCAGGGCAACCGCGCCGGGCTCGAGGCCCGCTTCAATAGATTCATTGAGCGTTGCGACTTGATCCGCTTCTTCGGCTTGGCCAATTTGCTGGATTAGAGTGGAGAGATCTTGAAACTTGCTCACCGAGTACCCCGATAGTTAATTCGTTTTATGGAAGTATGGCATGTTATTGAGATGCACAACTATACATCTTAACCTTGCTCAAGGTACTTGAAAGTAACAGAAAAACAATAGGCTATTTGCTGTTGATGGTGAGATATGGCTGTACCAATTGGCGAATGTTCACTTTTGCGCCAATACGGGCTGCCAGCAAGTACATTCCGCCTATTTTTCTGTGCAAAAATAGGGCATCTGCTGGTGGAGTATGCCAGTATTCTTGTTCCATGCTTAAAATAGTGCCAGCTTCGCGAAGCTTTTGTGCTAAGCCACTGGCTTTAAAGTCATAAGGCTCATCAACTAACATTGGTTCACATGCCATTTTCACTAGATCGAGAATCGCTTGGCGCTGGTCTGGAAGGATGCTTTGGCTGAAGAAGCCTATTTGTTCAAGCGCATCATTTAAGCCTTGTTCGTCATTATTCACGACAGACGCAAAAGCTTGGCGATAGCCGGTACTGAACCGTTCGCTGTATTCGCGGGTCGCCCCGAAATCTAGCAAGCCGATTTGACGAGTGTTTTCGATATATAAGTAGTTGGCGAAGTTTGGGTCGGTTTGTACCATCTTAAATTCGAATAGCTCTCGAAACAGTAATTCGAGTAGGCTGTGCATGACAAAATCTCGCGTACTCTGATCATAATGTTCGATTTGCTCAATCGGACTGCCATCAATGAATTCCATCGCGAGAACGGAGTCTGAGCAACTTTCAGTATGAATCTTGGGCACCACAAAATGAGGGTGCTCCTTCAAAGCGTCATGATAACGAATGGCAAATTGTGCCTCTCGTGCGTAATCGGCCTCGTCATGTAGCTGCTTTTTCGCTTCTTCGAGCAATCCTTTGTAGTCGACAGACTCGGGAATCAACCCAACGACCTTGAGCAGTGTACCGACATTATCGACGTCGCTATCGATACTTTTCCGTATGCCCGGATATTGCACTTTGACGGCTAGGTTATCGCCCGCATCGCTGTAAGCTTGGTGCACTTGTCCTATTGATGCACTGGCGATTGGTTTGAAGTTAAATGACAGAAACTCAGCTTTCCAATTCGTTCCTAGCGAACTTTCCATTACTGCGTTGAGTTGTTTTGCAGGCATTGGGTCTGCGTTGGAACGAAGACGGGAAAGAATATCGGCAAGTTCAGGTTCTAAAACATCACCAGCATCCATTGACAGCATTTGACCAAGCTTCATTGCAGCGCCACGTAGGTGAGCAAGTTGGTCAGTTAAACGCGCGATGTTCTGTGGCGTCAGCAAGAGGTCTTTCGCTTTTGGTTTGTTGCCTTTGGCTATCTGCTTCGTGCCTTCTGTAATCACATTGCCTGCGACACGGGTAGCAAGTGAAGCGAACTTGCTGAATCTTGAGATGCGATGGGTAGGTAGGCTTCTTTCCTTTGCCGACATGAATCTTCTCCGCTATTTACTAACTAATTGTTATACGGGAAAAGGATATGTTTGGATACAAATGAAAAGAAAACCGCCAGCGTAACTGGCGGTTTGCGAGTTTAGATAGAGTAGAAGAAGTACAGTTGAGACTTCATTCGGATGATGATCCCGCGAATCACATCTAAGAAGGCCATGAAGCCTATCGGTTTTTCACCGCTGACCCATGCGAGGCCAACAGAGCCAACAGGGATGTCGTAGCCTTCTGGCTCATCAATCTTAAGACGAACAAAGTGGTGTTTGTTCTGTAAGTTCTTTCCAGTGGTGACACGTACGGAATCATCGAAACCCAGTAGATTACCTTGTGACTCACCTGTTGCTTCAACAATGCCTTCGACGGTCGCTGAGAAGATCTTACCTGGGTAAACGGACGAAGAGAATTCCGCTGGCTGACCCGGTTTGATGTTACGAATCGCCTGGTGGTTGACTCGCATCAGCACGTACTTCTCGTTAGTGTACATGTTGATACGCGGCATCATCGATACACGCTGACCTTCACGCAGGATAAAGTTGGTGACAAAGCCATCTGTTGGGGCATGAACTTTTGTGCTATTCAAATCCCATTGCGCTTTTGCAATTTGCTCTTCAGCTTGGCGCAGTTCGGCTTGTTTAGTTTCAACTGCAAGTTCCGCTTTATGAATCGCCAGTTGTGCACGGGAAATATCGACTTGTTTCTTCTTGATTTGAGACTCAAGGGTCAACACGTTGTGACGTGCCATATCAACCGCACTCGATTGTTTGTCGATATCGCTTTCCGTGATGGTGTTGTGCACTACTCGGTTTTGCTCAACATAACGATCTAGCATTTTTTTCTGCAATTTGTAGTCAACTTTCGCCGCTTCCAACTGGCTCTTTGATGTTTCTAGATCTTGCACTAGCGCTTCGTGGTTAGCTTCTTCAATCTCGATGTCGCCTTTTGCCGTAGCTAATGCGACTCGTGCAGAATCGGCGGATACGTTCGCCTGATTTAATGCGATTTCGTATTGCGTTGGGTCAAGTTCATAAATGAGCTGACCCTCTTTAACTTGCTGATTCGGCTTAATGTAAATGTGGTCAACTTTACCTTTTACATTGGTTGAATCTGGACGCAATTGGATGTGTGGTGACTGCACGACAGAACCACCGGATAAATCCATCGGGGTGAAATTAATCAAACCTACCCATACGAACATTAGCCAACTCAAACCGCCAAGATAAGCGAACGATTTGGTTGCTTTGTTCCAAGGCATGCCAACCAAACGCAGCAGATAGATGAAGAGAGCCCATACCGCTAAACCTTCTAACATTACGCTTCCTCTTTTGGCTGTGTTTCTGTTTGCGGTTTACTTCTCCATGTATCACGTAGATTGATGATGGCTTTTTCCATATCAACGAATGCAAAGATCACAGCTAGCACCCAAACCCAGTGCCAGACAAACCCTATCCAGGTGAGCGCAGTGATGAGCCCTATCTGATGATGGTCTTTGCTGTGCGCCTTATTAATTGGCAACTCATGGATTTTCCAAAAGCCGTAACACGCGCCCGCGACACTCGCGATTAAAACGACAGCAGCGACAACATGTAACGCCGTATCTGCGCCTGTACCGACAAATGGGACACTCAGTAAACTCATTAAACACTCCTCTATCAAACTGTTGGCGTATTGTGATCTGAATTTGATTTGCGGCTTTCTTTGTGACAGATTCAATCACTATAGGATTAAATTTGATGTAATTGGTTATGAAAACGGTTCGGTTTATTCGCGCGATGGGCATTCTAAACATGCATAACCTCGCGTTATCTAAATACAATTTGGACTCAGATGAGTTAGGGATCCCAGCATCGGTGTTTCGTAACCCAATGACACTGATCCCGCTAAAAGCCGTTGCGGAATGGTATCGTTGTGTTGAACAAGCTAGTGGTGACCCGGATGTGGTGTTGAGTCTCAGCCGAGGTATTGAACTGCAAAAGCTAGGGCCAGTGGGACGCTGGTTATTCTCCGGCAATGATTTAGCCAGTACCATTCGGCGAGTGAATTATGGTGTGAGCAACCTACAATCAGGGGCGTTTTTTGCTGGCGAACAGTCGGGTAAAATCATCAAATGGACTTACCACAACCCGTTTATAGAAACGTCAGTAAAGGTGCACGATAGTATCCGCTGTGCGGTATTTATGATTAAGGTGTTACGCGAATTTCTTGGCAAAGATTACCAGCCTTTACGTGTCAAGGTTTCAGGCTCGAGCAAAAATACTGAGCGATACCGGGAATATTTCGGCTGCGAGGTGGAATGGAGTCAGCCAAAAACAGAGATATGGATCCCGGGAGATGACCGACTAGCTTCTCGCCAAGTGAGCCATCGAGAAGACAACCGTCTAGCGATGAGTTTTTCCGATTTGGATGATTTGCTTAATATGCCCGACCCAGAAGATGAGTTGAAAGTGATTTATGAAGTGGTGAATTACAGCAGCCATTATGGATTGCCAACGTTAGAGCGCGTTTCTTCTCTGCTTGATTTATCTGAACAGCAGTTTCAACGTCGTTTGCATAAATTAGGGCTCAATTTTTCGACGGTTTCTGGCTATGTATTGAGTAATATTGCAGCTGGTTTGTTGAGTAAGCGCGTGAGTATTGATGACATTGCCACGCGCCTTGGTTACACCAATGTGGCGAGCTTCAATCGTATGTTTAAGAAACATCGTGGATTAACGCCCAAGCAGTATACGGGAAGATTAGAGAAGTAGTGCTCCACTTATCTCTATGAGTACAAGCAATAAAAGCCCTCAAAAAAGTAGAGGGCTTTGTTTTTTTGTGTGTTGTTTTTTTGTGTGTTGTTGTTTTATGTAATGGCTATTTTTTAGGGCGCCAACTTAGTGCACTTGCAACAGCGCCGATGGCAATTACATCCTTTTTTTGTTCGCTAAGTTCAGGGAGCATCTGTACCGCAATGGTACCGTTCGTCTGCACAGCGGCAATTTCTTGTGTGCCTTCCTTAAAGCTATACCCCAATGGAATGTCTACCGCCATCATGGCGTCAGGACTAGTATGTACAGTTTCTACATTAAAGTGGGTGCTACCAATACGCACTACGCCTGTCTCTTTCTTCTCAAAGCTGATGTCGATGAGAGCGGATTTTGGCTCCATCGCAAACTCACCGACTTTTTTACCATCTTGAGTAATGTCACAGGTGTAAGGATCATTCCCACCAAAATCGACACCCATGTAGTTAACCGACATACCGCCTCCGGTGCAGTTCAAAAGCCAAGTTTCCCCGCTGTCGATCCGAGTCACTTCTGCGCCCATTGAACCTTCTTTGAAAGAGATACGGTTAAACCAACTTGAGTTAGAAGCACTGCGTGAATACTTGCCTTTGTACTTACCAGCAAAATCAAAATGGCCATCTGCACCGAATCCCCAAAAATCACCGTCGGTTTTGATCAGCATTTCTGGTTGTGCTTTTACGGCATCAGTACGATCCATGACGGCTAGGCCACCACAACCAGCAAGGAGCAAGGGAGCGAATAGAATAAGTTTCTTCATGTTTTTCATTTTTTATAGCTTGGTTACATCTAGGGTTTGGTCGGTGAATTGGATGTTCTGAATGTCGTACAACTCGTCAGTGCCTGTAGTCGGGCACTCAACAGAAACGCTCTTTGCTTTGATAACAGTACATTCCGCCAGTTTGTGTTGCACGATATAGGTGTTGATACCGCCTTCACCATAAATGCTGTTGTCTTTGCTGTTGCCTTCAAAAGTATTGTTTTGATCATTACCGATCACATTCATCGCGTCGTCGCCAATGATCTTCACTTTTGTTAGCCACTGAGATTTGTAGGTGTACGCTTCTATCAAACCGTCTTTGTTGGGAGCCATACGGAAGGTAGGTACTGTGCCTGGATTTGTCTTTTCTGTGTAGAGCTTGACGCCCGCAGAGTCGATATTCGCGGTATATTGCAAGTATCCGTGGAATAAGCCACTGATCCAATCAACGGCTTGTGGATCTTGGGTTTGCATTTCTTCACGCGTTAATGCTTGGTAGCCATCTAAACCATGTCCGTTTGCTTTTGCTACCCCCATGTAAGCTTCAAAAGCGGCAGCAAAATATTCGTGAGAATATGAAGGGCCCGTTTGTTTAACACTTTCAGGATCGAAGTCGTCCGATTTCCAATCGTCCCAGTCATACTGAGTAGGGCGCCACACCGTCGGTTTGCCCGATTGAATATCGTTATAGATGCTTAACGCATGAGCTTGAATGTCATTTTGCAGTGCCGCAGTCGCCGTGTTAGGTGCAATACCTTGCGCTTGGACCAAGTGTAAAATTTCTTCAAAAGCGGCGTCTCGTTCGGCTTTTTTGCCAAGATTGGCGCAGTAATCGGCAAAATTACTCATGTAATGGCAATCGCCTTCAACTGTCAGTTCTCGATACATTAAAGATTGGCTATTCCTTAGCCAGTTTGGTGTTTCTTTACTAGTTACTAATGTTGACGCGATAGATGTGACAAGTGTATCCATATCATCTTCGTTAAGTACGATCATGCTTACAACAAACTTTTCTAGAGAACTTGTATCAAAAGAGTGTGCTAAGCCCGAGTTTGTAACTGCGTCGTTCAGTTTGTCTTGGCGAATCAGTTCGTTGATAAAGATTTTGGTTAACATCTCATCATTCTGTTCGTCGTTTTCGGTCAGCATTAATGTGGCATCACGCTCGGCTAATGTCTTAGCGATACGAGACTTGTCAGCACCGTACTTAGAGTCTGGTTGGTTTGTTAGAAGGTGTTGGATGATTTTGGCTGCACGAAAGATTTTTTCATTATTCGCACCGTCATCAACGGCCACAATGTGAAATGTATCATTGTTATTTGCTTCAGAAAGGGAGATTTTCACATAGTGGGTGAAGCCCGCATCAGCAGCCACTTTTAACTTGGCCGGAAACTCTGTAGAAACGACAGTTGGGATTGTGACAGTGCTCAATGTTGGCACTGGTGGTGGTGGAGGTGTTGTTTTCGATGGTTTCGGATTAGATTCACTGCCGCCACAAGCAGTTAGACTTATCGCGCAAAATATGGCTAAAGGTGTTAATTTGGAATATCTCATTTCATGTTACTCGTAGACTTTATTAGAGCAAGAAACTTAGAATCAACATAAAGTCCTGTCTATATAAGCAAACTAAGTCATATATGTTGATATTGTTTTTTGGTAAGACCTATTATTCGATACATTTAAAAATATAGTGGATTTTTATTCCGAATTTTATTTTCTATGTGAAGCTATATTCTGAGAATGAATAAAACCTCAGGTTATTGCATGGTTTTAGGGGTATAGAATGATTAGGATTATCGTATATGTATGGTTTGTAAGCGTATGTAAGCCTGCGTTTTATTAAAATTATCATTTAAGTAGGTTGCGCAGTATAGGACGAGCGATATACTCCCTCCATCATATTGGTGGAGTAAATGATTCATGGTGGGTAATACAATCTTACTGGTAGAAGACGACTCAGAGATTGCTCGATTAACCAAAATGTACCTCGAAGCCGAAGGATATACGGTAACTGTCATCGGTAACGGTCAAAATGCATTAGAAACGATTAAGGGGCTCAAGCCGGACCTAGTGCTGTTAGATTTGATGTTACCAGGAAAAAATGGCGCAGAAATATGCCAAGAGGCGCGTAAGTTTTATCATGGTATTATCATTGTTTTGACTGCGACCGATGATGAAATGAGCGAGGTGAGCTTATTTAAGTTCGGTGCTGATGATTACCTTACCAAACCGATAAAAGGCAATATCCTTCTCGCCCGTATTGAAGCAGCGTTGCGTCGCTATTGTCGTCAAGTTGATATCGTTGAAGAAGAAAAGCTGAGCCGATATGGCATTAGTCTTTGTCTTCGTCGCTCCCAAGCATTTTATTTGCAAAAAGATATTGGTTTAACGAGCTCTGAGTTTGAAATTCTAGAGCTCCTGATGCTGAATGTCGATAAACCAGTATCTCGTGAATCATGTTGCCGTCTTGCCAGAGGCATTGAATACTGCATTACTGATCGTTCGATTGATATGCGTATATCCTCACTAAGGAAGAAATTCTCTAAGGCTCATATCCATACTGCTACCATTAAGACCATACGTCACCACGGCTATATGCTGACAGGTAAATGACGCATGTTTTCCCTGTTTACTCGTCTATATGTGGGGTTAGTTACTGGCCTTGCGCTGACTGTTGCTTTGTTTCTCTTTATGGGGGAAGAGTACATGCGCAAAACAGAAGTCGGTGTTTTTTTGAGTGATGGTGCTTATTTTGTCGATCAATACATTGAGCAACGAGGCACTCCGGATTCTCTCTATAAGAAGTTAACCGAAAACGGCAAGCAAGATTTCTTTATCTTTGATTTAACATTGGTTGAAAACTGGGACGGATCACCGCCTTGTCGAGATTGTAAGCTGCTGTACCGAATGCAAGGGATACCTGTTTATCTTATTGATGGCAGTACCTATGCCGCGGTATTCCCTTTACCTAACACCTCGAAGAATTTAGTTTTCAAAGAAAAAACGGACTTCTTTAGCCCACACGTTGATTGGAATGAAGATTCTGAGATTGTATTTATACTTACTCTGCTTTTGGTTGTTGTATGCAGTTTAGGCATTATGGTTTACATACCTGTACGACGTCTTGACCGCCAAATTCGGCAACTAACGGCTGCGCAACAACAATTTGGTTCTGGTGAGTTGAATACGCGAGTCGAGCTAAAGCAATTTTCGCAACCCGTGAAAGAGCTCGCCCAAGGCTTCAACTGCATGTCTGAAGAGATTGAGAGACGAGTGCGCCAAACACACATCTTTACTCAAGCTATTCCTCATGAAGTGCGCACTCCGCTGAGTCGTATTCAGCTAGCGACGGATTTAGCTCGACGCACGAGTGGTGAAATGCAGGCAGAGTTACATGACGATATTGAACGATACGTTGATGTCGTGACGGATTTAACGTCCGACATTGTCATGCTGTCTCGCTTGAGTGTGAAAAACCACTCATGGATCGATTCTGTTGAAACCATGGAACTGCCACTTTGGTGTAAAAGCCGCATGAATTACCTAGGCTTAGAGTCCGCCATGTTGAGAGCAGAAAATAAACTCGCGAACCAATTGATTCACTTTCAGCCTACTTTGGGTAACCTTGTCCTCGATAATTTACTGCAAAACGCCAAGCGTTATGGTGAGTCCTGCGTTGAGGTGACGATTCGAACGGTAGCGGATTGCTGGAGCATCGATATTGAGGACGATGGTCCGGGCATCCCTGAGGCAATGCGAGAAGAAGTATTTATGCCATTTTCGCGCTTAGACAAAAGCCGCAACGCCGACATGAAAGGCTTTGGTTTAGGGCTTGCCATCGCTACCAGTGCAGCGCGGCAACTGGGGTGGGAGCTTTCTGTCGGCGAGAGTCACTTAGGCGGCGCACGTTTTACGGTGCTTATTCCTGCCAACGGTTAGAGTAGGCACTGCGGTAGTCTGGCTCTGCGATACCTTCATACAAATCGTCACAAGCTTGCAGTGGACCTACGACGGTTCGGTAGGGTAGGACACCTGCCCAAACAGGGATGTCCATGTCTTCCGCATCGTCGTTGACGCCAAAATTGCTGATTTTCACTGATGCCTCCGTGAGCGGGATACGCAGTAGCATGGTGGCTTTGAGTTCTTTTTCATTACTCAAACGGACTTGTTCTGTTCTCCCCGGAGCGATCTGTTCAATAAAGTGATTCAGCAACCTGTCTTTCTCTTGGTTATCTTCCACCACCTCAAACTGGCCAAAGGCCACAGCACTGCGATAATGCGCACTGTGGTGAAACGCACTTCGAGCCAATACCCAACCATCAAACAAAGTAAAGGTTAAGCACGTTTGCACTCCTTGTTTGAGTGAGCGTAACAGTCGACTGTTGTTGGCACCATGGATATACACGTAATCATCGACACGCCATGCCAGCATAGGGATGACCACAGGGCCTGACTCGTTGGTTATCGCAATATGAGCGATTAGGCTTTCATCTATGATGGCGTGCAGTTTGCTAACATCAGAGACGGCTTTATGTGCGCCTTTCTTAATTTCCGTTCTATTGGTGTTGGATAGCATTTTCTCTCCTTGCTTGCTCACGATTACGAGCGATTTATCCTCATTCTTTGATTGCAATGTAGCGTTTAACTGGTAGCTTAAAGAGAGCCAGTTTTAACTAATGGATGGATCCAGTTTGTCTTTGATTGATATCGGTGACCTACATTTAAAAGACAGTGAAGGAACGCGTCAGCAAGCGTTGTTTTTGGCTATTCGCAAGAAAATTGTTCAAGGACTGTGGGTGAAGAATGGGAAGCTGCCTTCTACGCGGAAGCTTTCACAAGAGCTTAATCTAAGTAGGAATACCGTGATTTCTGCCTACGAACAGTTAGTGGCGGAAGGGTACTTGAACAGCCAAAAAGGTTCTGGTTTTTATGTTGCCGTAGAACTGCCAGAGCAGTACTTGCCTGAACCTAGTTCAGTTCAGAGAGACTCATCACCGAAAGCTCACTTTGATATCAACCGCGCATTTGCACCGGGTGTACCGGATTTGGACGCATTTCCGATGGCGCAATGGCAAAAGTTACTCACTCGCCATATGTCTCGTACTTGCTTGCTGGGTAATCAAGATATTCAGGGTAGTTGGGCATTGCGCTGTGCTTTAGCTGACTACCTCGCATCAAGCCGTTCAGTGAATTGTTCTCCAGAGCGCATTATTATTACCTCTGGGGCGCAGCAAGCGTTGTCAATTGCGACGATGGTAGTGCTCAAACAAGGTGATAAGGTTCTGATGGAGCAACCAGGTTACGCGCAAATGCGGAAGTTGATTCAGTTCCAAAACTATCAATTTGAGCCTTTGTTCGTAAGAGAGAAATTAGGTTTTGATGTGGAAGCGGTGACCTCAAGCGATGCCGATGCGCTGTATATTACACCAAGTAATCAATATCCGATGGGCACCACACTCAATACCGAGCAAAGAGGAAAGATCATCAACTGGGCGGTCGAACAATCAAGTTGGATCATCGAGGATGATTATGACAGCGAATTTCAGTTTGCTCATCGTCCCTATACCAGCTTACAGGGGCTAGCAGCTCAAATGGGTCGAGATGATCGTGTGTTGTATGTGGGTTCCTTCAGTAAAGTGATGTTTAACGGATTGCGGCTTGGCTACCTTGTAGTTCCTGAACGTTTAGTAGAGCAATGTTTAGTGGTTAAGGATGCGTTAAGTGGTGATTCGCCGACGCATACACAAGAAGCATTGGCAGACTTTATTACTGAAGGTGGGTTATTACGTCATATTCGAAAAATGCGTCGACTGTACAAAACTAAGCATGAACAGATGCATGTATCCATTCAACAGCATTTTGGCGACCGTGTTTGCGTCGTTAGCCAAGCGGCGGGGCTTCATGTTACGTTGAAATGGCAAGACGGTATGGATGAGCAGCGTTTTATAAAACTAGCAGAGCATGAAGGGATCATCTTGCGACCTTTGAGCTATTATGAACTCCCAGATTTTCAAGCACGTCACTGGCATGGTGCCGTGCTTGGTTACGGCAATATCGCGTTAGAGAACATAGACGCTGGTATCCAACGTTTAGCTCACATATTTCGAAATGGGAAGCGATGACTATTCAACTACACGTGTTTGTCGCTTATGTCGCCACTGTTTCCAAGGCAGTAAAAGTAGAGTAAAAATGCCAAGTGCATAAAACATTGACCAGCCTAAACATATAAAAACACCGGTACAAAGCAGTAGGGACAGTCCCGCAAGTGTTTTACCAAATCCTCGAAGCAATTTAAAAGCGGCTAACATCGCTAACATGTAAACTAGAACGAATACACTGTTTGCGAGTTTTAGGAAAAACTCCAGATCGAGCTGTGATAGGGTTCCTATCACACAAGATATCAATAATATACCGCCAACTAATATGGTGGCTGAGAAAGGGACACCACGACGCGAAATCTTGGCTAGTGGACTAGAAGGACGATGTTCACGAGCTTGAGCCCAGACCATTCGCGCTAGGCTCTGTGTGTATAAGTTTACGCTCGCGAAACAAGCGGAGAAACCTATCAAGCTGATTATCCATTTGGCTCCATCGCCTAGTAGTTGGGCACTAAGCCAGGGGATGGATGCGTTATCAAATTGAGCGTTACCATACGCGCCAAATTTTAAAATAACGACAGAGCATGCCCAATAGGTAGCCCCTGCTACAAAACAACCGACCACAATGGCAATAGGGAAATCTCTTTGAGGGTTTTTGAACTCTTCCCCCATATGGGCAAAAGCCTCTATGCCAACAAAACACCAGAACATCACGCCTAACGCTGCGGTAATAGGCCAAATTGACTCTTGTGTGATGGCGGGCATCACAAGATCGGCGCTGTTAACGTCGCCTTTCCATAAAAATGCGCCAACAAGTGCGAAGACACTCAAAGCAATAAGAGTTTGTAAATGACCTGATGATTTTGTGCCCATCAAGTTGACGAACACAAGAAGTACTACCGTGAGAACTTGTGCAAACAGATTGTTGCTAATAGGCTCTGGCAATATTTGTTGTAGAAAGCCTGCGGCGAGTGCAATCGCGGCCGGAACCCCTACCGGAATGACACTAACAAATAGCCAAGCGACACTACTTTCCAGCTTGGCGTTAAAGGCTTTGCGTACAAAAAAGGCTGTTCCGCCCGCGTTGGGGTATCGTTTACCCAGTTGAGCAAAAGTCAGCGCAATAGGACAAATCGCGATGAACAATAAAATCCAAGCCCATAGTGAAAAATGGCCAGCTATACCTGCTGCGATAGCCGGGATCATAAACAGCCCAGTTCCCATTAATGTGGTGGATAACTGTGCGATACCTGATGTGAGTGAAATGTCTTTTTTGAGCTCTTCCATGCGAATTGATTCATCCAATGTTATGAGGCTTATTACGAAAAAGCTTGTGGCTTCTGGTTATTTCGTTTTATGTGTTTAAGCGATGCTATTTATGTGCTGAGTACTTAAGTTGGGAATTTGATTTCAATGTGTTATCTATTTTCTGTTGAAATGGATAACAGCACTCATCTCATGCCCGCCAAATAGCATATCCAAAATGTTAATAACAAAATGATTTACTAAACCGTCAATATGACGGTTGTTTTAAATAATTCCAACAAAATGTTGGTTTCTTATGCAGTTAGAATCGGTATAGAATGAGAAAAATAAGGAAAGCTTGGTAACGGTATGGACAAGTTTGATCATAAGATTGTGGATCTGCTCAGGCACAACGCTCGGCTGTCGGTGACTGAAATTGCGGATAAAGTAAACCTTTCTCGTTCTGCGGTAACGGCCCGTATTCGTAAGCTAGAGCATGACAAAGTGATTCTAGGGTATCACGCTGAAATTGCGCCTTCGGGTGGGGATTCGATTTGCGCCTATTTTGCCTTAAAGTTCGATAAATCAACCTCTACGTATTATTGCGAATCATACGCGGACGAGTTATACAAAATTGATGGCGTAAAATGGTGTCATGCGATCAGCGGTGAGACGGACATGATGGTTTTTGTCGAAGTGCCTACGATGGCTCGCTTGAACGAAATCAGAGATCAAATTCAACGATATCCAGAGCTTCGAAACCTGATGACTCATACCGTCTTAGCTGAATTCTTTAACACGACTGGGAACCTGTTTGTGAAGTGACCATGAATGGATGCCATGTTGAAAACCCTTCAGAGCGAATATGTTAAACAACATTAATTTGAATCTACTTAGATCCTTGCATGTACTTTTAGAGGAGTGTCATGTCAGCCGGACCGCAGACCGTTTGCACATTACGCAGTCTGCCGTCAGTCGACAGCTTGCACAATTGCGCGATCTGTGTGGTGACCCACTGCTTATTCGTCAAGGTAATCAACTGATACCAACGCCACGAGCAATAGCGTTAAAATCAAAGCTTGATGCATTACTGGCTGAGTTTGACCATTTACTCGATGACCAACCTTTTGAGCCGCGGCAGTGGCAAGGTGAGCTTGTTATTGCTTCTAGTGACTACGTGGCGCAATACGTATTGCCCGATATTGCCTCTCACTTGGGTGAACAAGCGCCACAGTTAGATATGGCGTACCGACTGTGGCAACCCAACTTTCTTGATAAACTTCATGAGACGGGCATCCATATCGCGTCTTCTATGTATCCAGAAAAACCACAGAGTGTGTCGAGCGTTAAAATTGGTGAGGATTCATCAGTTTGTTTGATGAAATCTTCTCATCCGTTAGCAAAGCAGGACCAGATCAGTATTGAAGACTTGATTTCATATTCACACATCAAAGTGACTGGCGGCGGAGACAAAGATTCCTACACTGATTTAGCATTGAAAGAGCTAGGGCACACCCGCCACGTTACCTTTAAGGTTCCATTCTTCTCTGCTGCGATCAATCGCTTAGTTGCAAGTGAGCACCTGATGGTGGCTCCTGAACATATTGCCGTTAACCTCGCTAAGCATTGGGACTTAACCCATAAAGCATTACCACTCGAAACACCTATTCATCAATATTGGTTAATGTGGCACCCCAAATACGACACGGATCCTGCGCATAAATGGGTGCGAGAAGAGATTCGCTCAGTAATGCAAATTTCTGAATATTCCATTCGCTAATACGTACACCGTTTAGCTATGACTTGAAGTCATGATTAGTATGAATAACTTTGATTTCTAATTATACCTCTTCCGTTGATAGAGTGAGCGTCAAAGAGGGGAGATTCTTATGACACTAACAGTTTGGTTATCACTTTTTACCGTGTGTTTATTAGGGGCTATGTCACCAGGTCCCAGTTTAGCTATTGTCGCTAAGCACTCGTTGGCTGGTGGACGTATCAATGGATTAGCTACGGCTTGGGCTCATGCGTTTGGCATTGGTATATATGCGTTTATTACCTTGATTGGGCTCGCTGTTGTTTTGCAGCAAAGCCCGATGCTGTTCAAGACGATTAGCCTTGTGGGTGCGGCATATCTTGCGTATTTAGGGTTTAATGCTTTGCGTTCAAAAGGTGGTGTGGCTGCGAAGTTGGAGTCAGGTGAGGAAACAACGGTAATCCAGTCTGCGCGAGAAGGCTTTTTTATCTCGATTTTAAGTCCCAAAATTGCTTTGTTTTTTATCGCATTATTCAGTCAGTTTGTCGCGCTCGGTAATGATTTGAGTAATCAGATGATCATTGTTGCCACGCCGTTTGTTGTGGATGGGCTTTGGTACACCTTTATTACCCTAGTGCTATCGAGCTCTAAAGTCGTTGACAGAATTCGCTCTAAGGCAGTGTTGATTGATCGTTTGTCAGGAGTAGTACTCATGCTGCTGGCTCTTAGAGTGGTCGTAACGGTATAGACAAGCTCGCAAGACAGAAATACTAAAAGCAGCCCGTGTGGCTGCTTTTTTGTCTACTCTCAGTAACCCTTACACAATTTACGTAATTCTGACGCTAAATGTTGCTAAAATTAATATTATCAATAGTGTTACTTTGGTTCATATTCTCATTTGCTGTGAAAGCTACTTTCCAACGCATTGTTATAATGAGAACGATAGCCACTTAACGTTAATACTAACAGTGTCGCATATTAAGTCGAGAGTGCTTTATTGGATAAAAACGGACTTTCCTCTTACTTACCCTATGAAAGGGGTAGAGACTTCATGACCGTTTAGAAGGTGAGAGCAATATGCAAAGAATAGTAGATTTAGCTCCAGTAGTAATTTTGACCAGTGTTTGCAGCGTTGCCTGGATATTCTTTTCAACAAAGAGCATTTGGGTGTTTTTTGAACTGTTTGTATTTACGATGCTTGGCTTTGGCCTTTTGTACGGGTTACTACAAAAGGCTGATCCTAAACACTTTGACTTTGTTTTAAATCACATCGATGAAATTAAGAAGGAAGGCAAAGATGCTTGCCTAAGCGGCGCTCCGAAAGAATCCAACCCATACTCTGGTGTCGATGGTGATTTATGGGAGGCTGGTTACACAGCCTCCTACAACAAAAAGATAAAGCAATAAACCGCTAGGTGCTTATTCAATATTGTGCTTTTCAAAAAAGCACCCTGCCATTTTAAGGACAGGGTGAAAGCAAGAAGTTTCTCAGGAGCGGTCGGGGGAGAGAAACTCATCTAAATCTTATTTACTTACCGGCGAACCTCTTCAAATTCACCTTCAATCGCATCTGCTTTACCTGTATTAAACTCATACTCTTCGTGCATTTCTCTCTGCATTTTCTTGACGCGCTTTTCAATACGTTTACCGGTAATTAATGCTGCGATGGTCAACGGAATCGCAATGATCAAGCTAAATACTAACGTAAAAAAGCCGGTAATCAGTGCTAGTGCAGTTACAATAATCCGATTCATAATCATGACCTCTCTGTAATTTATGTGCTCAGATTAATGCTGTGAACATGAACAAAACATGAATGCTGACGTTCAGTTTGTCCGGAGAGTGTCAAATGAATGAAACGAAAAAACGCCTGAGGGTGATCAGGCGTATAAACGGGGAAAAATATTAGTAATGCGCATGGCGCTTATTATTTAGAACAAATATGAGATATTGTCCGCTACGCTGTGTGGTTAACGTTGTGGAGCAATGTTCACCTATCGAGGGAATGTTTGGTAACGAACACCCATCATTTGTTCCATACAGTGCACAACTTGGCAGCTGTAACCGAATTCGTTGTCGTACCAGATGTAAAGTACACAACGCTTGTCTTGTGCGATAGTCGCTTGACCATCTACGACGCCTGCATGACGAGAACCAACTAAGTCAGTTGATACAATTTCTGTTGAATCGGTGTAGTCAATCTGTGCCGAAAGCTCAGAGTTCAACGCCATTTCACGCAAGTAATCGTTCAGTGAATCACGGTCTACGTCTTCACCTAAGTTTAGATTAGCGACTGCCATCGAAACGTTTGGTGTCGGTACGCGAATCGCGTTGCCTGTTAGCTTGCCTGCAAGCTCTGGCAATGCTTTAGCAACTGCTTTTGCCGCACCTGTTGAAGTCAGAACCATGTTTAGTGAAGCACTACGTCCGCGACGGTCACCAGAGTGGAAGTTGTCAATCAAATTTTGGTCGTTTGTGTATGAGTGCACGGTTTCAATATGGCCAGAAAGAACACCATATTTATCGTTCAGAGCCTTAAGGACTGGCGTGATTGCATTTGTTGTACAGCTTGCCGCAGAGATGATGGTGTCATCTTCTTTAATTACCGACTCATTTACACCGAATACAACGTTTTTGATGTCACCTTTACCTGGTGCTGTTAGCAGTACTTTCTCTGCGCCTTTACACGCTAAGTGTTGGCTCAGGCCTTCAGAATCACGCCAAACACCTGTGTTATCAACAACTAGCGCGTTATTGATACCGAAAGCTGAGTAATCCACTTCGCTTGGGTTATTTGCGTAGATGATTTGGATGTAGTTGCCGTTAACGATCAGTGCTTTACGCTCTTCATCGATAACAATGCTACCGTTGAACTGACCGTGAACTGAGTCACGACGCAGCAAGCTAGCACGCTTCTCCAAATCGCCTTTTTTACCGCCACGAACCACAATCGCACGTAGTCTTAGTGGGTAACCTGGACCACTTTTCTCAATGAGAAGGCGAGTAAGTAGTCGACCAATGCGACCGAACCCGTAAAGAACCACATCACGCGCTTTCAATGAAGAATCTGCGTCGCGAGCGCCATCAAGTGCAGTGATAAGGAAATCGTTTAGAGAGCTTGTATCGTCATGTTCATTCCAGTACATAGTTGCCAATTGGCCAACATCGACACGGCATGAAGAAATGCTCATTTCACAAAGCGCTTGAATAATAGGCATCGTGTGCTCAAGCGAAAGTGGGTTACCGGTATAACGTCTTGCAACGCGATGAGTTTTGAGAATGTCTATAGTAGTAGCATTAATAAGCGTTTTACCAAACAGAACCACTTCGATTCCTTTTTGACGATATAGCTTACCAATTAGAGGGGAAATAGATTCAGCAATCGTTTGGCTAGTTTGCCAGTCTTGGAGATATTTCTCTGGACTCATTGTTGTATTAGACCTTTCACGTTTTGGGGGCTAACCATACTCTCTGCTGTTGCCTCTTCGGCAGCGTGCAAGAGTGTGGTGGGTTATGTAATCGGGTTGTAATAGTTATGTGTGCGGATTCTAAGGTCGGAGTCCTTATTCTGCTAGGAAAATTAAATCCAGTGTAAAACACTACTTAAGGGGACGTTAGTGGTGGATTAATGTGACTAAAGCAGTGGTTTTCACGTATTGACATTTAGAAAGTAACTTACTTTTTTTGCGATGATAACGTTTGCTTTCAAATTAGTTTTGTTGACAAAAATGGATATTTTGCATTTTTGTGTGATTTTCCTCGATAAGGCAACTCAATAGGTAAACATACAATAGATGATTTCCTGAAAAGTGAGGCGACTCTTAGTTGTGAGTGAAACTTTATTGTTTGCATCCAACTTTAAGATCAAAAAATATGACTTGAATCACAATTGCCACTTCATTAGCCGATGATAAAACACTCACAATAACCATAGTCTAGGTAGGTGAATGTTGTTTGAAAGTAACAATGTCGTATATGCCTTTCAATGCGGGAAACTAGTCTAATATTAAATAAACGGATGAAATCAACCATTAGGCTGATGGATGTTGAGATTATCAATAAAAACACGCTTAGCACTCCTCGCACTATTACCCGCTGTGGTAATAGTGGTGTTTGCAGTTCAGCAGTTTTCTGATAATGCGTTGCGCGTGAGCCGTCTCAATCAAACGGTTAGCAATATTCAAGGTTTCCAATTGATATCCAAGGCCTCCCACTTTATTTACTCCATAGAGAAAGTACGCCGACAGCCTGATCTTCAAGTCTCTGCAGCCATTAATATTGAAGAACAAGGTGAAGTTATTTCTTCTTTGCATCAAAAGTTTGTGAGTAACCCTAATACTGCTGAGTATGCTGATGACCTGAAAGAAGCCATGCTGGGGGTATTGTCAGGTAGCTTGAGTGAGATGGACGATTTGGGTGATTGGGCATTTCAACAGCTCCAAAATATGTCGCGCTCTTTGTTGCAAAATCATCAATGGTATGGCAGTGACGACGGCATTCGCATGCAAAATTTTATTGCCTACCTTGCTCAGCTCTCTTTTTGGACACAGAAAGAAGCTTGGCTGACGAACCGTTTAGTCCAAGACCCTGAGAGTCGGCTAAGTCAAAGTATGTTTTATCAGGCGATTGACCGACAGCAGCAAAATTTGGATGCGTTTTTAAACTTAGGTGGGTCATACGAGCAAGTGGATAAATTGCTTGGCTTGTTTACTTCGCCGAGATATCAGAGAAACTTGGCGTCTCGCGGACAATTAATGTCAGGAGACATGTCACAAAGTGACTACGCCGCGTATTTAAAAGAACTCGATTTTCGTGTGCAGCGCTTACAAGTGCTCATTGATGGGTTCACCAAACAAACTGAGCAGTCGCTTCTCACGCAGGTTCATGAACAAAAGGCCAATATAGCGATGATCAGTTTTGGCGTTGCCTTAGTGGTTATCCTGCTTTGTTGGCTCGGATTTAGTACTTGGTTCCGAGTTAACAGCAAACTCGATGCGATCATTCACACTTTAAACGCGTTGATCAACTCCGAAGAGAAGCAAACAAAAGTCAAAGTTGATGGAAGTGATGAACTGACCATTTTTGCTCAGCAAGTGAATCGAGTGGTTGAAGAAATGCAGAGACAAACTGAAGAAATACTGCATGCAAAAGAGTCAGCAGTATCGGCTAATCGTGCAAAATCTGTGTTTCTTGCCAACATGTCACATGAAATACGCACGCCCCTTAACGGGATCATGGGCATGACAGAAATACTCTCTCAAAGTGAGTTGTCTTCGCATCAACAAGAAGTTGTTGATGACATTGACTCCTCATCTCAAACACTGCTTACTTTACTTAACGATATATTGGATCTCTCTAAAATCGAGTCTGGACGATTGGAGCTGTCACTAGTAGAAGCGGATATCCGAGAAGTCGTGTATCAGTCGATGATTTTATTCCAATCCAAAGCAACATCTAAACAGCTAAAGTTAGGTATTAATTTAGCTGAAAATATCCCCATTCGCGTGATGGTCGATGATCATCGTGTCAAACAGGTAGTTACGAATCTGGTATCGAATGCGGTTAAGTTTACCGAAAGTGGGCATGTATGCGTTGATGTTAGTTATGAGGAGCTACTTGAGAAAGAACGTGGAGTGCTGACGTTTAAAGTAGAAGATACCGGAATAGGCATTGATCAAGATAAGTTAACCACGATTTTTGAACCCTTTACTCAGGAAGATGAAGGAGTGTCGAGGCAATTTGGCGGCACAGGGTTGGGTTTGGCAATTTGTTGTCAGCTTGTGTCGATGATGGGGGGCAAGCTCGTAGCAACATCTACAAAAGGAGTGGGCACATGCTTTGAATTCTCGATTGAGGTTGAAGCAATTCCGGTGTTTGGCTGGCGTTCGGAGGTGATTAATAAAGGGCTTTTGATCTGCTCAAATTACGACTACGCCGACCAAGTATTAAAAGAGTGTCGCTTAGCGAAAATCAATCTCTTTGGTGTTAATAATGTGAATGAAGTGCAAGCGATAAATGATGACTTTGATGTAATATTTCTGTGCCACAGTAACGACGCTAATACCGATGAAATCTTGGATAATCTATCATTTAATTACGATCTTCGCCGTGTGATTATTTGCCAGCATCATTTATCCACTCCCTACGAAAATGCAGAAAAAGTACATGCCGTACTCACATTACCTTTCCTTGGCAATCGATTTAAGCATGTCATTGATGATTTAGCTAAGGTTGAAAAGACTATATCAAGTGACAATGTCACCAATAATGTTGTCAGCTCTGAATATCGAGCGTCGCGCTCTCATCGGAGGATCTTAATTGCGGAGGATAATTTGATGAACCAGAAAATAGCGAGTTTTTTTCTGGATAAAGCAGGTTATGACTATTTGATAACAAGCAACGGTCAAGAAGCGTTAGAAGCCATCACAAAGGGAGAAGAATTCGATGCAATTTTAATGGACTGCATGATGCCCGTGATGGATGGACTGACCGCGACGAAAGAAATTCGTCGTTGGGAAAAGAAAGCAGGACGCGAAAAAACGATGATTATCGCACTCACTGCGAGTGTTTTGGAAGAAGACATCCACAACTGTTTTGCGGCAGGCATGGATGCTTATTTACCTAAGCCGTATAAATCGAACCAGTTATTTGAGCTCTTTAGTGAATTAAAACTCGCCTAGCTAACATTTCAACTTAGACAAGGCGTCAAAACGATAAAGCCCCACTTCAGGGGCTTAGTTCTGATTATTCATTGTTGTGCGTTGGCTTGAGCGCCTGCGAGTTTGCTTATGGTTTGGCGATAGGTTAGGTATGCGGAAACACCAGCTAACAGGTTGCCGATACAAGCGCCTAAGAGTAAACCTCGGATTCCATCCATTTGAGCGCCAACCCACAAGCACGGTAGGAAAAAGACAAACAAGCGCAGCGCTGAAATGGTGAGCGCGGTGTAAGATTTGCCTAATGCATTACAAAGAGAAACCATTAGCATACAAACCCCTAATGAACCCAAACTGATCGGCACTATCAGTAAATGCATTTCCAAGACTTGCTCCACTTGCACATCACTTGTCATCAATAATGCGAGTGGGTTTGCGACGGCAAATGTAATGGCAGCAATCAAAAGTTGGAAACCTAGAATGAATTTTACGGCAATACTGACGAGCCTTTGGATATCTTCATAGTTCTTTGCTCCAAGTAAGCGTCCAACCATTGGAGGCATAGACATTGTCAGCGCCAAGACCGAAACGATAGCAAAGAACTCATAGCGTGAACCAAGCGCCCAAGCGGCGACTGCTGCGGTTCCAAAGCTTGCCAATAATTTTGTTGCTAGCATGGAAGACAACGGTGGCAGCAGTTGGCTAATCATCGCAGGGCCCATAATGTTACCGATAGATGCAACACTTTTGGCTACGTTAAGATCTTGCCATTGTGTCGTTGCCCAGTGATTCTTTTTCACGCGAGGAGCGACGACTAAAATACCAAACCCAAAAGCGACGATGGTTGCTATTGCCGCTCCGTTAATACCCAAGTCAAACGTGAAAATAAATAGCGGATCGAGTACAAGGTTCACGCCGCTGGTTATCATCATCATTGTGCCAGGTAACATTGTATTGCCATTAGCTCGGCAGATACTGTAATAAAAATACAAAACCGCACCAGTCCATGAGCTTAATAACCACCAAGGCCAGTAACTGTCGATTATCGGCATAACAGATTCTGGAGCGCTTAATAGAGCTAAAATGGGGTAGCGCAAAAGCCAAATTAGCCCGCCAAAAATAGCGACACCAATTGAGCCGATCATCAATACCAATCCGCCAAGTTGTTTGGCATACCGACTTTCATTCGCCCCAAGAGCTTTAGAAATGACCGCTGTCGTTGCGATCCCTAGACCGACTTGAATGCCGATAATGACCATTTGCAAAGGCAGAGTGAAACCTTGAGCGGCTAACGGTAAAACGCCGAGCTGACCGATAAACGCGCTATCCACAAGCTGAAAGCTCATTAAAGACAGAACGCCAAAAAGCATTGGCCAGGTCATCGTAAATAATTGTTTTGCAAGCGTTGGTTGTGTACTTGTCGTAGTTGAAGACATAGAAAGCTGCATGCGTTAGGAATAAGAGTTAGATTGATTGTACACGGCGGTTAGTTTAGAGACAAAAATAAACCCCGAGGAAGATATTCTTGCTCGGGGTTCGAAAATCTAGCTTACGCGTTTATTTTTTGCCGCTAGTTTGCTTGTCTTCTTCAGTCAGCTCACGAATGCGACGGCTGATGTCACGACGTGCTTTAGAGATCTCAGCGCTTTTAATGATGTGGTCATCTACACGATCTTCATAGTCTGCTTTCATATTTTTGATGATTGCGACGATTTCATCGTGAGTCATTTCTGGTTTGATGTAGTCTAGAAGGTTTTCTAGAAGATCAACACGTTTGCGGTTATCACGAACTTTCTTCTCGTTATCAAGAAGCTCACGTTTTAGTTTGTTTTTACGACGAGCTTGGTTAACGATTTCAAATACGCTACTCATAGTTCTCTTTCCTAATTTTATGAATATCTTCCTCGATTAAAGCACAACATCCAGTGGCATAACAGTCTTTAGATCAATAGCAATGCAGAGTTGAACATTTCTCAACCAATTGCGCTGTGTACATATAATCGTGCTGCTTTCTTCGAGTTTTGGCCAACATCGTAGAATCCATCGATTCATTGTCATAACGTGGCCTTCACTATATTATCAACACCATTGAATGCAAAATGATGAACTTGATATGGACTCTGGTAACACTGCGGAGCAAGTAAATAGTCAAGATAATGAGCAAGTCACTCGCTCTGTGGCTGAAAAGTTAAAAACGGCGTATATCAACGCCCGTGAGCAACTCGAAATCATCGAAGTTGAGCTTAATCGTTCAAAAATAATGATGGTCGACCAAGATGGCAATTTGACGAGAGTGCCGATTCTCTCGGAGCATTGATACCTGACCCTATTCGTAAGGGGTGTCAGGTCTTACGCTATGCTTTAGCCTGACACCAACACCTGAACCGCTAACGCTTCTTGCACTGCTGTGTGAATTTATGGCGTATGATTTCGAAGCGATTTAGGTACAAAGTCAAATGCAAAAATAATAAGGAAATGCATTATGAAAGTTGAGCTAACGGCAATTGAAGCACGAGTTATTGGTTGCTTGATCGAAAAAGAAGTCACTACCCCAGATCTTTACCCCCTCAGCCTAAACGCATTAACCAACGCGTGTAATCAAAAAAGCAACCGTGATCCCGTGATGTCACTCTCTGAGTCAGACGTTCTCGATGCCGTTGATGCTCTTATTGAGCGCAGGCTCGTCAGTGACGAAAGTGCGTTCAACAGCCGCGTCAGCAAGTATCAACACCGTTTCTGTAATACGGAATTTGGTGATTTAAAGCTGACAGAGCAGGAGAAGGGCATTGTATGCTGTATGCTTTTGCGCGGTGCTCAAACACCTGGGGAAATTCGTACTCGTACTAATCGTCTCGCGACATTTCATGATGTAAAAGAAGTGGAAACGGTCCTTGAGCATTTAGCAAGCGAAGAGAAAGGACCATTAGTGGTCAAATTACCACGTGAGGCTGGTAAGCGGGAGTCGCGTTATATGCATTTGTTCTGTGGTGATGTTGATGCGTCCGAACTTGCAGCGCCTGTGTCTGCTGCAAGCTCGAGCTCCGATCGAGTAAGCCAGCTAGAGCTCGAAGTCGCTCAGCTGAAAGAAGAGCTGGATGAATTAAAAGCTAAGGTTGAGTCACTGCTTTCATGATGGAAAATACAACGCAGCGTTGGAGTGTCTACCTGATACGAAATAACCGCAACGCGTTGTATTGTGGTGTTACCAATGATGTTGAACGAAGATTCAATCAGCACCAAACCGGAAAAGGAGCGAAAGCTTTGAAGGGAAAAGGCCCTTTGGTATTGGAATGGTCATCGGATTTTGAGTCAAAGACGCTTGCCATGCGAGCAGAGTACTATATTAAGCAACTAACTAAAGCGAAAAAAGAGCTGCTCGTTATGTCAAAAGCAAATATTGTCGTCGACGAACATCAACAAATGATGTTAGAGATAGTGGCACTCTGATAAGCCCTTGCTACGCAAAGATACACGGAAACCGCCTATGTCACATTGGCGGTTTCTTTTTGTTTTTGGAGTACCATGTAGGAATAAACTGACGCATAATGGGCTGGTGTTCTGTTTACAGGTCCTGAGTATGAAAAGCGCGAAATGTCTCTACGTCATCGAGACAAAGGAAGCGACTCAATGTACTTTATTTGCATCCACTCAGACCAAGAACCAATTTACTATTGAAACAGGCACTAAGAGGAAGGTAGATTACAAGAGTATAGGATGACTCGGCTAGGTAATGAATAGAGCTGAATTAGGCTCATAAAAAAGCTAAAAGAGCAGTAGATGAAAAAAGCGTTAGTATTCTCCCTGATTTCAATGGCCGCTTTTGCGCCGAATGTGCAGGCCACCCAAGTTCTTAATGGGTATTGGGCATATCAAGAGTTTTTAGACCAGTTTCCACAACAGAAGCAGCTAACTAGTGCGTTGGCTGAAGTGGTAAGAGAAACCCCTGTACCCGTAGCAAAAGACAAGAAGCGTCCACTGAAAATTTCTGTTGTTTATCCAGGGCAGCAGATCTCTGATTATTGGATTCGAAACATCGATGCGTTTGAAAAACGCCTAGATAAGCTTGATATCGACTATCAACTAAATCAGGTGTTTACTCGTCCTAATGCAGATATAAAGCAGCAAAGTTTGTCTTTAATGGAGGCGCTGAAAAGCAACTCCGATTACTTGATCTTTACTCTAGATACCACAAGACATCGTAAGTTTGTTGAGCATGTCTTAGATTCAAAGAAAACCAAGTTAATTTTACAAAATATCACCACACCTGTTAGGGATTGGGAACATCATCAGCCGTTTCTTTATGTTGGTTTCGACCACGCAGAAGGAAGTCGTGAATTGGCCGTTGAGTTTGGCAAGCGTTTCCCTAAACATAGCCACTATAGTGTTCTCTACTTCTCAGAGGGCTACATTAGTGACATCAGAGGCAACACTTTTATCAACCAAGTGAACCGCGATAATCAATTTGAACTACAATCTGCTTACTACACCAAAGCAACAAAGCAATCTGGGTATGAAGCTGCAAAAGCCAGTTTGGAGAAGTATCCGGACGTTGACTTCATTTACGCGTGTTCTACCGATGTAGCATTAGGTGCTGTTGACGCTCTTAAAGAGTTAGGTCGTGATGATGTCATGATCAATGGTTGGGGCGGCGGTTCAGCAGAGTTAGAGGCGCTTTCTAAAGGGGAGTTAGACGTTACCGTTATGCGTATGAACGATGATACAGGTATTGCAATGGCTGAGGCCATTAAGTGGGATTTAGAAGGAAAGCCAGTTCCCACCGTTTACTCTGGTGATTTTGAAGTCGTTACCAAATCGGACTCTCCAGAAAGAATTGAAGCATTAAGAAAACGTGCATTTAGATACTCAGATAATTGATGACAACTACATCAAAAACAAGAAAGCGTCGCTCACTGTCGACGCTTATTACCAAAATAATTATTCTCGTACTTGCTCCGATCATTCTAGGCATCTTTGTTCAGAGTTATTACTTCTCGAAGCAGATTATTTGGCAGGAAGTCGACCGAACCAAGCAGCAGACCTCTGCCCTGATCCTGAACATTTTTGATAGCCATTTTGCAGCGATTCAGATTCATCACAACAGCAATTCGAAAAGTGATGTTGTATTGGATTTTTATACAGAACGTGATGAAGAGGCACTCAATTACTTTTTCATGAGTATTGACCAGAGTGATCCTTCCCATACACCGGAGTTTCGTTTCCTAACCGATCATCAAGGTATTATTTGGGACGATGGCAACGCGCATTTCTATGGCATCAACAACCTGATACTTAGCCGACTTGCCAGTCAAGTGACCTTTAGCAACAACTGGTATTATCTACCCTCACAGACCCCGATGGGAACTCGCCATCTTTTACTTCGTCGTGTACCCGTTTTACAACCTAAAACCGGTGAAGTGATGGGGTACTCTTACAATGTTGTTGTTTTAGATAATAACTTTGGGTTGATGGAAAGGTTAAAAAATGAAGGCAACGTCGACAATGTTGTGTTGGTCGCTAACAACACACCATTGGCAAGCTCATTAGTAGGAGATGAGGCTTATCAAATATTTGACGTACTCAAACGACGAGAGTCCCAGCACAAGCTTGACCAATTATTGATCATCAAAACCCCTATTGAGGTAAATGCCGCCGAGACTGACTTGTGCTTGCTTACTGTGCAAGACAATCAGAGCGTGGTGACATTGCAAATCCAACACCTGCTAGCAATGCTAGCCTCAGTTATCGGTATGGTTATGATTGCGCTAATGACTAAAGAATGGATCGAGAATCGAGTAGTTGAAGAGTTAGGATCCCTGATGGCATATACCCGCTCGGCTCGTGAAGAAAAAGGATTTGAGCGTTTTGAGGGGTCAGATATTGAGGAATTCGATCATATTGGTTCGACACTAGAAAACACTTTTGAAGAGCTTGAAGCACAAAAGCGGTCTTTCCGAGACCTGTTTAACTTTGCGTTATCACCTATTATGGTGTGGTCTGAATCGGGTGTACTTATCCAAATCAATCCGGCAGCACGCAAAGAGTTAGTCATGGAAAACGATATTGAAACCATGCACCCAGTGTTCAAAGGTTTCAAAGAAAAGTTGATGCCACACCTTCGCATGGCGGCTCAGGGAGCTACGTTGACAGGCGTTAATGTGCCAATTGGAGACAAAGTATATCGCTGGAACTTATCGCCGATTCGAGTTGATGGAGATATTAGCGGTATTATTGTTCAAGGTCAGGATATAACCACGCTAATTGAGGCGGAAAAACAGAGTAACTTGGCGCGCAAAGAAGCAGAGAAATCTGCTCAAGCCCGTGCCGACTTTCTGGCTAAAATGAGCCATGAGATCCGAACGCCAATCAATGGAATTTTAGGGGTTGCTCAATTGCTAAAAGACTCTGTGGAAACAGAAGAGCAGAATAACCAAATTGACGTACTTCGACATAGTGGTGAGCACTTACTTGCTGTTTTGAATGATATTTTGGACTTTTCGAAGATTGAGCAGGGTAAGTTTAATATCCAAAAGCACCCGTTTTCTTTCACTGATACAATTCGAACGTTAGAAAACATTTATCGTCCTATTTGTGAAAGTAAAGGCGTCAACCTTGTCATTGAAAACAAAATAGATCCCAATGTTGAAATCTTTACTGACCAAGTTCGTCTGAACCAAATTTTATTCAACCTAGTCAGTAACTCAGTAAAGTTTACGCCCTCGGGTAGCGTGCGCTTGCATGCTGAACTGGAGCAGTTCTATGGTGCTGACAATAGCGTGCTGGTCGTGGAAATTACGGATACAGGTATCGGCATCGAGTCTGACAAACTCGACCAAATGTTCGAACCTTTTGTTCAAGAAGAAGCAACAACGACTCGAGAATACGGTGGCAGTGGCTTAGGGCTGACCATTGTGAAGAGCCTTGTCGACATGCTGGAAGGTGATGTTCAAGTCCGCAGTCAGAAAGGTTTAGGAACGACTTTTGTCATTACAATGCCAGTGAAAGATCGTGAGCGAGTACTCACCCCTCTTGATTCGAGTTTGCGTGTTAAGCCAGGTGAACTATTTGCAGAGAGTCTCAAAGTGTTGTTGGTAGAGGATAACCATACTAACGCATTCATTCTAAAAGCGTTTTGTAACAAGTACAAAATGCAGGTTGATTGGGCGAAAGATGGGTTAGAAGCAATGGAATTCTTAAAAGATCATACTTACGATTTGATACTGATGGACAACCAACTTCCGCATCTTGGTGGAATTGAAACGACCAAAGAGATCCGACAAAAGCTAAAACTAGGCACGCCAATTTATGCGTGTACTGCTGACACCGCGAAAGAAACCAGTGACGCCTTTATGGAATCGGGTGCGAATTACGTGCTTCTCAAGCCGATTAAAGAAAATGCGCTCCATGAAGCATTTGTGGATTTTAAGCAGCGGTTCTTAGTCGAGCGAACATGAATAATTGGCTCACTACGAGATAACCCAATTATTCATTATCTGAAAAGCACAACACCATGACTGTGGGTTGTGCTTTTTTGTATCTGACCCTTTTACTCTTATACAAATCAGACTTTATTGGTCTCGACGTTTGTTGTGTACATCGCTGCATTTCAAATTCAAACATAGTGTTGTGTTACTTAGATTTCTGCCCCTTCACTGACACACCCAACGTGATTTCAATCACAAAAAGATATTTACTTAGCGTGCTAACTATTTTATATTACTTAGCACGCTAAGTAATTGAGTAGATCTTATGATTCAAGACATCAACAGTTTGCGAGACCTTTCTCTGGCTGAAAAATTATCTCGTGTTGCTCGTTTGTGGAAAATGGTTGCAGATCGCGAGTTAGAGCCTTTAAACCTAACGTATCCGCGTTGGACTGCGTTATGGAAGCTTTATCGAATGGGTGACAACATCAGTCAGAAGCATTTGGCTGAAGCGCTTGAGATCGAGTTAGCGTCGTTGATGCGAACATTAAAATTATTAGAAGAGCAATCTCTGATCGTTCGCCATTGCTGTGAACACGATAAGCGAGCACGTATTGTTAGCCTCACAGAAGAGGGGAAAACCCTACTAAAGCAAATGGAGGCTCGAATTCTTCAAGTTCGAAGCAAGCTCCTAACGGACATCAACGACCAGGAACTTCAGCAGCTTTCATTGATTCTTGATCAGATTGCTCACAATGCGCTTGATTCACTTAGCGAATAAGTCAGAAAACCGAATTAAAAGAGAAGTAAACGCCTATGACTCCAGATCAAAAATTCGCACGTTGGATCAAATATTCTTGCGTCGCGTTTGTCCTTGTCTTTGCCTATTTTCTAGTTGCAGATCTCGCCATGCCGTTGACGCCTCAGGCAATGGCAACGCGTGTGGTAACTAAAGTGGCCCCCCGTGTGAGTGGGCAGATTACGCATCTTTATGTTGCCAACAACCAAGAAATAAGCCAAGGCGATCTACTATTTCAGATTGATCCCCAGCCTTATCAGCTCGCCGTAGAAAAGGCTCAACTTAACCTTGAGCGTGTGATTCAAAACAACGAACAACTTGATGCTTCTATTGCTGCGGCAAAAGCAGAAGTTGAAGCGAGCAAAATCGTGGCGGAACAAAAAGTTCGCGAAGCAAAACGTCTTAATACCCTGTTTCACCGTAATGGTACTTCGCAACAGCAGCGCGATGAAGCACAGAGCAGTGCAACGGCAGCTAAAGCGAACTTACTGGCCGCACGTGCTCGTTTAAAAGAGTTGGAAGTAAACCGCGGTGATTTAGGTGCGACGAATGTGAATATCCGCGTAGCGCAAAACCAGCTAAAACAAGCGGAACTTAATCTGTCTTACACTCAAGTCTCGGCGGAACATGATGGCGTTGTCGCTAACTTGCAGCTGGAGACGGGGGCCTATGCGGCAGCTGGTACACCTCTTGTCGCTTTAGTCTCCGATGACGTGGATATCATTGCCGACTTTCGTGAAAAGAGTTTACGACACTTTAATCAGAACAGCCGTGCGTTAGTGGCTTTTGATAGCTTACCTGGTGATGTATTTGAAGCTCGTATTACGAGTGTGGATGCCGGGGTCAGCTCGGGTCAATTCGATGCGGATGGCCGCTTAGCAACACCAACTGACTCAAACCGTTGGGTGAGAGACGCGCAGCGCTTACGTTTACATTTAGCTATCGATGAACCTCAGCAGCGCGCATTTCCAGCAGGGGCACGAGCAACCGTGCAGTTGTTGCCAGAAAACGCATTATCTGGCTGGTTAGCGAGGTGCCAGATCCAATTCTTGAGTCTTCTTCATTATATTTATTAACGAGGAGGCGATATGAAGTTATGGGACCACCCCATGTCGGAAAACGACTTCCGTCAGTGTTTGCGCATTGCAACTGGTGCGACTATTGGTTTCACTTTATGTAAAGTATTTGGTTGGAACTATGGCGTATTCTTTACTGTAACCCCGATGTTGTTACTTGGAATGGTGCCAGTCATGAGTCTACATGCCGCACGACAACTGATTTTTTCAGCGGTTGTGTGTGGATTAGAAGTTGGTGTGCTTGGTGGGTTATTTGGTGGGCACCCAGGCATGATGACAATCATTGCATTCGGGTTGTTCCTATATAAATTCGCCTGTATGTCAAAAGGGAGCTTGTTCTTATTTGGAGCGAACAGCGTACTGAGCTTAAGCATCATGCTGCATTTTGCTAGTTATCCAACCACTGACTTAAATGACCTAATATTTAGCAACCTGCAAGCGAATGTTATTTCAGTGTTCGTTGCTTATGTGGTGACATTTTTGATTCCCGATGCGGAACCTCGTCAGCCACCAGCGAAACCGTCGCAGCCTAAACAGAGTCATCGCATGCGTCATGAAGCCCTTATGGGGGCGAGTATCGCTACAATGTCTTTCCTTGTATTCCAGCTATTTGACCTCAGTGACTCTATGTCTGCTCAGGCGACAACCTTGCTTTTATTGTTTCCTATGCATTGGAACGGTGCTTTAGGATATGCGCGAAAAAGAGCAATGGGAACCTTGATGGGGGTGACCTTTGGTATCGTCGGACAACTTGTATTATACGATTGGTCGGATACCTTATTGTTTATCGTCCCATTGCTTTGGATTGGGGCTATGATGTTCAGCTATATGCACGTGAAAGAGTCTAGCGGTTCGGGAGCCGGATTTGGCGGCTTAACCACATTAGGCATTTTGTTCGGCCAATATCTTACTCCGGATGGTGACTTAATGTTCAGTGCGCTGTATCGCGTGAGCAGTATTTTGTTTGCTATTGTTGCGATGCTGCTTGTGACCTATACGGTTCACAGAATACTCAACAGCTTTGAGGCGACGCGCTTTAGCGAGCAGTAAGTTCAGACGTTACTGGTTAGAAAGGATTGCTCCAGTAACTCTGTTTTTAGTTCGTGAGTCATCTCAATGGAACTAGCAAACTTAATTCCAACTACCCATCCCTTCGCCAATTTCTTAATGTTGGCAATGACACATCGATTTTCTTCTCCGATATAGTGGCTTAACGGACATTCGATGGTAACACTCTCACCCACGTTGAATTCGGGCTCAATCAAGGTTGATATACCAACACCTGCTAGAGAGAAATCGATAAGGCTACCGTCGTAGACGTTCCCTGCATGAATAACGTTACAGTTCATTTGCAACTTGTAACGCTCATGTTCTCGAACTGGTTTGGTTGCAAATGTTCCTGGAATGCGGATAAACAAAAGGGGGGATGGTCGAACGGTCGTCGTCAGTACGCTGGACTTAAACGCAATGACATGGCCTAACTCCGTATCTGATACACCACGCACGATGACATCGGCGTTGGGGAGTTTTCTCATCACTTGCTCTTCAAGCAAACGCATTGGTATATCAAGAATCAAATAAGCATTTTCTTTCATCCCAAGATAGGTGGTGGAATACGTATATTGATCCTTAGGCCCAAATTCGAAATTAGTAGAAAGTTTCATTCCCGGTTTGAGAAACCTATGCAGTTCATCTTTAGTATGAGTGGCTGGCATCACATTGGCGTTTTAATTTTTAGTTAAGCTGAGGCTATCAAAACGCCATTTTGTTATTCAAGATAGTAAGGCATAAGTTTTTGTAAAATCATCGCTATCTGTGAAGTGGTGGGCGATAAGTTTGGTTCATTCCACCTTTCATAAAGATTTGGCTTGCCACAATACTGCCGCATGTGACCAACATCAGCGCTAACCAAGTGAGAGAATCTGGTTGTTCACCAAAAATTGGAACGGCAAGAAGTGTCGCGACGACTGGAGTTAATGAACCAAAAGCTGCGCTGGCTTCGGCACCGATGATCCTAATTGCATAAATGAAAGTGAAAGAAGCGATTAAACCTGCGCCAACACCTTGTAGCATCGCGTGGCCAAATAACTCCTCCCATGGCCACTGGCTGAACGGTGTTACCACCAAATAACTGTCTACCCACCCGAAACCAACGGCGATGATGAGCAGAGCCAAAGACGCAATTGCAACGAATCCTGCACAGACGTGTGCATTAAGATTGGCGACACGAGCGCTGATGGTGAAAGCAGCCCACATGATGCTGCCAGTTAGAAACAGGATATGCCCTTGTAATTGAGACCAGTTGTACTCTGCGCCGCTATTAGAAAGAAGGAATACGAAAATCCCTAACAACACCGTAGAAAGCCCGATTAAGCGGTGAGCACTCAGCGACTGTTGATAACAAAGTACCGCGATAGCAGAAACAAACAATGGCAAAGTGCCAGGTACTAATGCACTGCCGTGCGCCACGGGAGCGAAATGCATAGCCGTTCCGACGACCAGAAGATAGGGAAGGCCGCTTCCAACCACAACACCAACCAGGTAGCGTTTAGGCACTACGCGCAGCGACTGTTTATGCTTAATCACAAATGGTAATAAAATTATACTTGGGATGAGAAAGCGAACTAACGCGATATCGGCTGGCTGCAAGGCAGAAATTGCGCCCCCTTTTAAAGAAATAAAGAAACCAGACCAAAGCAGTAAGGTCGTTAATATAGCTGCGTATCCCAAGATCATTATCGACATGTCCATTTGTAAATGATGTGTTAATTGTTGAATAAAACTCTTGCCAAAGGGAGGCAAAGTTTGACGTAATTAGGCTTGATGTTGGTGATAAATTTCGTATAAGTGTTAATTGTTAGTGATTAAAGGCACGGAAGAATAAATGGATAAAATTGACAGGCAACTTATCAATCTAATGCAGAAGGATGCCACTCTGACAACGGCAGAACTTGCTGATCAAGTAGGGCTATCGGCATCACCTTGTGCAAGACGCATTAAGCGTTTGGAGCAGGAAGGTGTAATAAGTGGTTATCGAGCTATTGTGTCCAGAGACACTGTAGGCATCGCGATGACTGTATTTGTTGAAGTGAGTTTAAATAACCACCAAGCTTCTTCGATTGATGAGTTTGAACATGCCGTTGTTGAGATGGATGAAGTGATCTCATGCCATGTCGTATCAGGGGCCTATGATTACCTGTTAGAGGTGGTCAGCAAAGATCTTGCTGGCTATGAAACATTTACTAGAAAGTTACAGCGATTAGAAAATGTGAAAGATATTCATACCCACCTGGCGATTAGACAAGTGAAAGGAAATGGCAGTTTGCCGATTTATGCATAAGAAAGATGAAATTTTTCGATAGACTTAAGATTGCTCACTATCATAGAAAGAGATATAGGCAGTTTGGTAAAGACAGAGCCCGAACTCTGGGATGGGCAGATAAGTATAGTCAGATCAGCCGTTTTGAGGCGTTGTGCCGAGGGTTAACGTTAGACGGTTCAAGTATTTTAGATATTGGGTGCGGCTACGGAGACTTGTTAGTGTTTATCGAACTTACGGGGGGGCTTCCTCAAAGCTATATTGGCATTGATCAGCAAAAACAGTTTATCTCTGAAGCCAGAAAACGAGATTTTCGCACGCAAAGTAAGTTTATATGTGGCGACTTTTCAACGTTGGTATTGCCTCGTTGCGACTTTGTTTTTGCTTCCGGATCATTGAACTATCAATCCACCAACCCAAATCACACCATTGAAATGATTGAGAAAATGTACCGAGCGACAGAGAAAGGTTGTGTGTTTAACTTGTTGGATGAATCCAAACTACCCAGCATGAAAATGTTAGCGTCGCACAATAAAGAAGGTGTCTTTCGCTATTGTCGGTTGCTGTGTCCGAATACACGATTGATTGAGGGGTACTCCGAGCACGACTTTACGATTGCCATGATCAAAAAAGCGGAGTCCGTTTCCTGACTCCGCCTTATAAATTCTTAAGCCTTATTGGTTTTTGTATTGTGAGATTTCACAGTTACCTGTGTATCTATCAACCTTGAATGAGAAAGCGGCTGAATGGTATTCCCTCCCATCACTCCATATTGTTTCTCCGAAGATTTTACAAAGATCCAAATCACTGATTGAACCGAACTCTTTTACGTGCCTAACTACTGACAAAAACTTGGCTTTGGTAGCATTAGGACATTCCCTGTTACTTAATCGATTGATAACCATGTTTGTAGCATCATCTCCAGCCAAATGTGACTTTTTATTAAATTTTATTAATGGCTAAACTAACCAAAAAATGTCCATAAGTAAAGCATTAATGTGACGTATGTCTCTATAAATTGATTGTCTTGGTCATGGTTTAGTCAAGTTTGTCAAAGGGAACAATCCCATTATTTACATTTGATATTATTCACGACTAAGGAAAGATAAAAAGCACGAATAACGTCCAATATTGGAGTGAAAAACCAACATCGTCTATTCAAAACTGGCTCTGTTTTTACTTCGAAACATCTTGAGCGTATTGAAGTGCTCGAGCTTCTTTATCATAGACTTGTGACAGAGTTTGATATTGTGAAGAGAGGCGCTTGTAATCTTCAGCAAGTTCCAAAGCGTTGGTGTTATACCATTCCGCAGTTATTTGATTGGCTGTTTTGTTTGACTCGCGGCACTTTTGGGCCAGGATCTCCCACCCATTAGCTGACCATTGGGATTGTGTGCTCAATTTAAGCAGCTGATTCGCTTTAGTTGTGAGCTCTTCTTTGTATTGAATCGATGCTTTTAATTGCGCTTTGAACACATTTTGGTTCGACTTGGCACGCCAAAGTAGCACGAGTTCATGCAGTGAAAAGGTTTCGGACAATAACTGACGCTGTTTATGTTCGGTCAAAAGTGTATTGAATACCTCAACATGCTGATTGTAATTGGACTCTAAACGATTGAATTGGGTAAGATTGTCATTCCACGACGATGGGTTACATTGAATATTGGCGTGCCCCGTTATCGGGAACAGAAGAAATAGTAGTATCCAATTGAGTCTGTTGATCATTATTGCTCGCGTTAGTTGACCTGCTCTTTTGAGTATATACCCAAATTTCTACGACATGCGTGCTGCTGGTGGGATAAGAATAAAGAATGAAAAGGAAAAGGGCATGAAGAAAATTCTCGTCGCATTGATTGTCATGCTGTTGCTCGGCGGAGCGGGGGCTGGATACTATTTCTTCTTTATGCAGAAAGATGAACCTGAAGCACCAAAGGCTACACAAGTCGAGCAATCGTCACTGCAAAAAGAAACATCCAAACCGATTCTGGATTTAGAAGCCGTTCCCCCGGAAGTTACTGAGTACTACGTTATTGAGCGTCGTGTCAATGTTTACAACAAGCCTAACCCTAATGCTTTAGTTGTCGATACGCTCTATAAGGGAGAAAAAGTATCGGTGTTAGAAAAAGTAGATGGGTGGTACCGAATCTCCGGCTATCTTGTCTATGAAGAGGGTGGAGAAGAAAAAGCCGAATGGTTGAATGCTGAAGGGTTATCTGATGCAGAGCCAGTTATTAAAGAGCAAGAGCGCTTAGAGATATTGGATGAATACCTACAGAAGTCGGATGATTTAAAAGTTCACTTGGATATTTTCCGTAAGAAAACACAGCAATTGTTAGACGATGAAACCTGTGATCCGAGTGATTTTGAGGAGCTCGGAGGCTGGGTTCGTTCTGTGACGTTTAAAAAGCGCAACGTTTACTTCATCTATTGTGGCGGTTTGGAGCAAGAGAACAAGATCTACTTAGATGTTGATAAGGGCGATATTTTTTATCGATAACTCACCACCAATTACACTAGTTTTCTAAAGACGTTTTGATAAAAGCAATAACGATGCAAACCTGAAATCAGAGATTTATAACTTTTTAGTTGTGAACCATAATCAATAGGAATACTATCAACGAGTCAAGTGACCTAACTTGGCTCTTTGTGTTTTTAGTGAGTTCCTATGCCTTGGATTTACCTTAGAAAGTTGATTTTGCTGCTATTTGCAATGGTATTGCTACCAGTGCATGTATCTGCTGCGCAAATCGACCACAAGGCTCACGTACCGCACTTTTCTAAGCTACAACCTTTTGTAGCCGTAAGTGTATCGCCAAACTCTTCCGTCGATTTTTCTGAAGTTTCAGAAGAAAGCTCTCAATCTCCAGTATCTGAAGGCCATGCAAGTCTCGATTCCGTTGCTTTGTTTAACTCTCAGCGCTGGACGTCTTACTTACGGGAAGGGCTTGATGACGAGCACGTAGATTTTGTCGGCGATCTCACTACTCCGTTTTACGCTGATGCGGGTTACGCATACAGCTTGATGGACATTAACTGGCGTCACAACCAGTCCACATTTTATCATTTCACAAGCGATCATCGCATTTCTGGTTGGAAAGAGACCAATGCCATGTACGTCGCACTCAATAGTCAGTTTTCTGCCTAAACACCATCTATTTGCACCATTGTGCACTCTTAACACGACAATTGTATTCGACAGGACGTGAGCGTTCTGAGCATTTCATACCCTGAATTTATTCTGGGAGCATCTGTCGTGTGTTAAGCCTTGTTATTAAAAGCTTCACTTCATCGTGAAGGGATGATGTTTACATGAAAAAAACACCACAGCAGCAAAAGAACAGAAAGCTGATGAATCACTACTCAGCTTGGAAATATGTCGTATTAATCACGACAGTCATTATTTTAACCCTAAGTGCTATACCAACTTGGTTTGGCGAACAGCCTTCTATCCAGTTGACGTTTACGGATCAAAACAACAGTGAAATGTCGGTTGTTCATCTGAATCAACTGCTAAAAACCAACCATATTTCAGCCGACAAAATTATCGAAAAAGACGGTAAAACAACCATTGTATTCGATGGTGAAGATGCGCAAAGTAAAGCTCGTGCGTTGTTAAACAAAGAGCTAAATAAAGACGACAGCATCACTTTCTCATACGTATCGGTTGCGCCAGAATGGTTGAATGAGATGGGCTTTAGCCCAATTAAGCTCGGTCTTGACCTTCGTGGTGGCGTTCAGTTCTTGTTGAATGTTGATGTGAATAAAGCGTTTGAAGAACAACGTGATGCATTGATTGATGAAATCAAAGCGAATCTACGTGATCAACGTGTTCGTGGTGTGCAAGTTCGAGCAGAAAGTGGCAACCGAATTACGGTAAACAGTGACAGCGAGCAAGCATTGTCGGAAGTGAACAAGTTCTTGCGTCAAAACTACCCGGGCTGGATTTCAAAAAGTTCATCTCGTGGCTTTGTGCTTGAACCGAGTGAACAAAATATCCAAGAATTTCAATCGTCGACTCTTCAACAAAACCTGAAGATCATGCGTGGTCGTATTGAAGAACTTGGTATCACAGAAGCACTAGTGCAACGCCAAGGTAAAGAGAGCATTCGAATTGAGCTCCCTGGTGTACAAGATCCTGCTCAAGCGAAAAACGTTATTGGTGCAACAGCAAGCTTGGCGTTTTATGAAGTGAAAGATGCGAGCCAAGCACACAGCAGCCAAGATCTTGTTCTTCAAGATAATGATGGTCGTACTGTGATTTTGTCAAAACGACCAGTTCTAACGGGCGAGCACATCGTGAACGCTCGTGCTGGTGTCGACAAAATGGGCATGTCAGAAGTCAATATTTCTCTTGACCACGCTGGTGGTAAGAAAATGAGTGACTTCTCAGCAACTCACATCGGCAAGCCAATGGCGACCGTTTACCGTGAATACAAAACAAACGATCGCGGTGTAACTGAGCGTAGTGAGCGCGTTATCAGCGTCGCGACTATTCAATCTCAGCTTGGTAGCCAGTTCCGTATTACTGGGGCAGGTAGCATGGACGATGCGCAGCAGTTGGCGCTATTGCTTCGCGCGGGGTCACTGACCGCGCCGGTTACTATTGTGGAAGAGCGAACAATCGGTGCTTCTCTGGGGGCAGAAAACATTGAAAACGGTTTTGCAGCACTGGCTTTAGGTATGGGACTAACACTGACCTTTATGGCACTTTGGTACCGCCGCTTAGGTTGGGTAGCAAACGTGGCGCTTTGTGCCAACATGCTTTGTTTGCTTGGCTTAATCGCCTTGTTACCAGGAGCGGTTCTAACGCTTCCGGGTATTGCCGGTTTAGTGTTAACCGTCGGTATGGCAGTAGACACCAACGTTATTATCTTTGAACGTATTAAGGACAAAATGCGTGAAGGCCGCAGCTTCGCTCAAGCGATTGATCTTGGCTTTGACAGCGCATTCTCGACCATCCTTGATGCCAACATTACTACCATGATCACCGCCGTGATTTTGTACGCCATCGGTAATGGCCCAATCCAAGGCTTTGCCTTAACACTCGGATTAGGTTTGTTAACCAGTATGTTTACAGGCGTATTTGCCTCTCGAGCAATGATCAATTTAATTTGGGGCCGCGATGCCCGTCGTGATGTGAGGGTTTAATCATGGTCGAAATGCTAAAACAAAATATTCGTAAAATTCGCTACTTTACTACGCTAGTTTCCATCATTTTAACGGTGATCGCGATCGTCGCTCTAGGCTTTAAAGGGTTGAACCTAGGTTTGGACTTCACTGGCGGTATGGTGACAGAAGTAAAGGTAGATAAGCAGCTAACTAACCATGGTCTGCTTGACGTTCTGCAACCAAAGCTTGGTGAATCTGCGTCAGTGACACGCTCTGGTGAAGATGGCCGTTGGGTGATTCGTTACTCTGCGCCGGAAGATGGACAAACGTTGCCAAGTGTAGAAGAGGTGTTGAAGCCAATCTCTCACCAAGTTGATGTTGTCAGCAACAGTATAGTTGGCGCTCAAGTTGGCCAAGACTTGTTTGAACAAGGTGGCTTAGCATTGTTGATTTGTGTGTTGAGTATTCTCGGTTACTTGTGTTTCCGTTTTGAGTGGCGTTTGGCCAGTGGTTCACTGTTTGCTTTGGCCCATGATGTGATCTTAGTGCTTGGTTTTTTTGCAGTTACTCAAATGGAGTTCAACTTAACCGTTTTTGCAGCGGTGTTAGCAATTTTAGGTTACTCATTGAATGACTCTATCATCATTGCAGACCGAATCCGTGAGCTGTTGATTGCGAAACAGAGTTGGAAAACAGAAGACATCAATGATCAAGCTGTTATCGCGACGTTTTCACGCACCATGGTGACATCTGGTACGACATTGATCACTGTTGGTGCATTATGGATTATGGGAGGAGCGCCTTTGGCTGGTTTCTCAACCGCCATGTTTATTGGCGTTCTGTCGGGTACATGGTCTTCGATTTCGATTGGTACTGTGCTGCCGGAGTGGTTGAAACTGGAGCCGAAACATTATCTTCCAGTTGAGATCGACGCTGCGCCGTAGCATTATTTTTAAGGTAAAAGTGCTTGCGCCACTCATCTTGAGTGGCGCTTTTTTGTGCTTATTTCACGCGCATCAAGCGATGTTTCACAAGTCCCAAATCGAACTCTAAGACTTGTGAGCGCTTCATTGCTTCGACTTTATTCAACATCGACTCTTGGTAGCCTTTCTTCTTCATCCACTGAAGAGGTACAGAGAAAGCATCTTCATTAACGACATAAGACTCGCCTTTATGCTCACCGCTATAGACGTTCACAACCCAAACTCGGGCTTGAAAGTCCAATACTTCACCCATGACTTTAGCGATTTTATTCAGAATATTTTTCATTGTTTCCAGTTTGCCTTAGCTTAGTAGCAACCAGACACCAACTCCCATCATTAAAGTGCCTGCGATACGGTTCATTAGGCGTACATTCTTAGACTGACCTAATACGTGTTTCAACCCTTTACCACCAGTAGCGTACAGAGACATGCAAATGAACTCAAACAGTAAAATAATGGAGACAAGTATGATCAGTTGCGGTGCAAGTGCTGCGTTTTGGTCTATAAAAGGCGGTAAAAGAGAAATCATAAATGCCCAGCCTTTTGGGTTTGCGATTGCGGTAACGAAGCCTTGCATGATAAGTGCGATATTGTCACTCTTTGGTGTTTCTAAGTTGTCGACATTAATCGCAAGTTTCCCTCGCGATCGCCACATTTCAACTCCAAGATAGAGTAAATAACCGCCACCAATGAACTTTAACGCGATAAACATCCAAGGATAATTGAGCATAATCGCAGCGATACCTAACACCGCAGAGACTGACACCAGCGCGACACCGAGAAGTTCTCCTATCATCATCCATAACGTGCGACGATAACCGATACTCATACCTAACGTTAGGGCGAGAGTCATGCACATACCAGGCGTGATTGAGACAAAAAAGAAAGTAGGGATGAACATACTGAGCAATGCAAGATTCATATCTGTTGATGATTTAGTGATTAAAGAGAAGCCACAAAGATAGTGCAAAGTGGAAAAGGATGCTACTACAAAGCGAGCGATTACTTTCACTAGTAGCTAGTTGATGTTCTTCGAATATATAAATTTAAAATGAAATTATATTTTAATCTATGCGTCATAATAGTGCGTATTGCACCAGTATGAGACAAGCTCTTATATCATTTTTAGATTAAATATATTCAATTTATTATATTTTATCGGTATTAATCATCATTGTATTAAAATAATCGAATTGATAACTAAATTATCATTAAATGCAGTAATTAAATGATATGTTTGATAATTATTTTTACCGATAATTGAATTATTATTCTAATCTCAAGTTTGTTGTAATCATATAGGCTTAAAATTCAGATCTTAAATCATGACATAATGTAACGTCTACCATTCTGTATGTAAGTTCATGATATTTAATGTTTATGTTTCTATTTCTGTTGGTGTGGCTTTTGTGGAAGTGTGATTTAAAACAATGACTTATGTAAAATTAACCATTTTATAACATTTCACGGGTAATGAGATCTAAATCAATCTTATGCAATTGGGTGAGTTTTTTATTTGAAATGTAATATTTCTAGGTTAACTTAAAATAAAGGCAGCACGGGATTGGTTGTCAAAAGAATAAATAAACACGTCAGTTGGTGAACTATTTCATCAGTGTATTAAGTTTGCTTTTTAAATGCCGTTAAGAATGGAGTCTTCAATGAAGAAAGTCGCTTTGATCACTGGATCAAAAGGCGGAATTGGTTCTGCTATTTCCTCTCAATTAGTCAATGACGGTTACCGTGTAATCGCTACTTATTTCACAGGTAACTACGAATGTGCGCTGGAGTGGTTCAACAGCAAAGGGTTTACCAAAGATCAGGTTCGCCTTTTTGAGTTGGATGTAACAAACACGACAGAGTGTGCAGAGAAATTGGCGCAATTGCTTGGGGAGGAGGGAACCATTGATGTTGTTGTCAACAACGCAGGAATCACACGTGATGGCGTGTTTAAAAAGATGACTGCGCAAGCTTGGAATGATGTCATCAATACCAACCTCAATAGTTTATTCAACGTTACGCAACCCCTCTTCGCTGCAATGTGCGAAAAAGGCGGTGGTCGTGTCATCAATATCTCTTCAGTCAATGGTCTTAAAGGGCAGTTTGGTCAAGCAAACTACTCGGCGGCGAAAGCTGGGATGATCGGTTTCTCTAAAGCCTTAGCATACGAAGGTGCTCGCTCGGGTGTGACAGTTAATGTTATCGCTCCGGGTTACACGGGTACGCCAATGGTTGAGCAAATGAAGCCAGAAGTGCTGGAATCCATTACGAACCAAATTCCAATGAAACGTCTTGCGACACCAGAGGAAATTGCAGCATCAGTGAGCTTCTTGGTCAGCGATGCGGGCGCCTACATCACCGGAGAGACTTTGTCGGTGAACGGCGGCTTATACATGCACTAAGGAGAGAAGATGATGGAAAAAGTATTTATCGTAGCGGCGAAGCGTACTCCAATTGGTGCTTTTGGTGGTAGCCTGAAAAATACTTCTGCTGGCGATCTGGCAGCAGTAGCGATTAAGGGCGCGTTGGAAGCGGCAAAGTTGCCTGGCGACAAGGTTGACGAAGTGATTGTTGGCAACGTTGTTGGTGCAGGTCAAGGAATGGGTGTTGGCCGCCAAGCGGCACTGTTTGCGGGGATTCCTGAATCTGTTCCTGCATATGGCGTAAACATGGTTTGCGGTAGTGGCATGAAAACGGTCATGGATGCCGTGTCCCATATCCGTAGTGGCGATGCTGAGATCGTTGTTGCAGCGGGTGTTGAAGTCATGTCTCAGATTCCGTTTGCTGCACCAAGCAGCATTCGTGATGGCAACAAAATGGGCAATCTGGAGCTAAAAGATCTGCTCATAGCGGACGGTTTAACCGATGTTTACAACCAATATCACATGGGTGTGACGGCAGAAAACGTAGCAAAACAAATCGGCTTAACTCGCCAGCAGCAAGACGAATACGCGCTGTCTAGCCAACAGAAAGCGGTAGCCGCTATCGAAGCTGGCAAATTTCAAGACGAAATTGTGCCAGTGGAAGTAAAGCAACGCCGTGAAACCGTGATGTTTGATACGGATGAATACCCAAAAGCGAACGCGACAATGGAAGCCTTAAGCAAGCTACGTCCTGCTTTTGACCGCGAAGGCACTGTGACTGCGGGTAATGCATCAGGCATTAACGATGGCGCGAGTGCGATTATCGTGGCGTCTGAAAGCGCAGTTAAAGCGCATGGATTAACGCCGCTTGCTGAGATCGTAAGCTATGCGCAATCGGGTCTTGATCCGAAGATCATGGGCCTAGGTCCTGTAGAGTCGGTCAATAAAGCACTCGAAAAAGCGGAACTCACAGTAAATGACATTGACGTTTACGAGTTAAACGAAGCATTTGCAGCGCAAGCACTTGGCGTGATTCATCAGTTGGCGGAAACAAACCAAGTTCCAGTTAACGCGATTCAAGATAAAGCGAACTTTAACGGTGGTGCTATCGCGCTGGGACACCCGCTTGGTGCATCTGGAAACCGAATCTTAGTCACGCTGGTTCACGAGCTTCATAAGCAAAATGGTCAATATGGCGTTGCTTCACTTTGTGTGGGCGGCGGCATGGGCACGGCTGTGGTTGTAAAGACAGTTAAGTAATTATTTAAACGGACATTTTTAATTCTTTCTCTAGGAGACAAACCATGTACACAGATTTCTTCAAAACATTTAGCGATCAAACTGAAAAAAATCTAGAACCTTACTTGAAGTTCAACAAGCTAGTGACAAAAAACGTAGAAGTGTTGACCGAGCTTCAATTGAACGCCATTCGCACATACAGTGAAGTGGGTCTAAACCAGATGAAAGCAGCGACAGAAATCAAAGACGTAACGTCATTGACTGCTTTCAACAGCCAGCAACTAAGCGTACTTACTAAACTTTCTCAACAAATGATGGATGACAGCAACAAGCTTCAAGCGATTGCAAAAGAGTTCAAAGAAGACGTTGAGAAAATGACTTCGGAAAATCTAAAGACTGTTACTCCAGCGTAATTTGTCCGATTCTCGCCGCCCCTAGATTTGGGCGGCGTTGTTTTTTCCGAATATAGGAGTAAGACTATGTTTCAACACTTCTTTTCGGACTATCTTGTGAAGCTTCAGGAAACCAATCATCAGTGGTGGCATGATTTCGAAGTGAACAAGGCAGTCGTGAACTCTCCTTTAAACAAGGCCATGCAAGAAGTGAACTTTGAGGATACTGCCAAACTGTTCGAACAAGCTGCGAATCAGCCTGCTGCGATTTTAAAGCTGCAAGCACAGTGGTGGGAACAGCAGCTGCAAATTTGGCAGAATGTTGCATTGGCAGGGAACCAAGCACAAATCGTCGAAGCTGAAAAAGGGGATAAGCGTTTCTCAAACGAAGCGTGGCAAAATGAAGCCATGTATAGCTTCATCAAACAATCCTACCTTTTATTTAGTAAGACCTATCTGGACACCATCGAGTCTTTGGAAGGCTTAGATGAAAAGACGAAAGAACGTATTATTTTTTTCTCTCGCCAAGCCATTAACGCCCTTTCTCCTTCCAACTTCATCGCCACTAACCCAGAGCTTTTGAAGCTGACACTTGAGCAAAACGGTCAAAACTTACTGGCAGGCTTAGAGCAGTTGAAAGAAGACGTTGAGTCGAGCGCAGACATTTTAAAAATTCGTATGACGAATAACAATGCATTCCGTGTGGGCGATGACGTTGCGACGACACAGGGCAATGTGGTTTTTCAAAACGAATTGTTTGAGTTGATTCAATATCGACCTCTAACAGAGAAAGTGAATGCGACGCCGCTGCTCATCGTCCCACCTTTCATCAATAAATACTACATCCTTGATTTAACGGCAAAGAACTCAATGGTTCGATGGTTGTTAGAGCAGGGGCACAGTGTATTTATGATGTCTTGGCGCAATCCAGGCAAGGCACAAGCGCACATAGAGTTTGGTGACTACGTGACAGAAGGCGTAGTGAAAGCCGTCGCTGCAATTGAAGATATAACAGGACAAGAGCAAATCAATGCGGCTGGTTATTGCATTGGTGGTACTGTTTTAGCAAGCACGGTTGCGTACTACGCTGCAAAACGTATGAAGAAGCGCATTAAGTCTGCCACTTTCTTCACCACATTGCTCGACTTCTCTCAACCAGGTGAAGTCGGCGCGTATATCAATGACACCATTGTTAGTGCAATTGAAGCGCAAAATAACGCAAAAGGGTATATGGACGGCCGTTCCTTAAGCGTGACGTTTAGTTTACTGCGTGAAAACAGCTTGTACTGGAACTACTACGTCGACAATTACTTGAAGGGTAACAGTCCGGTTGATTTCGACTTGTTGTACTGGAATAGCGATAGCACCAACGTCAGCGCTGCATCTCACAATTTCTTGCTTCGCGAGCTCTATTTAGAGAACAAGCTGGTGCAAGATAAAGGCGTCAAAATTGGTGGAGTGTGGATTGATCTAAATAAGATCAAAATTCCTAGCTATTTTGTGTCAACGAAAGAAGACCATATTGCGTTATGGCAGGGAACTTACCGTGGTGCGCTGAACACAGGTGGCAACAAAACATTTGTCCTCGGTGAGTCTGGTCATATTGCGGGCATCGTGAACCCGCCAGCTAAAAATAAGTATGGTTATTGGTTGAACGATAATTTGGATGACTCTGCTGATGAGTGGTTGAATAACGCGGAACACAAAGAGGGATCGTGGTGGACACACTGGAACGAGTGGTTACTCCAATTCAACCCTAAAGAGCAAGTTGAGCCTTTCCCTATTGGCTCAGAAAACCATCCGGTTATTGATGAAGCGCCAGGACAATACGTCAAACAGGTTCTGCCAGTAAAAGAATCTTAAACAACTCCCTATAGCAGTAAATCTTAGCGGCCTTTATGGTCGCTTTTTTATGTATGATTGCTTGTTTATGGTTGGTAAGCACCATTGAGCAATAAATAAAAAGCGCCGAGCATTTGCTCGGCGCTCAGTGTCAACAAATAGGCTAGTTGACGAGTAGAGATGCGTTACGTTACACCTCTTTATCCTTACCAAATGACAGCAGCCAGAGAGAGATTGCTGCTACCGCCACAAAGCCGGAAAGAATAATCACTGGCATAGCACTGTAGCCAAGGATATGCCAAATTACAGATTCTAATGTACTCATGGTAAGTCTCCTTAGTGCCAGCCTTCAACGCCGCTCATGTCTGGTAGTTTGTGCGCAATACCTTTGTGACAGTCTACACATGTTTTCTCGCCTGAAGCGAGAGCGGTGGAGTGCTGTTCTGCCGCACGTGATCCTTGCTGAGAGTAATCCATGAAATCAAACTCATGACAGTTACGACATTCAAGAGAGTCATTCTTTTTCATACGTGCCCACTCTCGCTCTGCGAGGTGTCCACGACGCTCTTGGAACTTCTCTGGCGTATCGATCGTCTTCGTTACGAAGTGTGCAAATAGCTCTTTAGATGCCTGTACTTTACGAACGATCTTATCCGTCCATTCATGAGGAACGTGACAGTCTGAACAAATCGCACGAACACCAGAACGGTTGGAGTAGTGAATTGTTTCTTGAATTTCAGCAACGATCGGCGCGTGACAGCCAGAACAGAATTCTTCTGTGTTGGTTGCTTCCATACCTGTGTTGAATGCGCCCCAAAATAGAAGGCCACCAGCGAAGCCTAGAAATAAAACCACACCAGCGGCAGCTTTACTCGGGCTCGACAGTCTCTTCCAAAACGCTTTAAGTATTTTCATAAGTAACCTCTTAGTACTCGCGTTTCAATTACTGAAGCGAATCGACTGCCTTAAACTCGTTTTCCACTAGTGGTTTTGCATCCGTTTGTGGAACGTGACATTGCAAACAGAAGTAACGACGTGGAGACATATCTGCCAGTACCGCATCTTCTCTGTTTACATAGTGCGTTACGCTAATTTTAGTCGCACCTGACTCTTTTGCATTTTTCCAGCTATGACATGCAAGACACTTGTTAGCATTTAACGAAATTTCGTAGTGACGAATGCTGTGTGGGATCAACGGTGGTTGATAAACATAGCTGTCTTCAACAATTTGATCTTTAGGGAAGTCTTTGAACTCGTCTGCTGGACGCGTATCTTCCAATTGAGACATTCCACGTAAAGATTCTAGACCACCAATACCACCAGGATTATCCAACTCAGCTTGCGCAATGCCTGTCACTAACGCACCTACAGATAAAACTGCGACAAGTAATTTTTTCATCATTTCATCTCCGCCTTTATGGCTTAAATTCTTTATTAGGCCGCCATAATGACGGCCGTAGCATTCAGTATCTGAAGGTTAAGCAATCTTAGTGATTTTGACTGGGCACTTCTTAAAGTCTGTCTGTTTAGACAGTGGATCAGTCGCATCTAGGATAAGCTTGTTAATCAAAATACGTGCATCAAAGAACGGTACGAATACCAAACCTTTTGGCGGACGGTTACGACCGCGAGTTTCAACACGAACGCGTACTTCACCGCGTTTGTTTGCCATGAGTACTTCTTCACCACGACGAACATTGCGTGCTTTTGCGTCTTCTGGGTGCATGTAACACACTGCGTCTGGTACTGCTTTGTATAATTCAGGTACACGACGAGTCATGGTGCCTGTGTGCCAATGCTCAAGAACACGACCAGTACATAACCACATATCAAATTCATCGTTCGGTACTTCTGGTGGCGCTTCGTATGGCGCGGAAATGATCTTCGCTTTGCCATCAGCATTGCCGTAGAAGTCCCAACCAGAACCTTCTTTTGCGTATGGGTCTGAACCTTCTTTAAAGCGCCACTGTGTTTCTTTACCATCAACAACAGGCCAACGTAGACCACGTACTTGATGGTAGCGGTCGTATGGAGCCAAATCATGCCCGTGACCACGGCCAAATGTTGCGTATTCCTCAAACAGACCTTTTTGAACATAGAAACCGAAGTGGTGAGCATCGTCATTCAGTTCACGAGCTTCTTCGATAGGGAATTTGTCGACGTTACCATTGCGGTAAAGTACGTCGTACATTGTTTTACCACGGTATTGAGGCGCTTTCGCTAGAAGCTCTTCAGGCCATACTTCTTCCATTTTGAAGCGTTTCGAGAACTCCATTAGTTGCCAAAGGTCCGATTTTGCTTGACCGACTGTGCCCACTTGTTGGTACCAAGCTTGGGTACGACGCTCTGCGTTACCGTAAGCACCTTCTTTTTCAATCCACATTGCGGTAGGAAGAATAAGGTCTGCTGCTTGTGCTGTTGCTGTCGGGTATGGGTCAGACACAACGATGAAGTTTTCTGGGTTGCGGTAACCTGGAAGACGTTCTGTGTTGATGTTTGGACCGGCTTGCATGTTGTTGTTACATTGAACCCAGTAACAGTTCAGAACGCCGTCATTCAGCATACGGTCTTGCAATACGGCGTGGAAGCCAGGTTTTGGTGGAATCGTACCTTCTGGCAGTTTCCAGATGTCTTCTGCAATCTTACGGTGTTTAGGGTTAGCAACCACCATGTCCGCTGGTAGGCGGTGAGCAAACGTACCAACCTCACGAGCGGTACCACATGCTGATGGTTGGCCCGTTAGTGAGAATGGGCTGTTCCCCGGAGTCGAGATCTTACCGGTTAGTAGGTGGATGTTGTAAACCAAGTTATTCATCCATACACCACGAGTATGCTGGTTCATACCCATCGTCCATAGAGACATTACTTTCGTGTTTGGATCCGCGTATTGCTTCGCAAGCTCGATAAGCTTCTCTTTCTCAACACCAGAGATTTCAGATGCTTTCTCTACTGTGTATGGCGCTACTGATTTCTTGTACTCTTCGAATGAGATAGAAGTGAGTTTGCCAGAGTTCGGGTTCTTCGCTGCTTTTTGTAGCGGATCATCGTCACGTAGACCGTAGCCGATGTCAGTGTCTGCTTGAGTGAAGTTCGTGTGTTTGTTCACGAAGTCCCAGTTTACTGCATCGTTTTCGATGATGTAGTTTGCGATGAAGTTAGCAATTGCAAGGTCAGACTGAGGATTGAAAATGTAGCCGTGGTCTGCCAACTCAAATGAACGATGGTAGTAAGTAGAAAGCACGTTCACTTTAACGTGAGGGTGGCTTAGGCGGCGGTCAGTAATGCGAGTCCATAGAACCGGGTGCATCTCTGCCATGTTTGAGCCCCAAAGAACGAAAGCGTCTGCGTTCTCAAAGTCATCGTAACAACCCATTGGCTCATCGATACCGAATGCGCGCATGAAACCTACAACGGCAGAAGCCATACAGTGGCGAGCGTTTGGATCAATGTTGTTTGATCGGAAGCCTGCTTTCATTAACTTTGATGCAGCGTAGCCTTCCATTACTGTCCATTGGCCTGAGCCAAACATACCTACGCTTGTTGGGCCTTTTTTCTCGAGGGAAGCTTTCCATTTCTCAGCCATGATGTCGAAAGCGTCATCCCAAGAGATAGGTGTAAATTCACCATCTTTGTGGAATTTGCCATCTTTCATTCGTAGCATCGGTTGAGTTAGACGGTCTTGACCGTACATGATCTTAGAAAGGAAGTAACCTTTGATGCAGTTCAGACCTTTGTTTACTGGTGCTTCTGGGTCACCCTGTGTTGCTACCACTTTGCCGTTTTGAGTGCCAACAAGAACAGAACAGCCTGTACCACAGAAACGACAAGGTGCTTTGTCCCATGTGATTTTGGTTTGATCAGAGCTTGCAATCAGGTTGGCTGCAGATGCTGGTAGTGTCACACCTGCGACAGCAGCAGCTGATGCAGCCGCGTTTGCTTTCACAAACGCACGTCTTGTCATTTTCATACTTCACCCTCGATTTGGGAATGTTGTGTTCCAGTGTCTTCTTCATCCGTTTCTTCAAGCCCAGTTTCGATTTGGTGATAAACCAATACCGTGCTTAAGACGTTCGGTAAATTGTTAATGGCATCGATAGTGTCTGTGATGAAACCTTGGTTCTCAGTTTCAAGTACGACGATAATCTTGCCTTCAGGACTGTCACCATAGATTTCCGCATTTTCGTGTGCTTCTATCTTTTGTTTGATTTCGTCCAAATGTTCCGGCAGCACATGTACTACCAAACTTGAAATATGCACTTCATTTAGTGACATATAGCTCTCTCATTTATTTTTATTGCCTTTGGCCGACGACATTCGGCTTAGGCTGTTGTATTGCTCACATTGATGGATGAAGTCGGGCACACTGAAACACAGGCGCCGCAGCCGTTACACTCATCAAGGTCTAAATTGGGTTGTGCTACTTTCCCCAGTTCTAATTTGAACTGAATTGCCATCGGGTCGCACATATCCCCACAGCTTCGGCATTCGACATTTTGTTTTGCTAAGCAGTTATCGTTGATACTTGCTTTTGCTTGCCAAGGTTGTTCTGTTTTTGGCAAGAAAAGGGGCTCAGGACAGGCGTTTGCACATTGATAGCAAAATGTGCATTCATCGATGGAAAAATCGACCGAGGGGAATCCGCCATCACTTTTGGTTATAATCTTTGTTTCACAGGCCTCAATGCATTTACCGCAGCGAGTGCAATCGTCCGTAAACTGTTGCGGTTTAGTTAACCAAGGCAAACGTACGGCGTTGTCGGGGTGCGCTTTTCTTGCAAAGAGTCTTCTTCTGGAAAGGTCTACCACTTAGTCACCTCGAAACTTGGAACCCAAACTAAGCATAGTCCACAATTTTCATTAATAAACTGTCATTTAAACTAACGAAATTGTAGTTTTTGACATATTTGTATAAATACCTCTTAGGGGGTAAATGGTATGCAATATTGTTTTGGATCAATAAATTCCGTCGCAGGTGATCACATATTGATAAAGTTGAAAGGTAATGGGTTCATTGCACGTACAAATAGGATTGTTAATGGGCGAGGAACTCAGATTGTTTAAAAATGTGAAAAAGTCAGTGACGCGCACGATTGCGTCCGCGATGCTTCTTATTTTGCTGCTCTCAGTCGCTACGACTGGTTTTGCGATTTTTACGTTAGCGTCCAGTTTGAACGATGCTGAAGCCGTCAATGTTGCTGGCTCGATGCGAATGCAAAGCTACCGTCTGGCGAATGATATTCAGGTTAAATCTGTTGACTATTCTTCACATATTGACGCATTTGAACATTCGATATATTCACCTTCAATGAAAGCGCTTCAGCATTGGTCTGTGCCTGAAGACATCACTCACGATTACTACCGTCTTATTATCAGATGGCATGAACTCAAGGCGGTGCTGAGAGGAGACAACCCGGCAGAATATCAACTCCTAGTGGCCGGTTTTGTTGAACAAATCGATGAGTTTGTATTTAAGCTGCAAAGCTTTTCGGAGCAAAAACTGATTAACTTAGCCTGGATCGGCGGGTTAGGGTTGGGTGGCATCCTTTGTGTCAGTATGTTTGTCGTTCATTTTGTGCGCCTCGAAGTTGTTCGGCCTCTGCGTGCCTTAGTTTTTGCTAGCGAGCAAATTAAAAATCGCTCATTCAATATATCGCTCAATGTATCTAGCGACAATGAAATGGGAATACTGACTCGAACCTTTAACCGGATGGCGACAGACCTTGGTAAGTTGTACCGAGGATTAGAACAAGCGGTTGATGAGAAAACACGTAAATTGCAGCATGCCAACCAGTCTTTAGAGGTGCTGTATGACTCGTCAAAAGAACTCACGGCGTCGCGTATTAATCAAGACAATTTCCAGGCGATTTTGCAGCATATCGTCAGTCTTGAGGGCATTAAAGCGGTCAAACTTGAAATCGAGCAGCTGGGAGAACCGAGCTGGATATTGATGGAAGGAGAAGAATGCTGCCAAGATTGTGATGAAGATTGCCACGGTAAAGCCCTGATGCTAGATGGTGAGCACTTGGGCTATTTATATTGGAAAGCAGGGTTACCTTGTCCGAACGAGGCTCTTATTGACAACTTCGTGCAGATTTTATCACGCGCCGTGTATTACAATCGGGCGCAGCGCCAAGCAGAACAAATTCTGCTGATGGAAGAGCGAGCCACTATTGCTCGGGAGTTGCATGATTCATTGGCTCAAGCACTCTCTTACTTAAAAATTCAGGTCGCTTTGTTAAAGAGAAGCGTAAAGAACTTGCCTGACGAAAAGGCGATCGCGCAGGCTAATCAAGTTATTGCTGAGCTAGATACGGGCTTATCTGCGGCTTATACGCAGTTACGCGAATTACTGACGACGTTTCGTCTTACGATTAAAGAGGGCAGTTTTGGCCAAGCATTGCAAGACATGGTTGAAACGCTCAGTGAACAAACTGCTGCGGACATTACGCTAAAAAATAGACTTTCATCAACTGAACTGGACGCACATCAGCAGGTTCATTTACTACAGTTGATAAGAGAAGCGGCAATTAATGCTATCAAACATGCGCAAGCAGATAATATTCACATTCAATGTCTCGATAATGATGGAAAAGTCACAGTAACCGTTAGCGACGATGGAATAGGCTTTGAACATCAAGACGAAAAATTAAATCATTACGGTATGAGTATCATGCAAGAGCGGGCCGCTAGACTGCATGCCGATCTTCACATCGAAGCATCGATAAACAAAGGTTGTACCGTAAAATTAGAATTCCAACATAGTAAGGAAGTAAACAGTGACAGTGTGTAAAGTAATGCTGGTGGATGATCATCCACTCATGCGAAGAGGTATCCACCAGCTTTTAAGCTTTGAGCCTGAGTTTGAGGTTATTGCAGAAGCAAGTAATGGCGCGGATGCAGTAGCGAAAGCGCATGAGCTGGAACTGGATCTTGTACTTCTTGATCTTAATATGAAAGGCATGTCTGGCCTTGATACTTTGCAAGCACTGCGTGCAGATGGCTGTGAAGCCAGAATTGTCATTCTAACCGTTTCAGATAGCCCAGCAGATATAGAAGCAATAGTTCGAAGTGGTGCCGATGGCTATTTATTGAAAGACACTGAGCCTGATGAGTTGGTTGAGTTGCTAAAACAAGCGCATCAAGGGGACAAGGCATACAGCCAAGAAGTTTCTAAGTATTTGAGTGAACGCTCAGAGCAAGAGGACGTGTTTGATACACTGACCGATCGTGAATCTCAGATCTTAAGAGAGGTGGCAAGAGGTTTCCGCAACAAGCAAATTGCCGATCGTCTTTTTATCTCTGAGTCTACGGTTAAAGTACATATGAAGAGTTTACTTAAAAAGCTTCAAGTTCCTTCTCGTACTGCAGCAACCGTCCTTTATCTTGAGCGCTTTGGCGACATCAAATAACATTGTTGGATTTGAATCTGTAATGATAAATAAAATCAAATAGTTATATTGATTCTGACAAGTAAAAAAACCGCCTAACAGGCGGTTTTTTTACTTGTCTGGGCGAATAGAGTACAAGTCACTGTTGTGCTTACCACACTCCAAATAGTACTGATAAGCCACTTTTTTGCTTTCAGCAATGACTCTCATGCAGTGCATTTTCCCCTGTTCAAAATATCGAATCTCATATTCTACACTGGTATCAAGTTGCTCAGCGGCTGCCATACTTCGCCTCCATAAACCATCCAAAAAACATCCATGCAAATTATATGCCGTTATAGGGAGCGTCGTTCGGTACGTTTTTTAGCCGATAATTGCGCTCTAACTCACTTTTTTGCGGATAGCTGTGATCAAAAAGTTAATTTCAAACTCTATATATTATTAAGGTGGCAATCAATATTTGTCACACTGGTGTAAGTTTGCCGCAATACTAAGTGATACAGGTTGAGTATAGAACTTAATCAACAGAAAAGGGAATACGAATAAGTGACTAAATTAAAGGATGTACCTAATAAGGCGCTTCGTTATGGCCTTCTATTTTGTTTCGTATTTCTGCTTGCCGGTTGTGCGAAAAAGTTTTTATACAGCAATATCGATTGGTTCGTGCTCGATTACTTAGAGGACTATGTCTCGTTGCAAGGGGAACAAGAAGTCCTGGTGGAAGAGCGCTTATTATTGTTGGCAGACTGGCACAAGAAAGAGGAGTTACCATTATATATCGAACATTTAAAAGACCTTGAGAGATTAAAAGCGAGCGATATCACCTTAAATTACTTACAACAAAATCGAGATAGAATGCGAGCGCATTACGATAGAGTGGTAAGCAAAGCAGCACCAGATCTTTTTGCGTTAAGTTTGCAATTAACGAAAGAGCAAGAACGCGAGTTTTTGAGTAATGTACAAGAACATTATCAAGAGCGAAACGCAAAATATGCCGATAAGACAGAAGACGAAGTGCGTGAAATTATTCTGGATAACACTGAAGAGTGGATGGAAGAATGGCTGGGGAATCTATCAGGAAATCAGCGTCAATTAGCTCAAAGATTTTCTCAGCAAGTTATTTTAAACAGCCCTTTATGGAGAGATTATCGAGCCACGGTATATCAAGAGCTCGAATACTTGTTCGACAACAAATCTAATGTTGTGACTTATCAAGATATATTTATGCGACTCTTGTTCGAGCCAGAGAGTTATTATAGTGAGCAGCTTTCTCTGAATATTGATTCTAACTTTGCATTGGTTGATCAACTGACATTAGATGTTTCTCGTTCGATGACCGATAAGCAATGGCGTCATTTTCGTGAAAAGGTTAAAGAGTGGCGAGTACTGGCTGAGGAACTTTTAGATTAAATTCATACCTCAATGAGCGAAAGCAAAGCGCAAAAGCCTTTCTTATCAAAAAATGATTCAAAGCAAATTCTTATTGAGCTAAGAGCGTAACATAGCGTGAGGTTTGATGAGGCAACGTCAGCTTATCAATGCGTGATAAGGCCTCATCGTACAAAACAATGAGAATAAATATGAAACATTTAGTTGAAAGATTTCTTCGATACGTCACGTTTGATACCCAATCCAATCCACATGTGACGCTTTGCCCAAGTTCACCTGGTCAGCTTGTGTTTGCTGAGTTACTTAAAAAAGAGATGATCGAGCTTGGTTTAAGTGACGTGACTTTGGATAAAAATGGCTACTTGATGGCTAAACTACCAGCCAATGTTGATTATGAGGTTCCTCCTATCGGCTTCATTGCCCATATGGATACCGCGCCGGATGCATCTGGCAAAAACGTAAAGCCGCAATTCATCGAAGATTACCAGGGTGGCGATATTGCATTAGGGTTGGGGGATGAAGTGTTATCTCCCGTGCAATACCCAGATTTACATCACCTACATGGCCACAATCTTATTACTACCGATGGCACTACATTACTTGGCGCGGATAACAAAGCCGGTATCGCAGAGATTCTTTCCGCGGTAGCTCTGCTACTGGAAAACCCAGACATTCCACACGGCGACATTTGTATCGGCTTTACTCCGGATGAAGAAATCGGTCGTGGTGCAGATTTGTTTGATGTTAAAAAATTTGGCGCGAAATGGGCATACACTATAGATGGTGGCCCGCAAGGTGAATTGGAATACGAAAACTTTAATGCAGCAAACGCTGATGTAATTTTTCATGGTGTTAGCGTTCATCCAGGTACTGCAAAAGGCAAAATGGTCAATGCGATGAACTTGGCTGCGAAATTTCAAGTTCAAATGCCCCAAGATCAAACTCCGGAAACAACCGAAGGTTACGAAGGGTTCTTCCATCTAAAATCGGCAGAAATGGGCGTTGCACGAAGCGAGCTAGGTTACATTATTAGAGACTTTGACCGTCAAAGACTTGAGGATCGAAAAGCCTTTATGCAGAAACTCGTCGATGAAATGAACACGGGTTTACGCCATGGTTCTGTAGAGCTAAAAATAAAAGACAGCTATTACAATATGAGAGAAATGGTTGAGCCTTACCCTCATATCATTGAGCTGGCAAAGCAAGCGATGGAAGCGTGTGATGTGGAACCGATTATAAAACCTATTCGTGGTGGTACAGATGGTGCTCGTTTATCTTTTATGGGTTTGCCGTGCCCGAATATCTTCACCGGTGGTTTTAACTTCCACGGAATTCATGAGTTTATTTCTGTTGAAATGATGGAAAAATCAGTACTCGTTATTGTCAAAATTGCTGAGCTCACAGCGAAAAAACACAGTTAAAAGACTACGTCGAGACCTCTTGCAGATTTAATAACAAAATAGCCCAGATCTTCCTGGGCTATTTAACTATTAAGATGGGATACTAGCGCACGTCTTTGTCTTCAATTTCAATGTCTTCTAGTGGTAACCAGTCGACTTTCACACCCGCTTGATCGAACATATCTTGACTGACTTGGATTTTATCTCCCCAGCGAGATAAAAAGTCTTCAGACTGCTCGGGGCAGTGTACGTGTGAGATCCCTGTTTGAATGATCTTTGCCGCGCAGTTAGGGCAAGGAAAATGCGTTACCCAAATATCACATCCGTCTAAGTCACGTTTTGAGAACAAAATTGCGTTCTCTTCCGCGTGCAGTGTTTTAAGGTATTTCAACTCGCGCTCATCGGTGTCGACACTGTCAGAAACACCATGCGGATAGCCATTAAATCCAACAGATACAATGCGATTCTGTTTAGTAATAACGGCACCGACTTGTGTTGATGGGTCCTTACTCCAAGACGCCACTAGTTCTGCCATCTGGTAAAAGCGTTTCGCCCATTTAGAAATCATAGTCATCCTCTCTGTCGAAGGCGTTGAATTAATTGAATGATAACCCATTTATATTAAAAAAATAGTCAAAATCGGGGTCTTGAGTATGAAGGCGTCACTTTTTACCTTTTTAGCCACAAAACGTTCTTATCTTGAGCACTGAATCTCACTTTACGCCCGAATACAATACTCCCGTTAGTGTTTCCAAGCACACGCTAAAATTCGCGATCTCCTAAGGCGTATATTAAATAGTTATGATTGAGTTGTATGTATATTGCTCATTGAATACCACTGTTAACTAAATTACTTTATTTTCCTTTTGTTTCTCATGTTTACATTTAGAAACACCTTGGGCGCTTTTCAGTGAAGTTTTCAGTGGCAGCAAGGAGTAAGGTTGATAGGAATTCAACAATATCCTGTTCTATAAAGACGGTAAATACATGCAAAAGAAACCACTTGTCGCACTAATGGCGGCTACAGCAATCCTCGCTGGATGCGGGGAAGCTAATAATGCCCAAACGAAAGGTCAAGCGCCTCTCGTAGTGACTCAGGATGTCACGGTTATCGACTACCAACCGAGCAAGTCTTATATCGGTCGCATTGAAGCAGTAGAAGATACCAATATTACCGCGCAGATTTCTGGCTACTTAAAAGCTCGTCACTTTGAAGAGGGGCAAATGGTAGAAAAAGGGCAGCTCCTTTACTCTATCGAGCCATCTTCTTTTGAAGCCCAAGTCGCGAGTGCTAAAGCCGCACTTGCACAAGCTAAAGCGGCGCTAAAAAAAGCCGAATTAGATCATACTCGAGGTAAAAACTTGTTGCCTCGCGGTAGTATCTCTCAATCTGAGTTTGATGCTTTAACTGCGGCACTTCTTGGTGCGAGAGCAGAGCTAGAAGCGGCAAATGCTCAACTTAAACTTGCTGAAGTTAACCTTTCCTATACTCAAATCCGAGCACCTTTTAGCGGACGTATTAGTGATACCAAAGTTAGTACGGGTGATCTGGTTTCTCCGTCATCTGGCGTGCTGACAACTCTGGTGAGTTTAGATCCAGTTCATACCTCATTTAGTGTGAGTGAGCGTGAGCGTTTAGCTATGGGTATGGATCAAGTAAAAGGTGATGGCTCGGCTGAATCAAACCGCGTTGAAGTTCAGCTTGAACTGGAAAATGGACAGTTTTTTGAGCATCTTGGTAAGCTTGATTTCTTAGGTAATCGTATTGACACCAAAACGGGTACGATTGCTATGCGCGCGCTAGTGCCAAACCCAGAGCAGAAGTTACTTCCGGGTCAACACATCAAAGTGAACTTGAGAGATAAGAACACGAAAGACGTTATTGTTATCCCACGACGTGCCGTACAGACTGACTTAGAAGGTGACTTTGTGATGGTGATGGCTGAGGGAAGTGTGGCAGAGCGTCGTAACGTCGAGCTTGGCCCTCAGGTTGAACAAGGCATTATCATTCGAGAAGGGCTCGATCAGGAAGATACGGTTATTACACAAGGCCTACAACGTGTGCGTAATGGTGTAGAAGTGCGCCTTCAAGCACCTGCTGAAGATAAGCAGTAGGGGGCACTATGTTAAGTCGTTTCTTTATTCAGAGACCTAAATTCGCGCTGGTTATTTCGATCATATTAACGCTAGCCGGCGCGATCTCACTGGCGATTTTGCCAGTGGCGGAGTACCCACAGATAAGTCCGCCATCAGTCAGCGTTTCGGCATACTACACCGGTGCGAGTGCGGAAGTTGTCGAGCAGGCCATTGCTGACCCCATAGAGACCTCAGTCAACGGCGTTGAGGATATGATATACATGTCTTCAAAGAGCGCGAACGATGGCTCTTACAGCCTAAACGTCACGTTTGATGTCGGCACCGATCCAGATATGGCGCAAGTTAACGTGCAAAACCGCGTGTCACAGATTGAGTCAAAACTGCCTCAAGAAGTTCGCATGGTTGGTGTGACGGTGAAAAAGCGTTCACCTGACTTGCTGATGGTGCTTAACTTCTATTCACCTGATGGCAAATACGATGATCAGTTCTTGATTAACTACATTAACTTGAATGTAAAAGATCAGTTGGCTCGTGCGAAAGGTATCAGTGAAGTTAACGTGATTGGTGGTGGCGAATACGCAATGCGTGTTTGGTTAGATCCTGAAAAAATGGCCAACCTTAAGCTAACCACGTCAGACGTATACGCCGCTTTGGCTGAACAGAACGTTCAAGTTGCGGCAGGGCGTGTAGGTGCAGCACCATACAACAATCCGCAAGAAGTTCAGTTTAACCTTGTGACCAAAGGTCGCTTGGAAAGCGTGAGTGAGTTTGAGAACGTAGTCCTTCGAGCTAATCCCAATGGCTCTACGGTTTATCTGAAAGATGTTGCTCGCGTTGAACTAGGCAAAAAGTTCTACGATGGTAACGGTAAGTTCCGTGGCCAGGACGCGTCAATCGTTGCGTTGTCTCTTCAATCGGATGCGAATGCGTTAGAAAGTGGTCAGGCCGTCATGGAGCTCCTTGAAGGCTTGAGCAAAAACTTCCCAGAGGGAATGGAATACGAGACCAGCTACGATACAACCGTGTTCGTATCTGAATCGATCAAAGGGGTAGTAAAAACACTGATTGAAGCGATTCTATTGGTGATTGCTGTAACTTACTTGTTCTTGGGTAGTGCGCGTGCAACGTTGATTCCTGTTGTCGCGATCCCCGTTTCTCTGATTGGTACGTTTGCCATCATGCAGGCAACGGGCTTCACCATTAATACGGTTACTTTGTTTGGCTTGATCCTTGCGATTGGTATCGTGGTGGACGATGCGATTCTGGTTATCGAAAACGTCGATACTACCATGGCGAAAGACCCAACCATTTCACCGCGTAAAGCGACGTTGCTAGCGATGAAAGAAGTAACGGGACCAATCATCACGTCGACCTTGGTTCTACTTGCGGTATTCATACCCGTCGCCATGCTGCCAGGTATCACCGGTATCATGTATCGCCAGTTCGCTTTGACCATCTGTATTTCGGTTGTGATTTCATCCATCAATGCATTGACGCTGTCTCCAGCACTTTGTTCTCTGGTATTGAAGCAGGGTGGGGGCAATACCGCTAACTGGTTCCAGGCTTTCAACCGAGGCTTAGAGCGCATCACTACGCGTTATGGCCAGATCGCTGGTTTCTTGGTGAAGAAGTCTTTACTGCTCGTGACGTTCTTTATAGTTGCTATCGCAGCGGTCACTTTCTTTGCGAAAACCACCTCTACAGCGTTTGTTCCTCAAGAAGATAAAGGCATTTTGCTGGTTAACGTACAGCTACCAGATTCAGCCTCTTTATCACGCACTGAAGAAGTCACCAATGATTTAATGAAAATGATCGGTGAAGAACCTGGTGTGGATGGTGTGACGGTTGCGAACGGTTACTCGTTTATGACAGGCGCAGCAGCATCAAACGGTGCTTCTGTATTTATCAAATTGCATGACTGGGATACTCGTAACTCGCTGCAAGGAGAGCACTCTGCTAATGCTATCGCGGCACGTATTAACGGTCGAGCGGCGACAGAGCTACCTCAAGCGGTTGTTTTTGCGATGGGACCACCGGCGGTTCCTGGTATGGGCGCTGCGTCTGGTTTTGAGTTTGTGCTTGAAGACACGCTAGGGCGAAGTCGTACCGATTTGTCGATGGTCATGGGAGAAATGATCCAAGCGGCTAACCAAGCGCCTGAAATTGCCTACACGTTTAGCACGTTCCGCGCGAATGTTCCGCACTACTACGTTGATATCGATCGTGAGAAAGCGCAGCAATTAGGTATTTCGCTGTCGTCTATTTTCCAAACCTTGCAAGGCAACTTAGGTTCGCTTTATGTGAATGACTTCACCATGTTTGGTAAGAACTTCCGCGTAACCATGCAAGCTGATAGCCAGCACCGTAGCAGCATGGAAGATCTAGAGCGTTTCCATGTTCGTTCTTCGAACGGTGATATGGTCCCGTTAAGTACGCTAGTGAGCTACGAGCAAGTGTTTGAGCCTGATGTGGCGTGGCGTTACAACATGTACCGCAGTGCTATCATTCAAGGCCAACCAGCTCCGGGTTACTCTAGTGGTGATGCGATTGCAGCAATGGAACGCGTTGCTGCTGAAGTTCTTCCGCAAGGGTACACGTATGAATGGACAGGTATGGCTTATCAGGAAGTGCTCGCGGGTAACCAAGCCATTTATGCGTTTGCGCTGGCTTTGATCTTCATTTACTTGTTTATGGTGGCTCAGTATGAGAGTTGGAGTATTCCACTGGCTATTATTTTGGTGGTCCCAGTAGCAACGTTAGGTTCCTTCCTTGCGTTGAATCTAACTGGCACGCCGCTTAACTTGTATGCCCAAATTGGTCTTGTCTTGCTCATAGCCTTGGCGGCGAAAAACGCAATTTTGATTGTGGAGTTCGCCAAGCAAGAGCGAGAAGAAAAAGATGCTGATATCGATAGTGCAGCGGTTAAAGGAGGCACTTTACGTTTCCGCGCTGTGAATATGACATCTTGGTCATTTATTCTGGGTATCTTCCCGCTTATCTTTGCCGCTGGCGCGGGGCACGTGAGTCAAAACTCACTCGGCGTGTCGCTGATTGGTGGTCTATTGTGTGTGCTTCTAGCAGGTACATTCTTGATCCCAGGCTTCTACGCTCTGGTGCAAAGACAGCGTGAGAAAGTTCATGGCGGCAACACCAAGCTGGTTCCTCTTGATGATGAATAATCACATCCGAAGTGCGCAGTAAGCACGAAGTGACAATTGAAAAAAAGCCCGAAGCAATGATTGCCTCGGGCTTTCTATTTTGAAAAAGGGTTATTTTAGCGCAGTTTTGAATTGTGCAACGGCTTCATCCATATCATGAGCTTGAGCAGAGACAGAGTTCACTTCATGCAAGCATTCCTGAGCGGATTGCATGTTATTCTCAGATATTGCGTTTAGCTCGGTGATTGAACCGCTAACTTGGTTCATCACGATACCTTGTTCTTCAATTGCTGAAGCTATGCGCTCCGAATTACCTTGAATTGAATGCATGTCAGTAATGATCTGTTGCAGGCTAGAATCCAGTTTTTCAGAAGCATTAAGTGTTTGTTGCCCTTGATCGTTACATTGATCAATATCAGCAACAACTGTAGACATTTGAGTTTGAATGTCTGCAACGACCCGCGTGATTTCCTCTGTGGATTGATGAGTTCGGCTAGCTAGGGCGCGTACTTCATCGGCGACAACTGCAAACCCGCGGCCTTGTTCGCCTGCTCGCGCGGCTTCAATTGCTGCGTTGAGAGCTAGTAGGTTGGTTTGCTCTGCAATCTCTTGGATGATGTTCACGGCACCACCAATTTTATCTACATGCTGATTCAGCGAGCCAATCGACTGCTGGCTGTTTGATAAAATCGTGGTTAGTTGACCGATGTTGGTTACCGTCGCCTCAACAACTCCTCGACCTTGTTCGGCATTATTCGCTGCCTGATGTACGCCTTCTACCGCAACTGATGTGCTTTCAGAGATTTCACCTATTGTGGCAACCATTTGCTGAACTGCCGTCGCCATTGATGCAGTGTGGTCAGTTTGAGTGTGGAATTGCTCCATAACGCCTTCTAACTCACGATGCATATTATCGGTACTTGCAGTGAGTTGCGCCGATTTTTCTTGGGTACTACTAATTAGATGCTCAAGCTTATCCAATAGGTCATTGAGGTGATGACTGATATCAAATAGCTCGTCTTGACCTTTCAAATCAGATCGAAGTCCCATGTTGTTCGTTTCGCTGATACTTCGAATGGTGCCAAGTAAGCTATTCACTCGCGTATTGATTGAACGTGAAATTTGCCAAATCAATGCGAAAATAACGACTAAGATCAGAGCTGTAATGACCTGCTTGATGGTCGACATTTGTTCATCACGTTGTGCGGCAGCAGAGCTAAGGGCTGTGGAAAAGGTTTCAAATTGCTCTTCTACGGCATGGGATAATGCGCGAGTTTCACCGAGTAGGCCTTTGTCATAAGCAACCCCAACAACTTGCTTTTGGGCCGCCAATTGCTTACCTGTTTTGATAAGCTCCGGAGCATATTGCCCCTCAAGCAAGTAACTATTGAATAGTCCTGCTTTTACCGCAGAGTCAAAACGGACTAATGCCAATAACTGCTGGTGGTCTGAACGTTGTTTAGCTTCTAATAGTGCTTGTTCGTAACCGGCGAGAAGCCCACTCTTTGAATCAAGCCCGTATCGTTGGTAAGCGCTGACCAGATTCTGAAAGCCCCTTTGGTATGCGAGCAAGTCTTGCTTAAATTGTTGACTGGAAGGTAATTCATTACTCTTGAGTATGTTCGCAAGCTCTTTTTCTGTGTCTATAAACTTGTCAACATTGGCGTCAAACTTATTTAGATATTTGTCATTACTACGCAGTAGGAAATCTTTTTCATTTCTGCGTAAGTTGAGTAAGCGTATTTCTAGATCACCAACGAGTTTGATGGCGTGATTAAGATCATTGCTCTTATTTTCAAAATGGGATGACGTACCCAAAAGGGCCACGATGCCTAAAATGGCGATAACTCCGAGGAAGTAGAGTTTTTGCCTAATAGTCATATTGTTGTTTCCTGAATAAGTAACTAAAAAGAGAAATCCAATGAGATTTCCAAGGGCTAGCAAACGTTGTTCAACTAACATGTCGAGAAAACGACATGCACTAATAAAGCACTTTTTTGCGTTGCTGTTTTTTCGCTCCGTGCTTGTTTTTTGTATCAAGTCGTCGGCGTTGAGAAGCGCGGGTTGGTTTCGTTTTAATACGCTTCTTCTCCTGTAAAGCGGCAGCTTTTATCAATGCTTGAAGCCGATTTAGGGCGTCTTCCTTATTTTGTTCTTGTGTCCGAAATTGTTGCGCTTTGATGATGATCACGCCATCTTTACTTATACGACTATCAGAAAGTGCAAGTAATCGCTCTTTGTAAAAGTCAGGTAAGCTTGAATGCCGGATATCAAAGCGCAGGTGTATAGCGGACGCTACCTTGTTAACGTTCTGGCCACCATTTCCTTGAGCTCTAATTGGGGATAATTGAATTTCCCACTCTTGAATTGTGACGGAGTTCGAAATTTTGAGCATGATAAGTAAATGCCGGTAAGGACGATTGAAAGAGCTGATAAATTAACATTACAGATGCACAAATAGAAGAAAAGACATGAGCACGATTGATTTTAGACCCTATGAGGGATTCATATTTGATATGGATGGTACTCTAATCGATACCATGCCAGCCCACTTGGCAGCTTGGCAAGCAACTGCTGAGCGTTTTGATTTTCCGTTTTGCCAGGAATGGTTTCACAGTTTGGGAGGGATGCCGAGCTTTAAAATTGTTGAGGAACTAAATCGTGTGCATGAGCTTTCGTTAGATCCTAAAACTGTCGCGACATTTAAAATGGAAACATTCGCTGCTATGGAGCTTCATGGTGACGTTATTCCTTGCACGAACATCGTGTTAGAGGAATATTTAGGCCATAAGAAAATTGCAGTCGGGACTGGCAGCCAACGAGAAAGTGCCATGCGCTTATTAAGTCATGCAGGTTTATTAGACAAGTTGGATGTTGTAGTAACCGCGAGTGATGTAGAGAACCATAAACCCTTTCCAGATACCTTTTTGGTGGCCGCGGAACAACTCGACTTGGAGGCGTCACAGTGTCTTGTGTTCGAGGATACTGAGTTGGGGAAGCGAGCGGCGCATGCAGCTGGTATGGATTGCGTTATGGTGCAAGATAATGAGTTGATCTTTTTCCCAAAACCATAGTGGCAATATCCCTTAATATGAGATCAAAATGGGGTGCAAATGCACCCCATTAATTTTTACCACATCATCGATCATGAATCATAGATGCTTATTCTGGTTGAACTAGCTCTTGGTATTCAAATGAAGGTACCACAACTTCTACGCGACGGTTTTTCTCACGACCTTCGCGAGTGCTGTTGTCAGCAACTGGGTTTTCTTCACCCATACCTTTAACTGTCAAACGATCTGAACCAATGCCAGCTGCGGTTAGGTAATCAGCAACAGATTGAGCACGACGCTCAGACAGTTTTTGGTTGTATGCCGCAGGGCCTGAGCTATCCGTGTAACCAGTAATCTCTACTTGAGCTTGAGGATATTCGTTCAAGAATGAAACAAAGTTGTCCAGACGTTCAGAAACGGACTCTGTTAACTTAGCACTATCGAATTCAAACGTACCTGTACCGTACTCTTCTTTGTGCACCTTGCTCATCATCACTGGTTCTGGATCTGGCTCGATCACTTCTTCCGTTACAACTGCTGCAACAACTGGAGCTGCTGCGAATTTGTAGTTAACACCGATACCAAAGAAGTTAGCATCCATGTCGTCCCACACGTCGTCAGACATGTCTTGGTAACGTTGGTATTCAGCGCGAACACTCCAGTTTCTATCGATCGAGTATTCAGCACCCAAAGAACCTGTTGGGACAAAGTCTGTTTCGTCATCAGACATCATGTAAGCACCACCGATCTTAGCAAACAGATTCCAAGAGTCGTTTAAGTGCCAGTTGAATTTAGGTGCAAGTGTTAAAGCCGTTAGATTGCCGTCAATCGTATTAATCGTATTAGCCCCTGACCTAGAGTTTCCTTCATAGTCGCCTAAGAAGTCTACGCCGTACTCTAGCCCGATGATATCGGTAAAGTCATAACCGATATGTAGTCCTGCACCGAACGCTTCATCATCACAAGGGCTATTTAGATAGCAAGCGTCGTCAAGTGTAGTCATGCCCACTTTGCCCCCGATGTACATTTCAGCTTGAGCAGAGTTTAAAAGCGCGCTACTACCAGCTACCACTGCTGCTACTGCAATTGCTACTTTGTTCATAATGTTTCCTTGTATTGATTGCATATTAACTTCTACTTCGTTTTATCAAAAAATTAGAAAAAACCAGTGTTTATAAGAAATTAGTTTAATATTCTAATCATTTCATATCAAGCAACAATATATTTGAACTTGATCAACATTTACTACCCAAAAATACCTCACAAACTTCTGATATTTCTTACATTGTAGTAAAGATTTTTTGGTGCATAAGAAAATTGATGATTATTTTGAACTTTTTTCGTAAACTTTACTTTACATTGTGCGCGGTGGTTAACAGGTGGTTTTTATTTGCATTTATTTGCAAAAACTGATTGCAAGTCTACGCCTAAGCCGATAAGTTACTTAAACGCTAGACAGAAAATGACCACAGCCCTTGATGCTGCTCGCTTTGTGAACAATGTTGCAATGAGTTCAGTTGGTAAAAATGGGGTCGGAAATAAAACCAGGAAGTAGAAGTAATGTTTCAAACTGATGATGTAAGAATAAATAGAGTAAAAGAGTTATTGCCACCTGTTGCAGTATTAGAGAAGTTCCCAGCGACTGAAACCGCTTCTTCGACCACTTTTGATTGCCGTAACGCCATTCACAATATTCTTGAAGGAAAAGACGATCGATTACTCGTTATCGTTGGCCCGTGTTCTATTCACGATCCGGCTGCCGCGGTTGAGTACGGTAAAAAGCTAAAAGTACTACGTGATGAACTGGGCGAGCAGCTTGAGGTTGTTATGCGAGTTTATTTTGAAAAGCCGCGTACGACCGTTGGTTGGAAAGGCCTTATCAATGACCCTTACTTAAATGACACCTATAAGCTAAATGATGGTCTACGTATCGGACGTAAACTTCTTCTTGATCTAACCGATATGGGCTTGCCAACGGCAAGTGAATTCTTAGATATGATCACACCTCAGTACGTGGCGGATTTGATCAGTTGGGGCGCTATCGGTGCTCGTACGACAGAATCTCAGGTTCACCGCGAGCTAGCTTCTGGTCTTTCTTGTCCTGTAGGTTTCAAAAACGGTACAGACGGGAATATTAAAATAGCGAGCGACGCGATTCGTTCTGCAAGCGCTTCCCATCACTTCCTTTCAGTAACAAAATACGGTCATTCCGCGATCGTAGAAACCGCTGGTAATCCAGACTGCCATATTATTCTACGTGGCGGTAAAGAACCAAACTACAGTGCAGCACATGTAGCTCAAATTAAAGATGAGCTGGACACTGCAGGTCTGCCGAAAAAAGTGATGATTGATTTTAGCCATGCTAACAGCTCGAAGCAGTTCAAGCGTCAAATGCTGGTGTCTGATGATGTATCCGAGCAAATCTCTGCTGGCGAAGAAGCCATTTTTGGAGTGATGATCGAGTCTCATTTAGTTGAAGGTCGCCAAGACTTAGTGGATGGTAAAGCAGCCACTTATGGTCAGTCGATTACTGATGCATGTATTGGTTGGGAAGATACGGAAACGGTACTTCGTCAGCTTTCTGATGCAGTAAAAGCGCGCCGCAACAAGTAAGCTCAACAGAAAAACTTTTTTAAAAGTGAATAGTGAAGAGCCAGAGGTACTATGCCTCTGGCTCTTTTTGTTGAGAATTACTCTCATATCTTTCTATTGCTTCTGCTTTCCTATATGTTATCTGTATACGTTGTAACCAAAAGGAATTTGGAATTGAATCGTAATGTATGGCTTCTATCCCTCTGCCAAGCCTTATTAATGACAGGGAATATTTTACTCATATCTGTTATTGCCCTTATTGGCAAAACACTTGCGCCGTCATCAAGTTTTATCACATTACCAGTTGCACTGCAGTTTTTGGGACTGATGGCCGCGACAATTCCCGCGTCGCTAATTATGGGCAAGTTAGGGCGTCGCCTTGGTTTTAGCCTTGGTAATGTCATTGGCATTTTGGGTGCTAGTCTAGCGACGTATGCATTAAGTCAACAAAACTTCTATCTGTTCTGCATGTCTACGTTTTTGCTTGGTGTTGGTATAGGTTTCGGTACTCTATACAGGTTTGCTGCCATTGAAGTGTGTGAAGAGTCGGCAAGGCATAGGGCGATTTCGATATCTATGGCGGGTGGGGTGTTAGCGGCGATCCTTGGACCTAATTTGGCGGTGTACTCACAGCAGTGGTCAGGTGATGGCTTATACATTAGTGCATTTGCTGTGCTTGTCGTGCTTTATATAACTGCGTTGGTTGTGCTACAAACCATTCGTTTTCCACCTGCACACACGCAGGCGCTACACGCTAAGGCGGATAAGCTCAGACTGATTATTCGTCGACCTAATTTCATGCTAGCAGTTATCGCGGCAATGGTTGCGTATGCGGTGATGAACATTTTAATGACAGCAACTCCTTTAGCGATGATTGGTTGTGGCTTTGATTTTGATAAAGCGGCGGGAGTGATCGAATGGCACGTGTTGGGTATGTTTGCACCTGCGTTTGTCACGGGCCGTCTGATAGAGCGGTTTGGCGCTAAGAATATGATTTTGGCGGGTGGATTGCTATTTGTTGCTTGTATTGGAATTAATATACATGGAGTGTCTATCTGGCATTTTAGTCTTGCTTTAATCCTGTTAGGAATAGGGTGGAACTTTATGTTTATCGCAGCAACCGGGCTGTTTAGTCAAAGCTATGAAGCGAAAAACAGAAGCAAGGCTCAAGCGTTTAATGAATTCTTCGTGTTCAGTTGTGTCACCATCACCGCATTACTATCTGGTTGGCTTGAGTCTACCGTAGGTTGGCAGAATCTTAATTTGTATGTTCTTCCATTTGTGTTACTCGTTATCGCGATGTTTGCGTTAAAAACGAATAAAAAGCCAGAATCACAAACCGCTTAATTAAGTCTTAATATATAACCCGGCCTATCGTGTCGGGTTTGTTTATTAGCTCAAATCAACAATCTCCTCTTTATGTTTTTATCGATAATGTGAATTCCCACAATAAAAATGTCGATTTGATAAGACTTTTTATCTAACTTTTTGTAATAAAAATAAAAATCCTGTATATATCTTGCCGAAAATCAATAAAAACTAAAGAAGTTTCGTCTATGTCAGCCAATATTTCTCATAAAGCTCAAGAAACTCTCGTGAGGGAGTCTGAGGAACTCGTCTCAACAACGAACTTACAAGGCGTTATTACATATTGTAATGAAGCCTTTTGCCGCGTTGCTGAATACACTCACGAAGAACTTGTCGGTCAGAACCACAATATAGTTCGTCATAATGATATGCCTAAAGCCGCTTTCGGTGACATGTGGGCACGCCTTAAACAAGGTAAAGCCTGGCGTGGAATGGTTAAGAATGCCACTAAGTCTGGCGGTTACTATTGGGTTGATGCTTATGTCACCCCTATCTACGAAGACAACCATGTTGTTGGGTATCAATCAGTGCGCGTGAAACCAAAGCGAGAGTGGGTTGATATTGCGACAAAAGCCTACAAAAGCATGCGTACTGCAGAGGAGTCTGGTCGAACTTGGTCGTTGAAAATCAATGAAACCATTCGCTATGCGATTCTACTTGGTGCACTAACCGCACCTGCAACCGCATATGCGTTGTCTGTTGAAGGGCCGTTGGCTTGGCTTGCAAGTGCGTTACCTGCAAGTGTTCTGGCTCTGTTATTCCGCCAAGAGTTAATTGATACACCTCAGCAACTTAAAAAGTTACAAAAGCAATATGACAGCGTAAGTCGCTTGATCTATTCCGGTAACACGGCATTTTCGATTGCCGATTTCCATATCAAAATGCTATCCGCAAGAATTCGAACCGTGTTAGGAAGAATGACTGACTCCGCATTGCCTTTGCAGCATTGCGCCGAAGAGCTTAGTCAAACAACGGCAGAAGTCTCGGCTGCATTAAATCAGCAAAATACCGATATTCATCGTGTGCGAGATGCTACCCAAGAGGTGGAGTTGTCGGCAAATTCGGTTTCTTCGAGTTCCAATGATGCCCATATGTTGATTGATGATACATTGAAGTCATGCTTGATGGCGAAGGAGACCATCGATCAAACGCACACCAATCTAGCGCAATTAAGTCTTCAAGCTGAAAAAGCGACGGAAACGACGTATCAACTGAGTGATCAGGCGCAGAAGGTGAACCATTTGATGGAAGAGATTGGTGGGATCGCAGAGCAAACCAATTTACTGGCACTTAACGCGGCGATTGAAGCAGCAAGGGCAGGGGAGCAAGGTCGTGGTTTTGCTGTTGTAGCTGATGAGGTCCGCGCGCTTTCTGGGCGTACATCCAATGCAACTGAACAAATCCAAGCTTCTATCTCCACTATGTTGGCAACGATTCAAAGTTGGCAGAAAGATATTCTGGCAAACAAAGAGCAAACCGATGCCTGTTCTCAAGTAGCAGAACAAAGCGCGTTGCGTTTGTCTGAAGTTGAACAGATGATGCAAACCATGAGTGGGCTGATGGTTGATGTAGCAGAAGCGGCGAATAACCAGTTAAAGCTATCTAGTGATGTAAACCAGCACATTCATTCTATCGCTTCGACCGCAGAACAAAACTTGGCAGCAACACATTCAGTTGAACAAAACAGCCGACAGTTGAAAGACCAAGTACAAGATTTCTATCAGCTCGCACTTCGATTTGAAGACAAATAGTCGTAACGAAAGTTGTGATGTTTATGTCCTGGCTGCGTTTATGCGAATAGGAGCCAGATAAAAGAAAGCCCCGCCATTGCTGGTGGGGCTTTTCAGTTTTCACATTCGCAATAGAGAAAACTGACTATCTTTTTACTGCAATTACGCGAGTAGCTCTTTTGCTGTGTTCACTACGTTTTCAGTCGTGAAACCAAACATTTTGAATAGTTCGCCAGCTGGTGCAGATTCACCGAATGAAGTCATACCGATGATGCGACCGTCGAAGCCTACGTACTTGTACCAGAAGTCAGCAATACCTGCTTCAATTGCGATACGTGCTGTTACGTCTGATGGCAGTACAGCTTCACGGTAAGCGGCGTCTTGTTTGTCGAATGCGTCTGTTGATGGCATTGAAACAACGCGTACTTTCTTACCTTCAGCAGTTAGCTGTGCTGCTGCTTCTACTGCTAGTTCAACTTCAGAACCTGTTGCGATAAGGATTAGCTCTGGCTTGCCTTCGCAATCTTTCAGAATGTAAGCACCTTTCGCGATGTCTGCTACTTGTTCTGCTGTGCGCTCTTGTTGCGCAAGGTTTTGACGAGAGAAGATAAGTGCTGTCGGTGCATCTTTACGTTCAATCGCTAGTTTCCAAGCTACAGCGGACTCAACTTGGTCACATGGACGCCATGTGCTCATGTTTGGTGTTAGGCGTAGCGATGCCATTTGCTCAACTGGTTGGTGAGTTGGACCATCTTCGCCAAGACCGATAGAGTCATGCGTGTACACTTGGATGTTCTGAATTTTCATCAGCGCAGCCATACGCATTGCGTTACGTGCGTACTCCATGAACATTAGGAATGTTGCGCCGTAAGGAACGAAACCACCGTGTAGCGCGATACCGTTCATGATCGCTGTCATACCGAATTCACGTACGCCGTAGTGGATGTAGTTACCAGAGAAGTCGCTTGCTTCTAGAGACTTAGAACCAGACCACATGGTTAGGTTAGAAGGTGCTAGGTCAGCAGAGCCACCCATGAACTCTGGTAGTAGAGCACCAAATGCTTCTAGAGCATTTTGAGACGCTTTACGTGATGCAATGTTTGCTGGGTTAGCTTGAAGATCAGCAATGATTTGGCTTGCTTTCTCTTCCCACTGTGCAGGAAGCTCACCGTTTACGCGGCGTTTAAATTCAGCTGCCAGCTCAGGGTACGCTGCTTCATAAGCTGCAAATTTCTCGTTCCACGCTGCTTCCTTAGCTGCGCCTGTTTCTTTCGCTGACCATTCTGCGTAGACTTCTTGCGGAATTTCAAAAGGACCGTGCTCCCAACCTAGTTCTTTGCGTGTTGCTGCGATTTCTTCTGCACCTAGTGGCGCACCGTGACAATCGTGTGAACCAGATTTGTTTGGTGAACCAAAACCGATGATAGTCTTAGTACAGATAAGTGTAGGACGTGGATCCGCTTTCGCTGCTTCAATTGCTGCGTTGATTGCGTCAGCATCGTGACCATCGACTGCAGGGATTACGTGCCAACCGTAAGCTTCGAAACGCTTAGGTGTGTCGTCAGAGAACCAACCTTCAACGTGACCGTCGATAGAGATGCCGTTGTCATCCCAGAACGCGATCAGCTTGCCTAGACCTAGAGTACCTGCAAGAGAACATGCCTCGTGCGAAATACCTTCCATCAGACAGCCGTCGCCCATGAACACGTAAGTGAAGTGGTCAACGATGTCGTGGCCTTCTTTGTTGAATTGCGCTGCTAGCGCTTTTTCAGCTAGAGCCATACCAACCGCGTTAGTGATGCCTTGACCTAGCGGACCCGTTGTGGTCTCGATACCTGGCGCGTAACCATACTCTGGGTGACCAGGAGTTTTAGAGTGAAGCTGACGGAAGTTTTTCAGATCGTCGATAGACAACTCGTAACCTGCAAGGTGCAGTAGAGAGTAAATCAGCATTGAGCCATGGCCGTTAGACAGTACGAAACGGTCGCGGTCTGCCCACTCAGGGTTTGATGGGTTGTGGTTTAGATGAGAGCGCCAAAGAACTTCAGCGATGTCAGCCATACCCATAGGTGCACCTGGGTGACCAGAGTTAGCTTGTTGAACACCATCCATGCTTAGCGCACGGATTGCATTTGCTAGATGTTTACGATCCATAGTGATTACTTCTCGATATTTGATTTAAATAGAGGGAACTCGCCGAAACAAGTTCAAATAGAATTTTTTGAAAATAGTGCTGATGGTAAAAGCGAGTAGACGGGCTACTCGCTTTTGGTAAGCAATTAAAGCTTAGCTTCGATCATCGCTTCTAGTTTGCCTTGGTCAACGGCGAAGTTGCGGATACCTTCAGCCAGCTTCTCAACAGCCATTGGGTCTTGGTTATGTTCCCATAGGAACTCTGCGTGAGTCATTGGTGCTGGACGCTCAGCTGCGCCTTTAGAATCAACTAGTTTCTCAACTACTTCACCTTCAGCTGCTTCTAGTTCTGCAAGTAGAGCAGGAGCGATAGTTAGACGGTCACAACCAGCTAGTTCTAAGATCTCACCGATATTACGGAAGCTTGCGCCCATAACTACAGTTTTGTAGCCGTATTCTTTGTAGTAGTTGTAGATCTTAGTTACAGATAGTACGCCTGGATCTTCTTGAGCTTCGAAGTCACGGCCTTCTTTCGCTTTGTACCAGTCCATGATACGACCAACGAATGGCGAGATTAGGAATACCCCCGCTTCTGCACAAGCACGTGCTTGAGCGAACGAGAATAGAAGCGTTAGGTTACAGTTGATGCCTTCTTTTTCTAGGATCTCAGCTGCGCGAATGCCTTCCCAAGTTGAAGCCAGTTTGATAAGGATACGGTCGTTAGTGATGCCAGCATCGTTGTACATTTTCACTAGTTGACGAGCTTTCGCTACGCTGCCTTCCATATCGTAAGATAGACGAGCGTCTACTTCTGTAGAGATACGACCTGGGATAGTTTTTAGGATTTCTTTACCGATGTTTACTGCAAGCATGTCACAAGTATCTTGAACTTGTTGAGCTTTGTCGTTGCTCTGTGCTTTAGCGTATTCGATTGAAGCATCGATTAGAGGTGCGTACTCTGCGATTTGAGCGGCTTTAAGGATAAGAGAAGGGTTAGTTGTTGCGTCTTCTGGCTGATACTTTTTAATTGCATCAATCTCGCCAGTGTCTGCTACTACAGTCGTTAGTTTACGAAGTTGCTCTAACTTGTTGCTCATAATCGATCATCCTATTTAAATGGGCTTAAGCGTGATTTTTGTTATCACAGCTTGTGCATTTGCAAGCGAGTTAGCTAACCGTCTCATCGCATTTAATGAGACATCTGCTCAGCCAACTACGGAAAATTTCGTTACCGAACAAATGCTATGAACATTTGATCGATAGCTGAGTAAATGATGTGTCCATATTTATCCTATCTATGCTGAAAGTCAATCGCTGAAATGGACTTATAGTGAACTTCATCAACGTTTTTTTACTGTGTGTTTAGTGGTTAACCCAAATAAACGTTTGCCCTTATTGTTCTAAGCTTGAGCGTTGTCCAAGAGGGTAAAAAATTGTAGTGAGAAAATGTTATTGCGATGAGCAAATGTAGCGTTTAAATTGATAAAGAACATATGCTAAGTCAATGAGCATATGTTCACTTATTGCATACAATATCGATCCTCTTAAAGGGCGAGAGAAACCATGAGCAGTTCTAATCAAGATATTTCCATTGAAAACACGGATTTGTTGACAGAGATTTCCGTCGCGTATTATCAAGACGGTGCGACTCAGGAAGAGATATCGAGAAAATTTGCCATATCACGCGCAAAGGTCGGGCGAATGCTCAAGCAGGCGCGTGATGAAGGCATTGTTGAAATTACCGTTAAATACCATCCGGTGTTCAGCGCCAAGATTGAACAACGTTTGATCGAGCGATTCGGCGTTAAGCGCGCGCTTGTTGCTCTTGATCAACCGAATGAAGAAGCGCAACGACTACAGGTATCGGGATTGGTGTCCAATTATCTCACTAGCACGCTCAAAAACGGCATGGTGGTGACGGTCGGACAAGGGCGCAACGTGTCGTCTGTCGCTCACCATATTGGTGTTATTACGCCGCGTGACTGTAAATTTGTGTGTGGCATTGGTGGTATTCACCCGCGTGGCGGTATGTATAACGCCGACCATATTTGTCGTCAGTTGGCGAAGAAATATGGGGGAACCTCTGAAACCCTTTATGCGCCGGCATACGCAGAAAATAGAGAACAGAAGTTGGCCTTCATGCAAAATGCAACCGTGAAACAAACGCTCGACCTAGCACGTAAAGCCGATGTTGCTTTGGTTGGTATTGGTGACATGAGCGAAAACAGTTACATGGTCGACTTAGGTTGGTTTACGCCTGATGAAGTGGTTCAGTCGAGACTTCAACAAGGTGTGGTAGGGGATTTTGCAGGTTATGACTTCTTTGATATTCACGGTAATGTAGCGAACACGGTAATGAGTGACCGAGTAATTGGACTTGGTATTGAAGAGTTTCGGCCGATCTCGGAAGTCATTGCGATCGCAGCTGAGAACAGCAAGCCACTCGCTCTACTCGGAGCATTAAGAACTGGAGCGATAGACGTGATCGCCACGAGCGTTAGCAACGCATTAACCGTGCTCAACTTAGATGAGCAAATGCACGGCAACGCGACATCTGAACGCTAACGGAAATAGTCGGCTTTTGATGTAGTCAGGCTATGAGGGGTGACAAATCACTCATAGCCAGTTTCTATTTCGAAATGACAAGTTTGGTTTAGAAGCTGCGTTTAGTTTATTGGAACACACCATCTTTAGATAAACGTAAGATACTTTGTTAAACAGACACTTGTCTTAACGCTCGATAGGTAGAGAGTGGTCAGCACCCCATTCGGTCCAAGAACCGTCGTACACCGACAGATTGTCTAGACCAATTTGATACGCCGCGAGTAATAAAATGCATGCGGTTACACCGGAACCGCAACTAAAAATAATCGAATTGTCACTATCTATCGTTAGTGCGCTAAATATCTGTTGCAACTCTGAGTTTGGTTTAATGTGACCGTTGGTCAAGAGTTCTTGAAACGGTAAGCAAACCGAATTTGGAATGTGCCCACTACGTAGACCTTCTCGTGGCTCAGGCACTTCACCAAGGAATCGTGCTTTGGCTCTGGCATCGATGATGTTGGCACTTTTATTGGTTGAATGAGCAAGAACATCTTGTGCACTCAAAAAGGCATTTTGGTTGAGCTTACCCGCAAAGTTACCTCTTTCGCTTGGTTGCGATAGGGTACTTTCAACAGGGAATCCGGCTTCAATCCAAGCAGGAAGACCGCCATTTAAGACTCGAACATTATCATGTCCCATAGCTTTGAACATCCACCAAGCTCTTGGCGCGGCTAAAGTGCCAGAGTTGTCGTAAACCACAATCAAATCTTCGTTGTTCAAACCGAGTTGTTGCGCACTTTGGTTGAAGCCTTCTTCTGTTGGCATCATATGCGGCAGGGAAGAACCGGGTAAGCAAAAGTCATTGTCGTAATCAAAGCGTAAAGTATTTGGAATCCACTTATCTTGAATCTTTTTGCCTTCAGAAGGGATTTGAAACGCAATACTAGCGTCGAGGAGTTTGACGTTAGGTTGGCCGAGAAGGCTATTGAGTTCATCAGTACTAATCAGTGCTTGCATTGTCTTTAGTTTGCTAGGTGGATAATCTTACTGTTTTACAACAAAAAAATCGCATGTTCAAAAGAACGATGCGATTTTTAAGCTTGAGATTGAAGATTTATGATGAAGGGGCGCTTTCGCTATGCCTTCAATCTATCTAGTTACATGGTCCAAGTGTTGTCTCCTGAAGTAATCACTTTCTGAATTGGGTCACTGCCGTCATAGAACCAAATTTCAACAAGTAGGCTACCTTGGCTATCAGAAACATTAAAGTCGACGTTTGCTGTACCGTTGTTGAGTGGAACCGATGCGACTTTACTTGGGTATCTTGCATCGTAGTTACCTGAACTGTGCTCAACAAACTCTTTGTACACGCTTAGGTGTGCTCGTTGTGAAGAAAAACCACTGATGTCTACATTGAGCGTACCTTCCGTCACTGGGTTGTAGCTAAAGCCATCTGGTACTACTAGATCCTGCATGGTTGCATCTTCCACTGTTACCGTTGTCTCTTCTTCAGTAGTTTCTTCCTGCTGGGTAGTATCTTCCTCTGGCACCGTGGTTTGGGTTGGTGGAGGTGGTGTACTGTTACCACCTCCGCCGCCACCGCCTCCGCCACAAGCCGTTAGTGCTAATCCCATGATGATTGTGATAAGTGCTTTCATAATGTTATCTCCCTATGGAATGTAGCATTTGTTAGGTGTTGGAGCGGTGTGCCAATCTGTGCTTAGTTCGCCACCAGACTCAGCCCAAGTTTGGAATTGAGGGTATGCATCGACCATGTCTACACGCTCTAGCGGCCAATCCCAATCTTCTACTATCAACAGTGCCCAAGGTAAGTTGTTTGCTGTTTTGAAGTACACACCTTGTGCTGGGTCACTTGCATCGACGCCGACACCGAAGAGGTTTTGGTCATCAAACTGTTCTGTTGGTGCTTGGTCTGCTAAGTGAACTTCCCATTTACGACCTGGTTGGAAGGTAATACCATCGCCATGGTAAGTGTCCGGTGTTGCAAAGATGAACGGGTCGTATGGCATGGCTTGAATGGCTGAACGGTCAGATCCTTCAGTGAAGTACACATTCAAGGTAAAGGTGAGTGAAACGTTATCATCACAGCCAGACTCTGTGCGGAAGTAGCTACAGCTGCTCGCCGCGTGTGTGCTTAAGTCTTCACTGATGATGAAAATTGCTTCATCAGAAATACTTTCCAAGCCATTAGATGCTTGCTCTACACCATTGAAGGATAGCGTCGTTAATCCATTTTCAATCGAGCTTCTCAATACACCCGGTAGTCGGATTGCGAAGCCATTTTTGTAGCTTGCGCCGTAAGCCGCTAGGTCACCTGTAATCTGAATATTCTCAACATGACCAGCAAGACTGGTTTCAGTGATGCGGAATTTCACGACCACATCGTTCATGTCGTAGTCTGCGGTGTATGGCCAATTATCTTCATAAGCCACGGTGGCGTAATCTTCTGCACTCGGGAAATACTCCACTGAGTAACCATTACCAGTGATGGTAATTGGGTAATCTTCCACCTCACCAGACGTCGAACCACCATCGTAGTTTAATCCGGTTTGTTGGCTAAAGCGGAATCGGCTCCAGCTAGACCCTTCCGTTGCAGCGGTTGAAACTACAAACGGTAGGGGATTATTACCCGCAGACAGTAATTGGTCGGTAAAGACTTGCTCACCTTCATCATCAAAGTCACCATCGCGGTTCCAGTCAAACCATGCTGATAGGTAGCCAGAAGTAGAAGCTGTCACATTCACAATTGAGCTTAAGCCTGGATCAAGTGCGGATACAAAACCAACACCATCTTCATCGGCTGTGCCCACAGAGTTATCGTTTGCCTGTCCGTCGGCATCACCATCTGGAGCGACGGAACCAAGCCAAGTTACACCGTCCACTTCGTGACGAGGACCGTTTGACGCAAGTGTTGTGTGGTAGCTGTCTGGAGCATCACCGAAATCAATTGGCTCGTCTTCGTTAATCACCGGAGCATTTGCACAACGTGCACCGTCATTTTGGCTTGAGCTTGGACCGTTGGATACAAACTCAACCGCAGGAACGATACCTGCTGCGATATTGGCTGCGTTACCTTCCGAAAGGTCAACGCGATAGATTTTGCCATCTTGGTTACGTGACACGTAGTAGTTGCCGTTTACATCGAAGTAGCCAGCACCAAATGTGCCTTTCTCACCTGTGTCACCTATCGCAGTTGCGCTACCGTTTGATGGGTTGAACTGATATAGCACACCAGAGTTGTTGTCGATGCCGTAAAGGGAGCCATCACCTGGATGGAATGCAAAGTCGGTTAGGTTCACTGTCGCTGTTGAGCTAATTTTCACGATGCTCAATGTCGCATTTGGATCAGAATCGAGCGGAGAAAGGTCAATGGAGAAAAGTCCTTTGCCTTTGCGGTACAAGTAGTAGACGTGGTTGTAAACGTCGCCAACGTAAAACGTGTGGTCGGTAGGAAGGCCCGAAACATTAAGTGTCTCTGCTTGGAAGTCTTTACCAAGACGAACAATCTTTTTGTTTGTGGTGTCGTAGCCGTAGATATAACGGTCAGTGAAGTTAAAGCCTACACCGTTGATGCCCGAAGCCAAACCTGTGTCGTCCTCTAAAAGAGTCGTAGAGCCTGTAACCAAATTGACGCCATAGATTTGAACCGGGGTTGATTGGAATAGGTATGCTTGGCTTGGGCACGTATCAAATGGCGCCGCTTGTGCATAAGCGCTCACTATTAGAGACCCAAGTAGTAGTGATGTCCTTTTCATAATTCGCCCTCTCATTGGTTCGTGATATATGCAATGAAAGGAATGTGCCAACTTTTAAATTGTTGAATTTTATGAAGTTAAAATTTGTAAGAAGAAGGGTTTTAAATCTGATTGTCAAAATGAGAAAAAAGCCCAACATCGAGTTGGGCTTTTTGGGAATGATTAGAGGTTTAGAACTAACTACAAACCGGACAGGTTGGCATTTTCATCAGATTCATTTCTCGCCAAGACATGCTGAGCGCGTCCAAAATCAGAATTTTGCCTTTCTTTGGTTGGCCGTAATCAGCAATCACTTTAATTGTCTCCATCGCTTGTACTGCGCCAACAATACCCACAACAGGAGCCATGACTCCGGCTTCGACACAACTTAACGCACCGCTGCCGAAGAGGGCACTTAAGCACTGGTAACATGGTTGAGTTGGGTCGTCGTAAGTAAACACACTCACTTGGCCTTCCATACGAATAGCCGCGCCTGAAATTAGCGGTGTTTTAGTCGCAAAACATAGGCGGTTAAGTTGATTGCGCGTATCGACGTTATCTGATGCATCGACAACAATAGTGTGTTGCTTAATCAGGCTCTCTAACGCGGTATCATCAAGACGTTTTGCGATGGTATCTACGACAATGTGCGGATTAAGTTCACGTAGTGCATTGGCCGCCGAGTCTACCTTCTTACGACCAATATCCGCATCGTGGTGCAGCACTTGGCGCTGAAGGTTAGACAACTCGACGATATCATCATCAATCAGCGTGATTTTACCGACACCAGCAGTCGCCAAATATTGGCTTGATGCGCAGCCTAAACCGCCAGCACCAAGCATCAATACCGATGCTTGTTTGAGTGCTTCTTGTCCTTCAAAGTCAAACTGACGAAGAATGATTTGGCGGTTGTAACGCAACATTTCCTGATCGGAAAGAATATCCACAACGTCTTCCTAGTAAAGGGTTGAGTTGAATAGTTGAATCTGAACCGTTTCGCCCACTTCAACTCGGCCGCGTTCACGTTCCAATACAACAAAACAGTTCGCTAGGCTCATTGAGCGGAATGCACCAGAGCTTTGGTTACCGGTTGTTTCAACGACAAACTTGCCATCTTCCAATGTATAGATACCACGTTGGTAATCGGTACGACCTGGCGCTTTCTTAAAGGCGGTTTTGGTTGTTGCTGGAATAGATTCGGGTGCTTTCCATTCTGTATGGCCTGCAAGTTTTGCCAGCATTGGTTGCACAAGCACGTACATAGTAAGAACTGCAGAAACCGGGTTACCCGGTAGCCCACAGAACCAAGCTGTACTTAGCTTACCAAATGCGAAAGGTTTACCCGGCTTGATTGCTAACTTCCAGAAACCGATTTCACCAAGCTCTTCAAGAATGTCTTTGGTGTAATCCGCTTCGCCCACACTAACACCGCCAGAGGTCACAACCACATCTGCCAATGTTTGCGCTTGTTCAAAGGTTGCTTTCAGAGTCTCTGGGCAATCTGGAATGATGCCAAGATCAACGGCTTCACAACCGAAGTTCTCGATAAGTGGTTTAATACCGTAACGGTTGCTGTCGTAGATCTGACCTTCGTCTAGCGGCTCGCTCAGTGGTTTAAGTTCATCACCAGTAGAGAAGAACGCAACTTTTGGCTTACGTACTACTGTCACATGGCTTATACCAAGAGACGCAATCATCGGAATATCGCGAGGTGTCAAACGTGCACCTTTTGCCAGTACGATGTCGCCTTGCTTGATGTCGTCACCTGTTGGGCGGATGTTGTTTTGTGGCTTCACGTCGGTTTGGTTGAACTGAATGCCATCATCTGTCACTTCAGTGTTTTCTTGCATGATAACGGCATCACAACCCTGTGGGATTTTTGCGCCAGTCATGATGCGAACACAGGTACCTTGAGGCCATTCACCTTCAAAAGGTTGTCCTGCAAATGATTTACCTGCCAGAGGCAATACAGAAGATGACTCAAGATCTTGAATGCGAATAGCGTAGCCATCCATTGCTGAGTTGTCGAATGGTGGTACGTGAATAGGAGACAAAATGTCTTCTGCCAGAACAAAACCGAGTGCGTCTGCAAGTGGAAGAGAAAGCGTTGTTTGGATAGGTTTGATTCGCGATAGCATTTTGTCCATCGCTTCTTCAATTGGCATCAAGCCAGGTGCGTCGCAGCAGCCCATTGAGAAAATCCTGTGTTCTTTTGTTTTGTGGCAACTTTACCATAAAAGGGGACTGAGTAAGAATGTCCACCTATAAAATATGGGTGTAATTATTCAAAAATCCGAGTATCCTTGTCAGCCATCCAAAAGGGGTAAAAAACCTGCGGAGCTCAAGAAAATCAGCTCAGTACCTTCATCTGATGTGACTTGGTGTAAAGACACGAACTGAGCAACTCAAAGCGAAAAGTATGAATGCAATTTTGATTGGGTTTGTACGAAGGCTGAAGTAAAACAAAAGAGGAAGTGGAATGTCAGGTCTTAGCGAGTCAGCGAAGTTAGTAAAAGAAGCGCTAGAGCAACGCGGTTTGGAAACGCCAATGCGTCCAAACAACGTAAGTCGTGAAGAGAAGAAAGAGAAGATCGAACACCACATGCGTGAGATTTTAGGTCTACTTCAACTTGACCTCACTGACGATAGCCTAGAAGAGACCCCTCACCGCATTGCTAAGATGTACGTTGACGAAATCTTCTCTGGTCTGGATTACTCCAACTTTCCTAAAATCACGGTGATTGAGAACAAGATGAACGTGAGCGAGATGGTTCGCGTGAAGGACATCACAGTGACCAGTACTTGTGAACACCACCTTGTGACCATCGATGGCAAGGCTGCTGTGGCTTACATTCCACGTGGCAAGATCATTGGCTTATCAAAGATCAACCGTATCGTTCGCTTCTTTGCCCAGCGTCCACAAGTTCAAGAGCGTATGACTCAGCAGATTCTTGTTGCACTTCAAACGTTGCTTGAGTCTGATGATGTTGCAGTGACGATTGACGCAACACACTACTGCGTGAAATCTCGCGGTGTGATGGATGCAACCAGCGAAACCACGACAACAGCATTGGGCGGTATCTTCAAAAGCAACCCAGCAACGCGTGCCGAGTTTCTGCACGGTTTACGTTAGGTAACCAAGCACTATTCTAAGAGGATGGCAAACGCCATCCTTTTTTATGCTTGTTTAGAAAATGACTTCATGATTTCTGGCCAATACATTTTGACGTAACCTGCCGATACCCAAACAACCAATACAGTCGCGATACTGAGCTCTAGAAAACCAAAGTCGTGCAGCCAGTGCCAGTGAGGGTGCGATTCGGCAAAAAAAGAGGTTAAGCGATGCATTGCGATAGCGCTGATCACGGAAGGAAAGGTTACTGCCGCGATAGAAGGTTGAAACTTCAAGCGAAGTAAGCGGAAGTAACATAAGTAGATCAATAAAGTCATAGTGATGGCGATCCCTGCCAATGCGCCTGTTAGTATCGGATCAGGTAAGGGAAAGTTCACCAAGTATGCTGCTAATGACAAGTTTACCGGCGCGGCCATAATCGCGAGGGTCGGTCTTGCTCGCCTTGGTAGAGAGCCGAAAAACACTAAACGATACAACACGAGTGGCAGCATGAAGAAATAAATGCCGATGCACATCATCGCTAATGTTTCGGAGAATAAGTTGTGACCTAGTTGAGAACCGGCTAGTGAACTACTGATTAGCCCCACCGGATAAAGAAACCAACTCGGTACGATATTGGACATTTTGAAGTTCATTAGCTGAAAGCTAAAAAACAGCACCATCATAGTAAAATGCAGCAAAAGCGCCATAAACCAAAGTGGATAAGCGATGATAGGCGCTACAGCGGCAAGATAATCTGCAAGGATCAGTAACGCCATACTCATTGGTGCCATTAAACTACCACTCAGCGGGTGACGAATGTCGACCATGAATAATCGTGGATTAGCGGCATATTTTATGAGTACAGGGGCGAGTAAAAGTGCGCCGAGTGACGCCAAAAATGGGCGTATCGGTTCACCAATCTCAGGAACATAGAGTGCCCAAGCTTGCCCTAAACCTATCATACCTAGTGCCAACGCGGCTTGAGACGGCGGGACACTATAAAACTGCACAAGTCTTCTCCAGTTCAAATCTACTCCATTTGATTTTTGCCTGAATGAAACGAAACATGACGATTTGGATGAAATGCTCTATTTAAGTAGCGAATACTAACAAGTATGGAGAGGGGTTTCTCATGAAAGGTGGTGAGCAAATATCAGAGAATGATAATTTTGTGAGTTTGGTATCGAATATTTGGGAAAAGATGTAAAAATGCAGAGTTTATCGCTCCAAACCCTTCGATAGTCTGGAGAGAAGTGATAACAAAGAGAATGTTATGTTGATTGATTCTCCGGTAGATCCTGTTGGCGTAACTTTTCGTTTTTGATTGTGCGATGCAGCAGCTGGCTGTAAATAGGTTGTCCACCCAACAATTGAGCAATAATCACAGCGCCCAAACAAGTAATGATCAATGGCAGGATTAAGTAGTAGTTATTCGTCATTTCAATCACTAACAGAATACCTGTAATCGGTGCACGTACCGTTGCTGCAAACAGGGCACCCATGCCCGCAATCGCAAATACACCAGGCTCGATATCAAGCGCAGGGAGTAAGACATCAGCACTTGCTCCGAACGCATAGCCAAATAAGGTTCCCAGAGCAAGCATAGGTGCAAAGATGCCTCCCGGCGCACCAGAACCAAAACAGAGCAGGGTTGTAATTACACGACCAAAGAAAAGCAAAACTAAAATGGATACCGAGTAGTTACCGTTAGTAATGTCAGGAATAAGGCCGATACCACCACCAGTTAGTTGGGGTACGTACAAAAGAAGCAAGCCAAACACGCCTCCCAGTAACGAACCTACAATCAAGTAGCGCTTACGATCGTTTTTGTGAATTGCGACAAAACTGTCTTGTGCCACGGTAATCAGTTTATTGAAGATCACGCCAAACACGCCAAACAATGCGCCAAGCAATAAAAACAGCCATAGGGTTTGAAGCTCTGGCGACTGGTATTGCGGCATAGTGATAACGGCGTCTTGCCCGTTGATGGCGCGAAACACTATGTTCGCCATAATGGCAGAAATGATCACTGCGCGAATTGAGATCAAAGAGTAGCGAAACTGAGGTCGCATTTCCTCCACAACGAACATAATGCCTGCGAGTGGGGCATTAAAAGCCGCAGCCAAACCGCCAGCAGCACCAGAAGCGAGCAGGGAGTGGCGGGTATCGTCATCCTTTACCCGGAATATATCGGTCACCATTCGACCTACAGCACCACCCATTTGAACGGTTGGGCCTTCACGACCCAGCACCATACCTGAGCCAAGTGCGCCCATGCCGCCGAAGAATTTTACTGGTAGAACTCGCCACCAGCGCACTGGACGAATATTATCCATTGCCCCTTCGATTTCAGGAATACCAGAACCTGCCGCTTCTGGCGCAAAGCGGTGCACAAGAAAATAGCCAATAAAAGCTAAAAGTGCGCTAATGAGAACCGCTGCCAGCCACAACGGTAGAACATTACCAATTTCGCTTCTTAACCATTCTGTTCGTGTTTCAGAAACGAAATGAACGGCAAGCTCGAAATACGTACCGACAAAACCAGCCAACGTACCCACAATGGCGGCCATAATGAGAACAGAAAATGGTGTTGACCCTCGAGAGACAAACTGGTTAATCGCATCTTTCGGTACGTGCGCCAACACAGATTTCACAATTCTCTCGCGTTTGGTCATTAACAAGCTCTCCTGTTGCTGGGGGAAGGGACGAAAGAAAGTATACGCTTCGCAGAGTCTAGACCTAATCAATAAAGATGCAATTTAGCTTTTCACTATTGAGTGTTCGAAGTGTCGCGATATTATTCATTCACTCAGATTGTGCTATTGCTCTCATAATTTAGGATAAAAAACTTGTTTTTTGAGAAAAATGAACCATGCTTTAATTGTAAAGCAACATGACTGCTTCAGAAGGAGGGATGTGAGGTTTTACACACAATTTGGATGGATTCAAACCCTACGGTAAGTCCTCGTTTTATGTTCGGGATGCATCAATAGACATCGCCGATTCGCACACTCACGATTGAGTAACGAGGTAGAGGCGCACGAACATGTGCGCCTTCTTAATTTCTGCGTTATAACTTTCATCACCATAACTTTCATCGCCACCTGCCACTATTTTTCTCTTGAACATTTTCTTGCAGTTAGTAATGTCTTGGTTCGATGTCAACCAACTAGAGCAGTGCATGCGCTTTTATCTTCGACTCTTACTTTCTTTATGTTGTTGTTCGGTAACGTTTCCGGCACTTTCAACGCCGAGCTGGTGGCAAGACACGTTGTCAGCAATGCCATATTCCAATTTAAAAGAACGTATAGAAAAAAGTGGAAGCTGGTATGGTTGCGAAGTGCAGTTGCGAGACAACTCAACGTTTATCAACGCATTTTGTTTGGATGATTTTTCGTACTACCAGCAGCACTTGTATGGTGAAGTGATTTTGAGAAGAGAAAGTGCTCAGTTCTCGTTTCTTACTGAATACGAGTGGCAGCGTCTGAATGACTTACTTCTCAACTTAAGAAAGGATGGGTTAGTTTTACGCAGAGTCACTATCGGAAAAGAGCAATATGATGTCGTTGAAGCTCTGGAAAAGAAATCTTCCGAGCTTGTCGATAAAGAAGTTATTTTGTTGATGAACCGCTATCCACAAGAAACGATTCGAAGTTTGCTTTGGGTAAAACCGGACGAGTTTCTGACGCCATCACCGTCCTTAAATGTGCACTTGCGCAGTGATGGCGAAATTATCGAGGTCAAAGTGACTCGTTTTTAGATTCTTTATGGAGAGATAGGAAGGTCGCCATTGCTGATTCATCCAAAAAACCATCCGATTTTTTGTGAGCGCGCAGGTATTGATATCCTGCAATTAGCTTGCGGTGTAGCTCTTCTGCATCGTCTGACAACGGCTGATTCATAACGTGTTGAAAGGCAAGTTTGTACGCATCCATATCCACGACTTCAGCACGGCGATATAAATAACCGCATCCCGTTGCTAACCATTCGAGAGAGCAATTGGCGCGCATTGCAATTTGATTTGCTTTAGTTAGGCTAGGTTCACTGCCTTTAAGGTATTTGCGTATTAAAGCTTCAGACACATCGACGCGTCGAGCGAACCCGCTGATGCTTTCTTCTCCGATCAGGGTGGCTAGGCGTTGGGCAAAAGACATATTTCGTACTCCAGTTCGAATTGCGAAAGTTTACCCGTTGAGCCGGTACGAAAACAAGACTACGATGAATGCAGATCAATTGAAGGAGAAAACCCATGGTTGCAAAAGTAGTAACTGCACCAAAAGGCCCAGAGTTCTCAGAGCTGGTTCAAGGATATTGGCGTGCAGTTGAGTGGGGAATGACGGCTCAAGAGCGTTTGTCATTCCTCAAGCAACACATTGAGTTAGGCATTACGACAGTCGATCACGCCGACATCTACGGTAATTACGAGTGTGAGGCGTTGTTTGGTGAAGCGCTAGCTTTAGACAAGAGTGTTCGTGAACAAATTCAGATCGTGACGAAATGCGACATCAATTTGTGTGGCGATAAAACGCCAGAGCGTAAGATCAATCACTACGACACGAGCTCAGCACATATCTACCAATCGGTGAATAACTCGCTAGAACGTTTGAATGTGGATGAAATCGACGTACTTTTAATTCATCGTCCTGACGTGTTAATGGATGCAGACGAGGTTGCAGAAGCATTTTCTGAGCTTCACAAAGTCGGCAAAGTGAAGCACTTTGGTGTGTCTAACTTCACTCCACGCCAGTTTGAACTGCTGCAATCTCGCTTAGGTAAGCCGTTGGTTACTAACCAAGTGGAAATCAACCCACTTAACTTTGAGGTTGCTCACGATGGAACGCTTGATCAAATGCAAATGTTGCGCACGCGACCAATGGCTTGGTCTTGCCTCGGTGGTGGTTCAATTTTTAGCGGTGAAACTGAGCAAGCTGTTCGTGTCCGTAACGAATTAGAAGCAATTCGTGAAGAAGTGGGCGCAGCGAGTATTGACCAAGTAATTTATGCCTGGGTACGTCGTTTGCCATCTAACCCTATTCCAATCATTGGTTCTGGTAAAATCGAGCGTGTGCAAACTGCAGTTAATGCATTGAACATCGAACTTACTCGAGAGCAATGGTATCGCGTATGGGTGGCTTCTAAAGGCCATGGTGTGCCATAGAATTGATATCTTATCGATGAAATTATTATTAAAGGCATCCTCTAGCAGGGTGCCTTTTTAGTTTTAGCGCGTTACTGTTTACCCATTATGGAAATGGAAAGAATGAAATTCGAGCAAAAATGGGCTTTGGATGTTAGATGCAACTTTTTGCTTACTTTGGGTGGAGGAGTTTTACCCATGTTTGTTTTATGTCACTAAACAGCGAATGTGATGCTTGCTTTTTAGTCATTTTGTTCACTCATTCATTCATATTGCGTATGCTTATTGAATAATAAAGAAATAAAAAACTCGTCAGTTTTCTCGTATTACATGCTGTAACAATCTGTTAGACTCCGGCGCAGATTGTGGAATATAAAAAGGTGATTGAATGTCTTTTCCCGTACTCATCTGTGATGATTCAGCGTTAGCACGCAAACAGATGGCGAGATCACTACCAGCCACATTGAATGCCGATATTACGTTTGCTATCCACGGAAAAAACGCGCTAGAAGAACTCGAAAAAAACGAGTTTAAATTGATGTTTCTTGATTTGACCATGCCAGAAATGGATGGCTTTGAAACACTAGAGCACATGCAACGGTTAGGGGATAAAACTCCGGTGGTTGTGGTGTCGGGGGATATCCAACCTAAAGCGAAAGAGCGCGTGTTCGCACTGGGTGCAAAAGCGTTTATTCAAAAACCGATCGCCAAAGATGAACTCAAGAAGGCGCTTAAAGAGTTGGTCGAGCCAGAACCTCGTCCTCAAATTATCACGCCTGTCTCTATTGAGTTACCGATTTTACGTCGTCGCGATATTTACATGGAAGTGGCTAACGTTTCAATTGGTCGAGCAGCCGATGCGTTGGCGCGTCACTTTGATGTGTTTGTGCAACTACCTCTGCCGAACGTCAATATCTTTGAAGTGAGCGAACTTCACATGGCCCTACGCGACTTGGCGTCGCATGACAACGTATCGGGTGTTTGTCAGGGATTTTGTGGCGAAGGTATTGCTGGCGAAGCGCTAGTGATTTTGAGTGATTCAAGCGTATCTGATCTCAAAAAGTTGATGAAAGTACCAGCAGACAGCGAAGAGCTAGAAGAGCTTGAGCTGCTAATGGATATTTCTAATATTTTGGTGGGGTCGTTCTTAAATGGTTTAGGCGAGCAGTCTGAAGTCCGATTCTTCCAAAGTCCACCAGTACTCCTTGGTCAGCATATCTCAATTGACTCGATCATTGAATCTACAACTGGAGCATTCAGCCGCACGATGACATTCGAAGTGAGCTACAACATTGAAGGAACGTCGATTCGTTGTGACTTGTTGTTTATGTTTGTGGATGAATCCTTGCCGCTGCTTGATAACAAACTGTCTTATCTAATGGAGGAGTTCTAATGTTGAATATGCCAGCAGAGTTTGAACAATTCCATTGGATGGTGGATATGGTACAAAACGTCGACATGGGCTTAGTGGTCATTGATCGAGATTACAATGTACAGGTCTGGAATGGGTTTATGACTCATCACAGTGGTTTGCAGTCTCATGATGCGATAGGTCGTTCTATATTTGATATCTTCCCTGAAATCCCACAGGAGTGGTTTAAATTAAAAACAAAACCAGTGTATGACCTAGGCTGTCGCAGCTTCATCACATGGCGACAACGACCTTACTTATTCTGCTGTCGCAATGTTCGACCAGTTACGCAGCAAGCGGAGTTTATGTACCAGAATGTTACGTTGAACCCAATGCGCACACCGACTGGAAAAATCAACTCGTTGTTTTTGTCTATACAAGACGCGACGGCTGAAGCTCTGATGTCTCAGAATCAATAGCGATAAAAAACTTTCTCAAAAGCCAAGGTCCGCCTTGGCTTTTTTGTATACTTATAATTGTGTTTCCCAATGCGTAGAACGTGAATATGGACTTTAATCTCGCTCTAAAACTCTACACCGCAGAGCAAGTAAAAAACGGTGAAACGCTGGCTGCGCAAATGGCTGGTGTTTCTATGTATAGCTTAATGCAACGCGCTGGTATGGCCGTGTATGAGCGCTTTTTACATCTGTATCCTAAATCAAAAAATATCTTAGTGATTTGCGGTAAAGGGAATAACGGTGGCGATGGTTACGTATTTGCATCTCTTGCGAAACAAGCTCAACTCAATGTACATGTTTTCCAAATTGGTGATGTATCTGTGCTAAAAGGTGATGCTTTGCGCGCATACCAAGACTGGCAGTCAATCGACGGTGTTAACAATGATTGGGATGAATGGAATACCGCATTGCTAGAAGCAGATGTGATCATCGATGCCATGTTAGGCACTGGTTTAAGCGGTGAGGTTCGTTCGGAGTATCGTCGCTATATTGACCAAATTAATCAAATTCATACCCCTGTGATTGCAGTCGACGTTCCTTCTGGTCTGTGTGCTAATACAGGTGCAGTTTTAGGTGATGCTATTCGTGCCGAGCATACTGTAACCTTCATTGGGGTTAAACAAGGCTTATGCACTGGACAAGCGAGAGATCGAGTTGGCGAGCTCTACTTTTGTGGTTTAGGCGTCAATACTAAGTTTGATACTATCGAAGTAGAAAGTGCATTAGGTATTGATCATCAGGTTGTTTCAAGATTAATGCCCAAGCCAAATCCAACGGTCCATAAAGGTGACAACGGGAAGTTGCTTTGTGTTGGTGGCAATCAAGGGATGTCTGGAGCGATTCGTTTATGTTCCTCCGCTGCGATTAGAGCCGGAGCGGGTTTAACTGCCGCAATTACTCACACGAGTAGCCTTATTCCACTGCAGGTTGGTTGCCCAGAAGTAATGAGCCAGAGCATCACCGCTGACTTACTCAGGGATACTGAGAACGACTTAACTAAACGCATTCGCTGGGCTGACGTATTCGTGTTTGGTCCTGGCTTTGGAGATGATGAGTGGGCTTATCAAGCCTATCAATATCTGGCTCAAGAGCAGAAACCTAAAGTTGTTGATGCTGATGGCCTCAATATTCTAGCGATGCTGAGCCAGCGGTGCGATGGCACTCTGGTTTGCGACAACCATCGAGTGATCACGCCGCATCCTGGAGAGGCAGCTCGACTACTAAATGTAACCATTCAACAAATAGAAAGTGACCGATACTCTGCGGCAAGACAACTGCAAGAGCGTTATGGCGGTGTAGTGGTTTTAAAAGGCGCGGGGACGCTTATTTACGATGGAACGAGAATGTACGTCTGTCTAGCGGGTAACGCCGGAATGGCGACGGGGGGAATGGGAGATGTGTTATCTGGAGTCATTGGTGCATTACTAGCCAAAGGTTTACCAATTTCTGTTGCCGCACGTTTAGGTGTGGTACTTCACAGTCATGCTGCTGATATAAACGTGAGTCAGAATGGTCAAATTGGTCTTTTGGCAAGTGATGTCGTTAGCACTCTTCGTACCGCTATCACCCAAGAGCTCTATCGAGTTTAATTAGATTTCATGCATTTTTGAGAAAATTGGTCGATTTTTTTGAGTACTTTTTTACGAATTAGCAGGGCATCTTAGTATTAGGTGATTGAGTTTTAGGCAGATTTGAGAGTTGCTGCGTTTTAATTTTTAAGATATGACGCAAAGGTTTGCGCAATGGGTTAACTTAAGTGCTTTCTCAAGTTGTTGATAGTTATAAATAATAAGAGGTTTTGGTTACTTGGGGAGCGTTTTTGATATGCGATTTTCAAGATGGTATCACAAAAAAAATTCAAATATCAGACTTGTAGGAAATAAATCACAGCCTATAATGCTGAAAACCGGAGCGTCTGCCAACGCTCCGGTTTTTTTGTGTCCGAAGAACAGTGAACTCGTCTGCCAACGAAATCACTACGCACTCTGAAATGACACATATACATATGAATCAAGGAATTACACAATGCGTATCGAACAAGAACTTAAGTTAGGTTTTAAAGATGTACTGTTTCGCCCGAAACGTTCTACCCTTAAGAGCCGTTCTCAAGTAAATTTAACCCGCGATTTTACATTCAAGCATAGTGGTCGTCAATGGTCTGGTGTGCCAGTAATCGCAGCAAACATGGATTCGGTTGGTAGCTTTGCAATGGCTAAAGCCCTAGCTGAGCATGGTGTAATGACCGCTGTTCACAAACATTACACGGTAGAAGATTGGGCTGAGTTTGCTAAATCAGCAGATAAAGTAACCATGAATAACGTTATGGTGTCTACTGGGACATCTGACGCAGACTTCCAAAAAACCAAAGACATCATGGCACTTTCAGATGAATTTATTTTCATTTGTATCGACATTGCAAATGGTTACTCAGAGCATTTGGTCGAGTATGTTGAACGCGTGCGAGCAGAGTTCCCAGACAAGGTCATTTCTGCAGGCAACGTGGTTACTGGTGATATGTGTGAAGAGCTAATCCTAGCTGGTGCAGACATCGTTAAAGTGGGTATCGGACCAGGCTCTGTATGTACAACTCGTGTAAAAACGGGTGTTGGTTACCCGCAGCTTTCTGCAATCATCGAGTGTGGTGATGCAGCCCACGGCCTTGGTGGCATGATCGTCGGTGACGGTGGCTGTTCTTGTGCGGGTGACGTAGCGAAAGCATTCGGTGGTGGCGCGGATTTCGTAATGCTAGGTGGGATGCTAGCGGGTCACGAAGAGTCAGGCGGCGAAGTGATCGAGAAAGACGGCGAGAAGTTCATGAAATTCTATGGCATGTCGTCGAAGAGCGCGATGGACAAGCACTCAGGTGGTGTCGCTGGCTACCGTGCGGCCGAAGGTAAAACCGTATTATTGCCATACCGTGGTAGCGTTCACGGCACTATTCAAGACATCCTTGGCGGCGTTCGCTCAACATGTACATACGTAGGTGCAGCAAAGCTTAAAGAGCTAACCAAGCGTACTACATTCATCCGCGTTCAAGAACAAGAGAACAACGTGTTCGGTAAAGAGTAAATCGACTGTATGTAACAAGTGTAAAAAGCAACCATATATTGATATTTGGTGCAACCATAATTTGATATTGCCTCTTCATAAGTCTATTGCTTTTTAAGTTTATGACATTTTTGAAGGGGCTATTTTATATCTGCTTTAGGATGAAATACCTAGCTAAGTGAGTTTGTTTAACACTTCTATCATGGCGTAGGTTTTTCCAACTTGAGCATTGTAATTTCTCAAACTTAACTAAGCGGCAATGAAAATACATGCTTAACCATAGGAGCCATCGTAATCGCTAAGTCATTAAATAGGCGAGGTCTTCCAGGTTGGTTCCCTTGCTTGATTTGCTTCCATAGCTGAACAGTCTCTTAATTAAAAATGTCCGTTAACAGCGGGTGATTAAAGCTTGGTTGTTGTGTTTCCAATTGGTTGTTCTGTAGCGAGGCTGGCTATTAGCCTAAGTATATGAGTGAACTTAGCTGCTCAGCTCATGGGTTGAAGATTTAGTTGCCTGATTTAGGAAACAAAGCTAGTACCCGGCACTAATTTGAATTTTAAGGTAATAAATCACGAATATAACAGTAGAAGTGAAAGACATGCGCTTAATCTGATTAAGCGCATTTTCTGTGTTTTAAGTTTAGTATTTCACTTCGTAGTTCAAGTGGAAGCGACGACCCGGTGCGTTGTAGTAACGTGAGTTGTTACGCTCTGATTGCGCGTACGCCGTCATGTAGTCTTCGTTGAATAGGTTTTCAACAGCGAAGCTTAACGTACCGAACGGAAGATCGTAGTCCACACCAGCGTTTGCAACGAAGTAGCTGTCTACTGCGTATTTCGCGCCAGAAGTGATTTCATCTTCTTTATCACGGTTGCCTGAGTAAACCAGCGTCATGTTGTAGCGACCGAATTCGTAAGCGTCGTAACTGATAACAGACGTTACTTTCAATGGTGCGATACGCGTGCCGTCTAGTGGTTCCCAGCCGCTGTCTTCGTTAAGTTTACGCTCACCTTCTTGCCAAGAGATCGTGCTGTCTGTACGAAGGTTAGCAAGAATGCTGTAACCAAGCGTTGCTTCCGCACCCCAAACTTTTTCTGGTGCACGAGTACTTTCTAGCGCATCGCCGGCTTCGTTTACGTTTAGTGTCGAACCTAGGTCAGATTCGCTGTAGAACGCTGCAAGAGAGTAGTCCGCTTCACCAAGGAAACCGCGCACACCCACTTCGTAGTTGTCAGTAGTAATTGGCTTGATAGCACCTTCAACTGTTGAGCTGTTGCCAGAACGAATGTCACGTAGTGCTTCGTTCGTTGACATACCTTGCGCGAAAGATGCAAACAGCTGGTGGTTGTCGGTCAGATCGTGTGTCACACCAATGTTGAATAGGAACTTGTCAAAGTACGGATCACCGCCTTGAACTTGATCACCTGCATTGTTGTGCGTGTTACCTACCGTGAAATCATCCACGCTTAGGCGAACGTACTCGTAACGGATACCGTAAGAAAGAACCGTGTTATCGCTTACATCAGTAGTGAACTGTGCGAATGGTGCGATAGCAAATTGCTCTACATCCGGTGTGTTGTTGTAGAAACCGACGCTGTTTGGCTGTTTGAACGACTGTTGTTCAACGTCCATACCCCAAGTCACGAATGCCCAATCAATTTGGCTAGAGATGTTGGCTTTCACGCCGAAACGATCAAAATCTGTCTCGTTGTGGCCGTATAGCGTTTGACCAAAGGTTGGAGAATTTGGGTTCTTGTCTTTCATCGCAAGCGTGAACGTCTCAGTGTCCTGAGTCATCCAGTAACCCGTTACATCTAGCATACCTAAGCTAAAGCCCAGATCTTGGTAACGTGCTTGGTAGTTAGCGAACGTACGTGTCACATCGTTTGGTTTCGCGCCATCTTTGCCTGCAACGCCGTTGTTGTAACCAGGGCCACAGTGAACCGCTTCTGCAGGTTTGCCGTTAGCTGCATCGCCATTCGCTGCACACCAACCGTCGTTGTCAGTAATGTTACGAACGCCAACAGTCAAAGTCAGTGAGCGATCTTCGTCGATGTTACGGTTCCAAACGCCGTTTACGTTTAGGTTGTCCATGTCATCTTCGTTGTTTACCGAAGGTAGGCGGTCACCGTTAGCATCGTAGCTGCCGCCACGTTGCTCGTAACCCAGACCTAAACGCCATTGATCTTTCTTATCACCGCCAGTCGCTTCTTGGTAAACGTTCCAAGTGAACGCATCGCTACCAAACTCTTGGAAGCTTGTGCCAACTTTAGTGCGATATTCTACTGCGCCTTCTTCTGGCATTTTGGTGATCACGTTGATGATACCGCCCTGTGCGCCAAGGCCGTATACCGCAGAACCACCGCGGATAACTTCGATACGCTCAACGTTTTGCGGATCAATCGCCGACAGCTCTTGGCCAAAATCTAGGAAGCTGTTGTTTTGTGCAACACCGTCAATCAATAGCAGAACGCGACGACCACGGATTTGGTTTTGACCTTTGCTGCTCAGGTTACCGTGAACAGAAGTCCCCATACCTGGAACCAAGGTTGAAAGCACATCGTTGATGCTGCGGCTTTGGTTCAATTGAGATTGAAGTTGTGCTTGGTCGATAACGGTCACAGAGCGAGGAACGTCGTTAAGCAGCTGTTGAGAACGGCTTGCGGTAACAACCATTGTTTCCATTGCTTGGACTTGGTCGTTACTTTCCGCTGAAACGCCGAAAGGTGAAAGAGTAATTGCACTTACCACTGCAATATTTAGCTTAGATAGTTTGAGTTTCATAACTTCCTGCAACTAAAAGTTGTCTTTTATAAACTTGTTAATAAATTGATTTAGCTAGCGATTATTGAGCACTTTGTAATTACGTGGTAGTCTAGCACGCAAAGAAGTAATGTAAATATCAATAATTATCATTTGTAATTTAATGGGCAATTTTACAGCAGTCGTTATCATTTCAATAATTAGCCAAATGCTGTCTATTCAGCTTGCTTATGCAAGTGGATTAAACGCATCAGTTGTCGATGATCTAGACCATACGATTTCGACGTCGAATGTGACCCATTTCCCGCGTGTTGCAAGCGTGTCTACTTTTGGTGCAGAGCTAGTAATAGCAATGGGTGAGAAGCCTGTTGGTGTATCCGATTATCCTGGTGGATTTCCTCCTTATCTCTCTGCTTTAAATGACGTGCCAAGTCTTGGTAATCGTTCAAGAACCAGCTTTGAAGCTTTGTACGATGTTAAGCCAGATTTGGTCGTTGGTTTGGGGCGAATGTTAGAGCCTTACTATCAGCGCTTTGTCGAAATCGCACCGCCTCTCGGTTTTGATTTGATTACTTTAGAAGACAGTTTTTCTGCTGTAGAGCGTGCAAGCATGGCAATGAGGCGAGAAGAGCAAGGGAAATCACTAAATATGTGTTTTCAGACTTTTCTTGATGAAATGCAATCAAAGCTCGGTAATAGACAGTTTTCTGGTTTATTTCTGACAAGTGCTGGCGTCACTCCGCGAGCATACTACTCACACTTTATGTCCGTTGCTCTTATGGAAAAATTGAATATCCGAAGTGCGAATGGTGACTCGCCGTACGCGACGAAAACGCCTTTTTCTGGGCAAGTGGGTCTTGAGTGGTTGGTAAAACTCGATCCCGATGTGATTTTTATGTACCAGAACGCCGAGCCACAATTTACCGAATCGAAAATTTGGCAAAGCCTAAAAGCGGTGAAGAACAATCGAGTTTACTTGGTTGATATGACATGGCGAGAGCCAGAAGGGCCACTTTCACGAATTTGGGTCGCGATGGATATCGCCCACAAAGTGTATCCCGATCTTTTCCCTGCGCCTTCTGTTGAACGAGTTTATGAGGTGATCAATGGCTCATGTTCTTAGGATAACCAAACCAAGTGCGGTGATGGTTCGCAGTTTGGCGACGGCTTTGTTACTAGCTGTGGTTTATGTGTCTTTGTCGAGTGGCATTTACCATTTTGATGCCCAGCAGATCATGGCGTTTTTGATTTCTGATTCAAGCAACCAAGCATCCTTAGTGTTTTGGGAACTACGTTTACCTCGCACCTTAATCGCACTCTTTGGTGGGGCGGCGTTGGCGGTATCCGGCTCGCTCATGCAAGACATCGTTCGCAACCCGTTAGCGTCTCCAAACCTGACCGGTGTGATGTCTGGCGCTGCGCTTAGCGTGTTAACGGCGACCATGTTCTTGCTGCCATTGCCAACTTTGTTTTGGGGGATTGTAGGTGGTTTGCTTGGCGGTGCCATTACCTTATCCATTAGTTGGAAACAGGGCGTCACACCAGCGCGTTTGGCGTTAGCTGGCATTTCCGTGAGTGCGTTTTGCCAAGCAGCGGTGACCTACATTCTTCTGTCGGATCGCGTAGACAGTGAGTCACTGTTTTTCTGGTTAACGGGCAGTAACGCAGGCGCGAATTGGTCGGTGTTTACGCCGCTTGTTTATACCGTCATTCCTGCGTTTATATCGCTTGCGGTGACACATCGACAGCGTGGTTACTTACTGCTGGATGACACGGTTGCTCGTGGTTTAGGTATCGCGATCAACCGTTATAGATTGGCGTTTGGTTTTGTCTCTGTCGTGCTTACTGCGGTTGCGGTTGGTGCATTTGGTCCTGTCGGTTTTGTTGGCCTTGTTGCCCCTCATCTCGCTCGCATGATGGGGTTGGGACTTGGCGGTGCAGCTTTGATTGGTGCGGCACTCGTTACCGCAGCAGATCTCCTTTCTCGAACCCTGCTTATGCCGTTGGAAATTCCGATTGGCGTCATTACCGCGACTTTAGGTGCGCCTTGGTTTCTTATGTTGATTGTTCGTAAGCTGAGAGGGAAATAATGAAAACGCGTTTCGTATTCCCTTGCTTGGCTTTGCTGGTGTTCGCTCCTGCACTGTTTATCGCTTCTAACCCAGAGCTTAGACAAGCAGGTGAACTGTTTATTACTCGCGGTACTTACCACCCATTTTGGTCGCTAACGTTACCAAGATTTTTGCTGGCGATTATGGCGGGTATGATGCTGGCAGTATCAGGCTTATTGCTGCAAACCACCCTCAAAAACCCGTTGGCAGACAGCGGTATTTTAGGGGTGAACGCTGGTGCTTCTCTTGGTGCTGTTTGTGCGATTTTGTTGCCCGCTTGGTTTAATTGGAATATCACCACAGAAAGCGCGTTACTGCTGTTTTCAATGGCGGGTGGTTTGCTCAGTGCGATTCCTGTTTTGATCGTTAGCCGAATCGGAAATACCAGTCTCACTCTACTCACAGGTGTAGCGATCACGGCGATTCTTGGCGCGTTGAGTTCGGCGCTAATCTTCACCATTGGTCAGGGTAAAACCGATATCGCATTGCAATGGATGGCGGGTGGTATGTACGGCCGAGGTTGGGAACAAGTGAGTTATCTTTTGCCTTGGTCCTTGGCCTGTTTAGCGTTCATTATTTTGGTGTATTTGCCATTGAAATGGGTACGCTACGATGACGCGATTTTGCGTGGCATTGGTATCAACGGTGCTCTGCTGCGTTTGGGGATTCTGTTAGGTACGGTATTTATTACTGCGCCTGCCGTCTCAGCAGTTGGCCCGATTGGATTTGTGGGGTTGGTGATTCCGCACATTGCACGTTTGCTCAGTGCAAATGATCCTTTGCGAACCATGTTCACGACGTTGATTTTCGGCGCTGGTTTCCTCGCACTTTCAGATGCTTTAGCCAAACACTTACTGTTCCCAACCGAAATTCCAGCGGGCGTGATTACCGCACTGCTTGGTGTGCCATTTTTCCTCTTCTTGTTAAGGAAACACTCTTAATGACCCTATCTTCAAAAGGGCTTGAAGGGCAATCGCTCACTTCAGGCTACAACGATACGATGATCTTGAACGAGGTGAACATCCGTCTTCAAGAAGGTAAGGTAACGGCGTTCATTGGCCCAAACGGGTGCGGTAAAAGTACGTTGATGAAGACCTTAACCGGTGCGATAAAAGCGAAAAAAGGCGACGTGACCTTTAAAGGTAAAGCGCTTAACCAATGGAAGCTTAAAGATCTCGCTAAACACATTGCGATTCTGCCTCAACATCCTACGGCACCAGAAGGTGTCTTGGTTGAGCAGCTTGTTGCGCTTGGTCGTGTTGCTCATCGCAAGTGGTATCAGGGCAACAGTGAGCGTGACCAAGAAGTGATGACTGAGTCGCTTGCTTCTGTCGGGTTGGCTGGTTACGAAAAGCGTGTAGTGAGTACGTTGTCGGGCGGTGAGCGTCAGCGCGTTTGGCTGGCGATGTGTTTGGCGCAAGAAGCTCAGTGGTTATTGCTGGATGAACCAACCAGTTATCTCGATTTAGGTCACCAACTCGAGTTACTTGAAGTGCTCGATAAGTTGAACAAGGAACGCAACTTAACCATCGTTTATGTTCTCCATGAACTCAGCCAAGCTGCGCAGTTCTGTGATGAACTGGTACTAATGAAAAAAGGTCAGATCTTAAAACAGGGGGCGCCTTTGGACGTGCTTACTCAATCGACCCTTGAATCGGTGTTTAAAGTGGAAGGAAAAATGGAAGTCATTGATGGCTACGTTTACTGTTTACCAAAAGCTTATGTTCGTGAGGAAGTGCGTTAATGGAAAACCTGTTTAATCAGTTTCGTACTTTGGTAGCTTTGCCTGAGAATGTTAAAGCGCTGAGTATCACCGAGCAGCAAGCTATCTTGAATCGACACGAACCTTTCTTCCGCTTACGTTTTGTTGAACAGCCGAAAGGCATTAAAGCCAGTGAATGGTTTGAGCGTGAGTTTCCTGCTGTTGTGCAAGATTACGCAAACTCTATTGAGGCAAAGCTGCCTTTTGCCGTGCCTATCTGGCAGAAAGTGTTCAACGCGATTTTGCTGACGTCGCTGGTCGGTCACCGTGTGGTGTTTGATCGCGTGTTGCAATTAACACTCGATGACCTGTATCTGACCATTGGTGAAGACCATCGTGTCGCAAGCATTGAAGTGTCGAGTGCAACGCCTTTCTTTTCTCTTGAAAGTGACAACGAAGCGATGCAAGTGGAATCAGAACAGGCCTTAGATGAGAAACTCGCGCAAGTCATTACGACGCTCTCTGAACCATTGGTGCCGTTGTACAAAAAGCAGAAAGTTAGCCCGAAAGTGTTTTGGGGGAATGCCTTGTACGCGTGTGATTTAGCATTTTCTAAACTTGCGCATCAGCCATTAGCAAATGACACGTTAGATCTAGACGTGCAAGCGGCATCAAAGTGGCAGCAAAACCTATTTAACGCGGTAACACCAAAAGGCGGTGAGTTAAACACGGTAAAAAAGGTGACCTTTAATGGTTTTCAAAAGCTCTACGTGAGACGAGAAACGTGCTGTCTGAAATACAAAATTGAAGGCAAAGAGAAGTGCTCAACCTGTAACTTGCACGATTCAGAAATCCAAGAAAACATCATGCGTATGAACATGCTTGGGTTATTTCAGTAAAATCGATAAATTATCATTTTTTATTGACCACATGTAATTTCAGTAAAAGTCGCTTATTTGAAAAGGTTTTATGTGATTTAGAGCAAAGTTATGGTCTACTGTAGTTGCGGATAAATGACAGTAGGAAGAATACACGAATCGAAGTGGCTGTTGTTACCTATTTGACTGCTCATACCGTTGCCATTCCGCTGTTAACTCTGCTTTTTCTTTTCTCGCTGCAATCAGCATTTCTATATTTACGTCAGTGTTTGGGTGCCTTTGAATGTATCGCTCGTAATCAACCGGAACACCATTGATGTGCAGTTCAAGATGTAAATGCGGCCCTGTTGTTCTTCCTGTGTTACCCGTTTTCCCTATCACTTGTCCTCGGCTGATCTTCTCACCAACATGGACGTTGCGCTGAGATAAGTGTAGGTAGCGTGATACAGAGCCATTTGTGTGGCGGATATTAATGTAGTTGCCGGCAAAACGGTTGTAGCGGGACTTTAAAACGACGCCATCAGCAATACTACGAATCGGTGTACCTACAGGTGTGGCATAATCAGTGCCTAAGTGCGGAGTCGTTATATTGGTCACTGGATGTGTTCGCTTTAAGTCATAGTCAGAGCTCACTCTGTAGTTTTTATCAAAGGGTGAAGAAAACATGAACTGATTATTTATCGACACACCATGCTCATCAAATACGTTACCGTGACCATCATTGATAATAAATAAATCAGTTTTACTGCCTGAATAGTAAAAAGAACTAATGTAAGTTTCATTTTTACTATTTAATTTAGTTCTTAAGATAAAGTTATCACCTCTTTTAATAGAGTCAATAATATTAAACTTGCTTTTGATAAGTGCTAATAGCAAGTTGATCTCTTTTTGACTCACTCCTGATTTTAATAATGAAGCGACAAAAGAGTATTCAACAACACCGATAGTGATTTTTTGCCTACGAGTCTTCTTTTTAATTGATGGCTGCACATTCTCACTTTCGAATTCTAAAGGCTTGATGGTAGGTAGCCTATCCACAGGAGTGAGGAAGTAGTGAGAAAGCGATACGCTAATCAATATGATTAACGCAGTAGTGATAAGGGCTACGGTAGGAGCTTGCACACTCCTTTTTATTATTAAAATAGTCATTAGTTTTGTTGGTTTATCAATACTGACAGTTGTGCGTAGAGTATAATATTTTAAATAAAAACTAGCATTAAAGCATGAGTAATTCCTCTGTTTTAACTAAGTTAATGATTATAGGATGTAAAAATAATTTTAATAATTCAGTCAAAGTGACGGTTGGCTTGGTGTTTATGCCTATTTTGTTGGTGTTAATGTCACGTTGAGAAAATATTTTTCAATAATATAATCTCGGGAAAATATATTTTGCCAAATTACTATGTTCGCTAAAAATACGCTGAAATTAACATTAGGTCTTACGCTTACATCTCTTTTATTGAGTGCATGTGGTGGTGGTGATGGAGGAGACAACACACCTCCAGCTAGAAGCAAAGGAAGCATTTCCGGTATGGTGTTTGACGCCCCAGTCAATGGCGCCAAGATTGAGGTTTTCGAGTTCAAAAATGGAAACTTAGGTCGGAAGTTGGCTAACACGACGTCTGATGCCTTCGGAAACTATCTGCTAGAGTTTGAATCGTCGTCAATGCCTCTTTTTGTTGTTGCAAAAGAGGGGAGTTATACCGATCCGTTTACAAATGAAACGGTATCTGTGAGCAATGCGAAGACACTTAAATTTGAAGGTGTTGTGAACTTTAAAGAGGGGAGTGAGCAAAAGTTAATGCTTACTCCGCTGTCGAACTTGGCAGCAGGCTTGGCAAAGTACAAAATTTCCCAGGGGGCCACAGATGAGAGTGCCTTTTCAACTGCTTTGGATAGTATCAATAGCATGTATGGTTTTGACGTAAATGAGACCAAACCTATTGATATTACCAAAGGTGGGCAAAGCAGTTTTGCTAGTACTGGGCATCAATACGGCGCTTTATTAACAGCATACTCGTCTTACTCTTACGATCTTATAAAAAAATACGGCAACAGCGATAACGTCTACACTTCAATGCATTTCGCTGACATCCAATATCGGGATGTTATTGCAGATGGTGTTCTTGATGGTCTTGAAGTGAGCCAGACTTCAGGAGCAGTGACTCCCCTCAGCTTTGGACAGAAAAAGATAAACAGCGACGTTTACACACGTGACTTATCTCAGCACGTTTTGATCGTGGTAAACGACCCAAGTATCAATATTTCTGGTACTGATGCTGCCGACTATGTCGACTTTAGTAAGAAGCTTAATGACTTAGGTACATATGGCAGTACAGATGGCGTCATTCCACCGCGAGATGGGACGGAGATTGATACCACAGCGCCTATCGTGACACGCATTGACCGTGATGTACTTGCAGGCACCGATAAAGTTGACCTAAAAATTGTTGATGATATCGGTGTAGAAGACGTATCCGCCTTTATTCAGTATCAGATTAATGGCTCTTGGTCTGGTGAATTTCAATGTAACGACATACAAGATTTTGGAAGCACATTCTGTTCGGTTGAATTTGATGATTTTGAAGTTGGCCTTCGAGAGACCAACGTTAAAGTTAACATTAATACCAAAGAGATCGATAGTGTAGATATGAACCCTGCCACAGGGCTCTCAAACGTAACAGCAGCACGGTTAGTCTTGTATACAGCAGATGTACTGGGTAATGAGTTAATTCCAGGCAGCCATTCGGGTCTTCATATCAACTTTGAATGGGATAACGATGCGCCTGTTATCGATATTACATCGGCGAGTGCAATTAATAACCAACTTAAAGAATACGTTCTGAAAGGGGTTGTAAAAGAAAGCTCGCAAGAGATTAGTTCGGTCAGTATTTCATTTAAAGATGGCTTACATGAGGGCGTCACATGTTCTCCTGTCACTGTAGAGTCTGGAAATGCTTGTGAGTTTAGTAAGGCTTACCCAACTGATGAATTCCTATCTACGACGGTCTTTGAGGTTCGAGCGAAGGATAGCAAAGGCAATACGGGCTCTGCGCAGCATGCAGTAAGTCGTGACGATCAAGCGCCAGCACAGACGATAACCTATCCTGAAGGTACGTCAATGACGTACGTAAATGTGGGTTTAGATGGTGAACGAACCACTTACGATGGTATCTACTCTCAAGATACGTACACCCCAGACAATGTTCAAGCAAGCCGCGATTTCCTGAAGATTGATTATGCGTACGCAAGTTTAGGGATTCAGAACTCATTAAAAGGGATAGATTTTAGTAACTTCAACGCTAATTTATTGAAAGAGAATAAAATCCCTTATGTTCGTGTGAAAGTTTCAGACGTAAACACCGATACGGTTTTAGGCTCCAACGCTAATAAGCTTAAGCTCGTCGTCAAGTACTTCGTAAGCCAAAACAACGATAACAACTACTCACTTCAGCAAGTTATTGACACAACCGCATCAGATGACGATTACATCGCAAAAATTCCGCACGAAACGCTGTTAGATAGCAATGGGCGAGTAGAGGATGTCATCTATTACATTCCTTTTGTAAGAGATATTTTTGGTGACAGCTTTAAATCGGTATCAGAAAACAGTAGTCAAAAGTTAGTCATTCAAACCGTCGATGAGTCTGATAACGAAAGCACTCCAAGAGAAGTATATTTTAGAAGTAGCTTTGACCTACCAACCATAAAAGTGGTGACACCATTTATTGGTGCGCGAGCTCAACTTGAAGGGTTGAGCCCAAGTGGTGAATTCACTTCACTTGCAAGTTGTACCACTATCCAGCAACTGGAAAGTGACCAGTCCATGGCTCTTGACGTAGCGAGCTGTGAAACCACAACTGACGTAGTGAATTATGATTTCATGCGTGTTCGTTTAATTGGTATCGAAGGCAGTGAGCCATATTATTACCAATGGAAAAGAGATCCAGGGACCAAGAAAGTAACGGTTGACTTAAACAAGGCCAATATTGGTGTGTATTTTAAGCTCAAAGGTTCTCAAACTTACTATATTACTGAACTATCGACATATCAGACTGGTTTGTTTGATTTCCAGTGGGACCAAGTGACAGCGGGAGAGAAAACTTCAGAACGTGCGATTCAAATTCTTGATGATGTGCGCTACGCGTTATCAGGTACGAATAACAACTCATTCTTTGGGTTTGACCCAACGGTTGTGTCTTATGCAACCAATGAAATGCTTACAACTAAAGCGATTCCAGACAAGCCATCAAATGACTATCTACACCGATTCCTTGTTGAAGCAATTGATAGTATTGCCGAGAGAATGCCAAGAAATAACTCATTAGATTTTGCATCTGCTATTTACGATGATTTTAGCTACGATGGAAAAGCAAATGGTGTAGGGGCAGGAGGAAGTCAAGTTACGCTCGATTCTTACACGTTTGGCGCTGAAACTTACCGAAAAGATCTGGCGCAATCCTATTATGAAATCATGGCGAGCAAATACGGTATTGAGACCAATATCGCGCAGCTCTATGCTGATGATGTTTCGATGGCTAATCCTGACTTAAATGGTAAGAACATTTTTGATACAGAGGGTAGCAGTATCGATACCTTGCCGCCGCAGCCAAAATTAACCATTGAAAGCGGTAGAGAGACGATGGTTGGTAATAGGCTTTATATCGCTGGCGAGGTTGTTTCTAAAATTGTCCTAGACGATCCTTCTGGTATTGTAGGAACCGACGCTCACGGCCCGAAGTTTAGCACGATGTGGTATCAAGCCAATGAGCCAAATATTGAAATACCACTGGACATCAACATCGTAGAAAACTCAGACAGCAGCAATGCTTATCGAAAAGAGTACTTCTTCACCCTTAACTCCCAGTCTAGTGAACTAAAAGATATTATAGAGTTTGCCGTGGAGACCAGTGCTATGGACCCACATGGCAATGCGTATGGTTACAATGGTAAATCTCCGTTTATAGAATCGGTGTTTATTGATAACGACTTCCCTAAGGCCAGTTACCTTCCACCGAATGATGTCGATGGTAAACCTGTAGAAAACGGTATTTATTTAAATGCGAACAATACTCATGAATTAACCTTCAAGGTTGAGGATATTGTTGGTGATAAGCTTGCCTCGAGGGGCCTTGTTTTCTATCAGCAAACCGGTGAAAAAGTAACATATACACCAGAAAACTTTGCAAGTAACTCGAAAGACGCGTTTAAAGTCAAACTATGTACGGGCGAGATTTGTTCAAATCAAGGCTCTACGATTTATCCTGGTGATGGAGATTGGTTAGTTGTTGCAGCAGCAGAGGACAACTTAGGTAACTCCGTTTCAGAGTTAACTAGCACCGCTCCGAGATTCAATATTCGTATCGACTCTGAAGCCCCTATTGTAAAAAGTGAGCAGGTTCAAAGCCGTTTAGGTGGTAATAACCAATGGACACCTGTCATTGATTGGGGGACGTTAAGCTCTGGCAATAACGTAAAAATAGATTTGCGCCGCGGATCTGGTCAGGCTCTGACATTAGAAAGCTGTGACCCTCTAACAGAGGCGTGTGACGTACCATACCTAGTTGGTGAACAGCCTGACGTCAAAGTCCAACTGGTTTCAAAAGCATTTGATTACGATGAATGGAATGAATTTTACGTCACTGCGACGGACAACGCTTACCCTGCCAATGTCAGTACAACAGGGAAATTCACATTCCAAGTCGATAACAAAGGCCCTGAAATCATCCTAAATACACCTTGGGTTGAAGACACATTGTCCAAAGAGAACTATGTCATAGGGCGTGAGTTCAACGTGCGATTTAAATCCGTAATAGACGATTCAGACCTTGAGCAAGTCTCGCTGTATCAAAGTGGTAAAGATTCGCCAATTAAGACAATTGTGCCAACGGATTCATCTAAAGAGTTTGTCATGTCTCTTATCAAGAGTGACACAGATAAAATAGACATTTCTGAAGATGAAAAAACAACGTCATTGTATGTAAAAGCAACCGATATTTATGGTTTTGAGTCTAGTTCTAACACGCACAAGGTTATTCTTGATCGTGATGGACCAACATTAGGATTAAGTGGTTTCAATGCGAATGACTACTACTTAGGTAACTATGTCTTTGACCTAACGGCGCTAGACCTAAATGCAAACGGTGATGTTTCAATTAATGGCGTAAATCGAGAAAGCCTAGAGTATTGGACGTTTAGCGATCTGGAACCATTACCTGGCTCTCCCGGTACAAAAATCAATGATGATCTCAAAGTGAGCCTTGGTGATTTAGGTACGGGTACACACAAGGTTCGTTTAAAAGGGTCTGATGTTCGTGGCAACACAACCTTAACCAGTGATGAGCAAGATTTTACCGTCAAAGTGTACAACTCAATCCCGCAGGTGACGCTGGCGATGAGTTACACGGATGGAACGCCAATTACAAACAACACCATCTATCAAGATGGGAATATCGTACTGACGCTTGATATTGTTGATGATAGTGGCGTTGATCGAATTGACTCAACTTATAGATTCTCTGGAGAGCAAAACGGGACTAACTTTACGTTCTCAGAAACCGCAGATGGCACTTGGACTGCAACGTTGCTTTCTACACAAATTGCCAAAGATGGTAATTATGAACTTGATATCAAAGTTTATAACAAAGTTCGTTACCTTGATGAAAAAGACCGAAAGGTTGGAAAAGTAAACCAAACCTTTAGCGTACAGCGTGAAGGCGTGGTTCTAACAGTTGAAAGCCCGCTGGACTTCCAAAATTACTTATCTGATGGTGTTCTTGATGTCACCTTTACTACATTGAGTGCGGTCAAAGCCAAAACGTTAGAGTGTTGGGTTCGTGAAGAATACAACTCTCTAGATGCGCCACCAACTAATGAGCAACCAACTTCTGGTGTTATCAACGTATCGCAAGAACCTTACAGTTGTAGTGTCAATGTTGGGCAAAACATGACCAAAGCACCTGTTACTTTGATCACTAAAACCTTGGGTACAAATGGGCGTGAAACGATCAACAAGTTCAATTTCTCGATGGTGGATATTGATGCACCGACAGTCGTAGATGGTAACTCATACAGTTTTAAAGGAAGTGATGTTTGGTTTGATGAAGCTTTGAAGAAGAAGATGCTCACATTTGAGCTCTCTTTCAATGATGCTTTATCAGGCGTGAATACCGAAAGTTCAGATGAATATCCAAAGTTGGTTCGTAATCTTGGCAACAAAGCTTATACACCAACGACTTGTGCCAAAGGTGTTGGAAATATCAAGTGTACGTATTCTGAATCCTATGCCGATATTATTGATGGCCTGAGTACAACTCAAGAATACAAAATCAAGAACTTATCTGATTTAGCAGGAAACTTGACGCCAGAGCACGATCTACTGCTTGAATTACCTAAAGGTTCGGTAGTCGTTGAAATTACTGATCCGGTTGGAAACACAACCATTAATGGTCAGCAGCTTGTCGCCAAATTCAGAATTAAGCTGTATGAAAACTCTAGACTAGACAATGTGACGGCCAGGTTTGGAACGGAATCCTACAACTATAAAGATAATCCGGAGAAGTTTGCGCAATTAGAGGTGTGTGCAGATGATCCAACTTACAAGTGTTCAACATTTACGAGTGAACTTCCTAGCGATGCGGATGGAAAAACGATCAGGACAACGATTACAGCAACGGATGTGTGGTCGAGAGTCGGTGAAGCGACCGTTGATATTAAAGTTGACAACACACCTCCAAGTGTTGGCGATGAGATTATCGTAACCGAATCGCCAACAAATCCTGATAATGTTCGTTTTCGTTTTGACATAACGGACACTGGTAGCAGCCTCGAAAAAGTAAACTACTCGGTTTTAAACCCGAGTTATCAAGAAGAAAGAGTAGAGGATGGGAATGGTTCATCTACGTACTTTGAACTACCGAAATCTCAGTTAGAGGGGCGTGGTTCAATCACAGTAGACATCAAAGCGACAGATAGCGTCGGACTGTATTCTGATATCAGAAAAGTCATTGATATTAGTGTTCCTAAAGTCACAGTTGATTTCGATGGAATTACGAGTTTGCAGGGTGGGAAACTGTTTTTAACCAAGGCAAGCCAGCCGTTTACGGTATCTACGGTGGAAGGAGAAAGAGTGAAAGCTTCACAATATTCTGTGGAGCTTATTCCAAGCCTCGGTGATTCCTTGCGTTACTCAGGTGATGTTATCTCATCTAGTGGTAATGGAATGATGAACTTTGCCGTCGATAACCAAGGGTCATATACCCTTAAGGTGACGGTGACGGACTCAGTTGGAAGAGAGAATACAAGCTTTGAATTACTAGGAAAAAGTTATGATGGAAAGGTTATCGAGTCTATTGTTGATTATGACGCTCCAAGTATTTCGGGCTTAAGTGCTAATCAAACCTCTAAGGTGCCGACAAACGATAAGTATCAACTAGAAATTAGTGCATACATTACAGATAAAAATTTAAATCTCGTCACGTCAAAAGCGGTGAGTGGTGGTAGCACAGTGGCTCCTCAAGCGATTACTGAGCCGACAACCGAAGCGGGGCCTTATGTCATAAGCTATTTGTTACCTAAAGGCGATCATACAATCACGGTGGCAGCAACAGACAAGGTGGATAACAAGAGTGAAAGTTCTATTGACGCGCATGTGGAAGCGGCAACCGTTCCCGGGCTAAGTATCTCTACCGCCTCAAGCGCCCCTCTTTTTGGAGGCGAAGAGATTACGCTTGCGTTTAACTTTACAGAAGAAGTTACGAACTTTGATATCTCAGATGTCCATCTTGTCGCTAGTGATAGCGGTGCAACAGGAACGTTAAAACAAGATACGTGGTCCACTTCAGACAACGTTACCTGGACGGTTAATTACATCAGTCCAGAAAAGCAAGATAAAAACATAACAATACAGGTAGAGGATGATAGCTATCAAAGTACCAACACAATTCCTGGAAAAGGAAGCAGCTTAAGTATCGCGGTTGAAGGAACCTTACCAAAACTGACCAATGTGACATTTAACCCCGAGCATCAGAGCGTGGGGCAAAGCGTGAGTGTCTCGCTTGAGTTTGATAAAGAGCTCCAAGAGGCGACCGCTACGCTTGGCGGCAATCGCATTAGTTCTCTGTCAGCAACGGCAGATAAAAAGGTTTGGGTTGGTGATGTACAAGTTCCGAGCACCGCGCTGTTAAGTGTCGACTTGGTTGTTAGTCAGTTTAAAGATTTGACTGGCAACATAGGTGAGGATAACACCGCTCACGAATTGCCAATCACGCCAACCTTAGCTATTAAGCCAGTGGGCAGTGTGGATGAAACGCATGCCGCCACGCTACAATTCGAAGGCACGTCGACACGTTTTGATGGTCAGTCCCTGCGTCTTGAAGTGAAAGCACAAGGCAGCGTGACGGTACTAAAAAGCGGCAGTGCAACAGTACAAGCCGGTGGCACTTGGACCAGTGACGCGATGGATATGAGTCACCAAACCAATGGCACTTATACCGTTATGGTGACGGGGACGAACTCAGCGGGCATTGAAGTAAGTGAAAGTCAGAGCTTTACACTGGCGCAGTCTCTGCCAACGCTGACTAACGTGACGTTTACGCCTGAGCACCAAGCCATCGGCCAAAGCGTGACGGTAACGCTGGAATTCGATAAAGATCTGCAATCCGCCGCAGCGGAGTTGGGTGGCACGACGATCACCTCATTAATGGCAACCGCGGACCCAAGTGTTTGGACTGGTGATGTAGTGGTACCAAGCACGTCAGAGCTGAATGTGGGGTTGCTTGTTCGTGACTACCAAGACTTATCAGGGAATACCGGTAGTCAGAACACGGCTTACTCCATGCCGATCACGCCAACCTTAGCTATTACGCCAGTGGGCAGTGTGGATGAAACGCATGCCGCCACGCTACAATTCGAAGGTACGTCAACACGTTTTGATGGTCAGTCCTTGCGTCTTGACGTGAAAGCCCAAGGCAGCGCGACGGTATTGAAAAGCAGCAGTGCAACGGTACAAGCCGGTGGCACTTGGACCAGTGACGCGATTGATATGAGTCACCAAACCAACGGCACTTACACCGTGATGGTGACGGGGACGAACTCTGCGGGCATTGAAGTGAGTGAAAGCCAGAGCTTTACACTCGCGCAGTCTCTGCCAACGCTGACTAACGCGACGTTTACGCCTGAGCACCAAGCCATCGGCCAAAGCGTGACGGTGACGCTAGAGTTCGATAAAGATCTGCAGTCAGCAGCGGCGGAGTTAGGTGGTACAACGATCACTTCATTAATGGCAACCGCGGACCCAAGTGTTTGGACTGGTGATGTGGTGGTACCAAGCACGTCAGAGATCAATGTGGCGTTGCTTGTTCGTGACTACCAAGACTTATCAGGGAATATCGGTAGTCAGAACACGGCTTACTCCATGCCGATAACGCCAACCTTAGCTATTACGCCAGTGGGTAATGTGGATGAAACGCATGCCGCCACGCTACAATTTGAAGGTACGTCGACACGCTTTGACGGTCAGTCCCTGCGTCTTGAAGTGAAAGCCCAAGGCAGCGCGACGGTATTGAAAAGCAGCAGCGCAACGGTACAAGCTGGTGGCACTTGGATCAGTGACGCAATGGACATGAGTCACCAAACCAATGGCACTTATACCGTGATGGTGACGGGGACGAACTCAGCGGGCATTGAAGTGAGTGAAAGCCAGAGCTTTACACTGGCGCAGTCTCTGCCAACGCTGACTAACGTGACGTATACGCCTGAGCACCAAGCCATCGGCCAAAGCGTGACGGTAACGCTGGAATTCGATAAAGATCTGCAATCCGCCGCGGCGGAGTTAGGTGGTACAACGATCACTTCATTAATGGCAACCGCGGACCCAAGTATTTGGACTGGTGATGTGGTGGTACCAAGCACGTCAGAGCTCAATGTGGCGTTGCTTGTTCGTGACTACCAAGATTTATCAGGGAATACCGGTAGTCAGAACACGGCTTACTCCATGCCGATCACGCCAACCTTAGCCATCACGCCAGTGGGTAATGTGGATGAAACGCATGCCGCCACGCTACAATTCGAAGGTACGTCAACACGTTTTGATGGTCAGTCCTTGCGTCTTGACGTTAAAGCCCAAGGCAGCGCGACGGTATTGAAAAGCAGCAGTGCGACGGTACAAGCCGGTGGCACTTGGACCAGTGACGCGATTGATATGAGTCATCAAACCAATGGCACTTACACCGTGATGGTAACGGGGACGAACTCAGCGGGTATTGAAGTGAGTGAAAGCCAGAGCTTTACACTCGTGCAGTCTCTGCCAACCTTGACTAACGTGACGTTTACGCCTGAGCACCAAGCCATCGGCCAAAGCGTGACGGTGACGCTGGAATTCGATAAAGCATTGCAAGGTGCTGTGGCGGAGTTAGGTGGCACGACGATCACTTCATTAGTGGCAACCGCGGACCCAAGTGTTTGGACTGGTGATGTGGTGGTACCAAGCACGTCAGAGCTGAATGTGGCGTTGCTTGTTCGTGACTACCAAGACTTATCAGGAAATACCGGTGGCCAGAACACGGCTTACTCCATGCCAATTACACCGACAATACACCTAGACGTTATCAACGATGTTACTGGAGTGGAAAGCGTGACAGTAAGTGGTAGCAGTGAACGGTTTGAAGATGGTGAGTTCATAGATATTAAAGCAGTCGACGCTGATGGTACAGAAGCCACAGGCATGGCTACCGTGCTTTCAGACTCATGGACAACTGATTTAGATCTTTCAGGACTGAAGGAGGGGGTAGTGACGATTTATGTAAATGGTACCAACAAGCTTTCCGCCTCTGCGGAAGAGGCTCAAGCAACATTTAACTATGATCGTTTCGCAAGTACAGCCTCCTTAGGTGCTGTTTACAACCGATATTTTAGTGAGAACAAAACTTTAAAAAATGCGGCATAAATAAAGCGAGCGTTTAGCTCGCTTTATTTCTTTGGGATTTTTTGTGATATTTATCAAAATAATTGCCTTTATTGATAAGTTACTCGAATTAATGAATCGTCTTAATACAAGGCTGAATAACTATAATAACTAGGCCAATGTTGCTTTTAGGTGTGTATGAAGTGATTGTGATGGTCGCTCGGCCGGTGCTGTGGTGAATGTGTCGCGTTGAAAATCTTTTTAAATATTATATATTTACGCTAGTTTCTATACTCTGAGTATAGTGTTCTGCATGAGGTCGATGGGTAATACCTCGCCTCTTTAACTCGCGATGAAGCAAATTTAATCCTAGCAAGCTTCAGAGCAGTTACTTTTGTGAGTGCGTAATGCGCTCACCTTTTTATTTAAACTTCCTCAGTAACAGTCAATTTGTTGTTTGTTGCTGAGGAGGGCACCTCATAAACTTCTGAATTTCCTCGTGCTTACCTGAAGCGCACGTTACTACGATTTTTGTTAACTTCAGTCCATAAATTAAATTTTTTAGATAGTAAGATTTTACCATTTTGACAGAGTGGGTGATGTTACTGGCTTTTATAGTGGTCAAATCGCATGTTTTGATAGCAAAAATGACCATTTTTTTGGTGTTTTTGATTTCGGGAGATTTTTCTATCTCGTTGAAAATAAATGGCTAAGTAAGTAGGATACGCAGACCAAATCGTACTTGTAAGCCTTATCAGCTTAATTGTCACCGCAGCCATATTTACGATGTTGGTTGTGGAGAATTCAAATGCATTTAGTTTGCAAATTTATACCTAGCTCGAAGCTATCCTCCAACGAGCTATCTTATGTTCTTACACCGGACGAGTGTATAGGACAGCTTTCGCGTTTGCGAAATTCAGATGACATCCTTAGAAACCTCCCTAAAGAATTGGCGCAAAAGATTTCCATCTCTGCCAAAAAAACGACCAGCGCATTGCTAGCTGCGATAAGAATCGAATTGGGGAAAGGCAATTGGGTGTCATTATCTACCGTTGCTCGTCGTTCGCCATTGACGGACTCTCAGCTGCAAAGCTTCCCTAGACTTAAATCACTCGTTGACTTTGTATCAGCTTCGAATGAAAGCAAAGCTTTTAAAGCAGGATACAAGCAGGTTACCGACGATGTTGCTTTAGTTCGTAGTTACACCCATGTCCCCTCTGAGCCAAGCCCAGATCAAAAAATCGTTGTCGAGTTTGCAGGGCAGTGGTCTAGCAACGCGGCATGTTTGATGTTGGGAAAAACCGAAGCTCAAAAAGAAAAAGTGACTGTAGGCAAGGCTGATACAGAAAACAAACACCGCAGCCTCGCGACGTTTAAAGATCTCGATGCTGAAGGTAAAACGCTTTATATCAAAATTCCTTGCTCCGACCAGCCTCAGCCAATCTTGCTTAAACTCGCCGAAGACCTGCAACCCGTTGATAAAGAAACTCAGATGGATGAGTGGGACAACGTGTTGGTGCCAGTAGTTCCAGTTCATAAGAGTGATTCAGGGTATGTATCTATCGATCGCGGTTATATTTATGTCGTTTGGCAATCAGAAGTTTGGCGAGAAATCCAAGTTCAAAACGACGGACGCTTTTCTGATGTCGATCTATTACTCTACCAAAGCACTAAGTCCTCGCCTCAAAGATCAGTCGATATTAGCTTATATGACGAAGACTCCGAAGCATTTCTGTCAGGGGAAGCGTTTCAGTTGTACCAAGACGGTAAAAAAGTCTTTGAGGGTGTGTTGGACGAATATGCTTGCGCCCGTGTTTTTGGTCTTACTGCAGAAGAAGTTGAGGTAGTGGTTGCGGGTTGGCCCAACGAAGGCGAAACATACACAGAATTACTTCAAACCGAATTGAGTCCATTTAAGGCTGGAAGTAAAACAAAGAGAGAGCCTCTTGGTGTTCCTTTGCCTCATATTTGGCTTCCATACAAAATAAACGGTAGCGTACAAAGTGATGTTGCTCTCTTCTATTCTCGGACTCAACTCAATACTCAGCAACTCAATGAATTAAAGAGTGGAAATAATGAAAAAGCGGTTAAAGTTAACCTCAGTGATTATTCTTCCGCTCACAACTTTGATGCGAGCTCTGAACCTGTGATTTCGCTGCCGAATCTAGATACTCAAGCGCCAAGCAAATCAGATTACAATATCATCAGCCAAAACGAGCAAGGTGTTGCTGCCGCTGTTGTTAACTCACCAAGTGAAGGCATTGTAATCACATATAAAAGTAACCCTCAGTGCGATCAACCGGATGATTTTTTCCAACTGGCGTGTGTTGATGAAACATGGAGCCAAAAGATTTTTTTGCGCGAGGCTGAGTTTGTGGATGAGTATTGTAAAGAAGTCGTGTTTAGCGGTTGGTTACCAGAAGTTAAAAGGGTCAATCTCACTCGTCATTGCCGATCTCATAACTCAGATAAAACGGTCTTAATGTCAGTTATTTATCAAGACATTGAACTCACGGAACTATTATAAAATGAAACGAACAACGTTAAGTATCACGCTTCTTTCGACAGTTATGTTATTAAATGGCTGTGGTGAAGAAAGTAATCAAACTTCGAATACGGTAACAACACAATCCGTAGAAAAAGAACCTACTCAGAAGGCTTGTTACGATGTCGGTGAAACAACGTCACTCGATCGCATAGATGTAACCGGACCACGCTGCCAATGGCAAAGTGAGCACAACTTTATTGTTTACTCTGAAGATCTGTCCAAGCCTGAATACCCAGGTACACTTCCCGTAAAACCAGGCTATGCTGTTCGCAGAGCAAAAGAGTGGCCTCGTGAAGACTTGTCTGATGCGAGCTCTTATGACAAACCTCGAATTCAGTTTTGGTGGAATAATGTCAGCTCACGAGACCCTCTCGTAAACGATTACGAAAATGGCTACAAAATTTGGAGCGTGAAAATTGATGGGACAGATTTACGTTTAGTTACGGATGATATGCCAAGTATGGCGTCACCTCAGACCTTTGTGACGAGCCGTTCCCCTAATAATCGTTATGTGGCATACGCATACAGTTATGGCGAGCCTCTGATAAAAGCGATCTTTGACTTAAAAACGCAACAGACCATTCAGTTGGGCAGTGCGCGCACCAAGCCATATTTAGTCTGGGCGGACGACTCTAGTTACATCTATTTCTCAGATGGTTTTAAGCGTTTTAAATACACACTAGCTACGGGAACCAAAGAAGAGGTAGATGTACCGTTGTCTGAAGATACGGTCATTGTAGATGGCAAGTTAATCAATGCCGCGGGCTTGGGGGTGGGAGTTTATGACGCCAAGACACTCAAACGCTTATACACGATTTTACCTGAAAAAGAGTTTGAAGACTCCGTCGATATTGAAAAGCGTATCTACCGCCAAATTGCCATCAGCCCTAATGGAAAATACGTGTGGGCAGTAAACTCGTACCGTAAAGTGTTGATCAACGTTGAAGAAAAAACGTGGCTTGCGTTTTCTAAGGAAGGCGATGAAAAGAACGTTTATGCTAAAGTGGGCAATATCAGTAACAACGGTAATGAAACACAAAGAGGAGCAGCAATAATAACCATAAGACGTTATGGGCCAGATCTCCGTTATGAAATGAATGGAAATGGTGCTCAGTCATGGAAGGTGATTCAATCTGGTCAAAACACGATAACACCAGTGTTATATAATGCCGATGCTAATTATGGACGCTTTCTGGAGGTAGATAACGATGAGTAATAACTTTAAGTATTTACCAACAGATGTCTATTTGTTCGGTGTCGATTTTCCTAATATTGGGGATGCACAGAACCCTCAATATAGAGCGATTAATATCGAAAAAGATCTGACCTCATTAGAAGAGTTGAAAAATATCCGCCCTATGTCACGTCTTCCTATTGCCATAAATTTAGGTGAGGAAAGCGCTGCTCTTTGGGCGACAGACGATTTAGGCCGTTTACATGTACTCGGTGATTCAACGCAGAAAAACCCAAAAACCAACGTCAATCAGGTTTTGGCACTGCGTTCGCCCGTACATGAACTAACACAGAAGACGTATAAGCTGTCTTTTCCTGAATGGTCAATGCTTACAGAGTTGGCGATTGGTGCGCAGAGTAAGGCTCGCCCAATCAAAAAGGCGTGCGCAGACCTCGCTTCTATCTTAGAAAAGCTAAAGGGGTATGGCGGTGATCAAACGCTTAACTCGCTAGAAAAAAAAGTGGAATATGCTGTTACAGAAGTAAAGCGTTCACAGCTCGCACCAAAATATGAAGTAGGTACTCAAGCGCTAACTGATGAGCAAGTTACATATAACAAATGGTATGACTCTGTACCTGAAGATAAGCCCATTCGTGGTTTTATCGTGCCAACTTTTTCATTTCTCGCTGTAGCGTTTTCAACCGATGATTATGACCTCGCTATTGTTGATGTAAAGCGTTTCGACGAGACAACGAGTACACATAAAAGCTTACAAGAAGAGGACACTGTAACGCAGGCTAAACTTGATAAAATCAGCGGTTCGCATCGTCCAATCGCGTTGTTTCCGTTGGCGTCAGAGGATTTTACTGATGGCATGTACACCATTGAAGTGGTTTTCGACCGAGAGTTAGCAGGTAAAATTCCCGAATTTGCCCAGAATGCCACTAATGTAACCAAAGAGTATGATGAGTTTGGACTTATCTCCAGAGTCACCTACGAGCTACGAGAGTACATCACGCTTAGCCAAACGACACCGTTTGGTAAGATCGCGGTTGTTGCGGGCGACATGATCTCACTTGAAGAGTCTTTGGTATACCAATTTCCTACGCAGTTTAAAGCTCTACAAGCCTTCCGAATGGGAGAGCTTGAAAAACTAGAGAATAGCGGAACGACTGCCAGTATGAGTGCTGCGCTGTGGGAGATTGGTACAAAAGTTACGCCAAGTTTGGTTAATGCTGGCATTAATATTCATCAAAATCCCTCCAGTAAACACGACGTGGTTGGAAGTTTAGCAAACACGTTTTGGGGGCAAGTAGATAAGGGCGCATTACCTCCAGCCATGATTTCGGCATTGGAGTTTTCATTTGGGGTATCGGCTACCGCAGCAGCTTACCAAACTCTTCAAGATTTACGCCAAGCGGCATCGGAATCCGAGCGTGCAGCACAAGTGGGCTTAAAAGTGCTCCTCAAAGAGAAGGGGTTTGACAAAAGTAAGTTCTTTACCAAGGTGATTGAACCTGCGAGAAATGGTAATGCCCACGTTGTGGCGGGGAGTGCTGCTAGAACGTGGTTGACAGGTAACGGCAGTATCAAAAGCTTTTTGTCGCCCTTTGCTGGTGCAGGGCTCAATGCAATCAACACCTTCTATGAGATAAAAGCGATCACTGACAAAAGCGAGCAATTACGCTTAGCAGAAGAGAAAGCTAAACTCAGGAAAAGTTATTTTGAGCAGGTATCACGCGATTATCTGAACTGGGTACCTGTCTGGAAAGAAAGTCTGAAGAGCGGGGAATTACTACTTAAGCAAATCATAGATAAGTTAGGCGACAATGTAACGTTTACTGACAGCATTCCTAATGACGTTGCTGAAGACAGTGCAATGTTTGTTAAAGACCATAAAGGTGCCGGTTTACGTTTGGTTTTTCCTTTTGATAACAACCAGGTTCAAGCCCCTCACTTGTCATATTTGGCTGCTGTCGATAAAGAATTATCTAAGATTCCAAATGCCGTTGTTGAAATCGAAGGGCATGCCTGTCAAAACGGTGATTCAGAATATAACCAAAACCTTTCGCAGCAGCGAGCGCAGCATGTTGCTGAGTTCTTTTCTTCAGTTAGTGACATTCGATTTTTTGGCGAACGTCGACCGATAGTCGAGGTACCAAACAACGAAATCAAACGCGAAAACGCGCAACTTAATATTAACCGACGTGTTGAGGTTCGAATCTACCTACAAGAGTTTGCGGCGAGAATTCCACCGAGTCGACTCGGCTTTAAGGCTATGGAGCAAGCGCGTTTAGCTCAGTTAAATGCGAACTTGGGAGAAGAAGCAATTGCAAAAGAGCTCAAGCTAGCTATCTTCGAGATGATCGTTGGTATGGCTTGCTATGCTCCGATAATAGGGCAGGCAGCAAGAGGCTTTTTCGTTGTCAAAGAAGGCGGAAAAATGCTGATGAGTGGTGCCCAGTTGCTTGACTCTGCACTCTTTGATTATTACTTGTCTTCTTACAACGAGGTTAGAAAAAGCGTATCTGCAATTGAACAACTTAGCCATGAAACCACAGAGATTATTGATTCATTGGCTGAGATTAATACGCAATTGACTGAGGTGTATTTTACGTCATCAGATGCGTTAGTTGAGCACTTAGGAAAAGCTACGGGTGCAAAGGAGCTGATTAAGCGCTATCAACGCCGTGCACTTGCTATTAATGGTTTGGTGCTTTTGATTCAAAGAGCTTGTGCTGAGGGCGAACAAGAGTTCACAGAACAGTGGCGAATATTAGCTATCGATGAATACATTCAGCGATATATTGAAACCGATGGTTGGATATTAAACACAGAGTTAAAAGAAAACTTGTGCAACTTGTGGATCCAAGAACTCATGCGTCGTGAGGGACGCAAGCAATTAGTTGAAAGTTACGGTGAAGAAATAGCTGAACAAATCATTACTCGTAACAAAGCCAACTATATTGCTCCAAAAAGGAAAGACGTTTCTGGGGCGTTTAATGTCGCGTTTCCAGTGCAAGACAAGCTCTATAATCGCGATCAACAACGAGGCTTAGTGGAGTTTGCGACACAGTTTAATGTTGAGTCTAAAAAATTATCAGAAGAGGACCTAGGGTTCGTTAGGTTATTAGTCTCTGAGCCTCATGACAACTCTAAATGGGTCACCTTTGATGAGTGGGAGAAGGTACGATTAAAAGCAAATAAAAAGGTGCGATTATCGCCTTTCCACCGTTTGAAGTGGCAAATGGTGTTAGGCAAACAAAGTCTGAAACAGATGACGTCAAATGTGTTTCAGTGTGAGATGTCTTATCAGCGCACTGACGGTTTACTTAATACCAGTGGACCTAAGTTTAATTTGATGTTCAAGCCGATGAAACACGAGGAATTTAGTGTAGATCCCAAAGGTGAGTTGGCCGAATTTTTTGAGGCGGAAAAAGCAGACGGCAAAGTCCTTATTGGTTGTGAGTTTGAACCGTATTTTTACTTTGGCGATGATGTCTTCTCTGGAGTGAAGCCTTTGATCGCTAAGCACGATTTAGTCGATTATAGCGGATACTTATCTCAAGTTGCTCTCGGTCCGATTTTTGGGCAGGTGATAAAAATTGACTCCCAACAAGATGTACTCAAAGAATATGTAAACAGCGGTGGCTTCAAAAATATGACCTATGAGTTCACTCTATCTGGAAGCAACTATAAGCTACCAGTACGAGTGGACAAGACAGTCGGACGATTTATTACGTCACCTAGACAGATTCCTGTAGGAGTCGATACAAACCATAACTATACACTCTCTGCTAAATCGGGCTTTATTGCGAACGGAAATAGTGTGTCAGAGAAAGATTTGTTAACGCTAGATTTTGTCTTACATAGTAAAGTTCATAAAGGCCCGACAAAGCCTGTTATCGATGACATTAAGCACAGTGCGATTGCGGTCAACTACGGAAATAAACGACAGTTTATGAACGAAGACAGTATGTTCACTACTGCTGATGAGCTCAAAGGTTTTGATTGGACTTCGAATAAGTCATTCGCTATGGAAGTTATGCTTATTGGTGGCAAGCACAGAAAAGAGTCGTATGAGGGACAAAACCTCGAATGGCAAAGTGTTCCAGTTTCACTAAAGCTATCTACTACTTTTGATAATGAAGCCGTATTCGGATCTGAAACTACCGCTGGTCCTGAGTATCTAAGTAACCTTACTTATATTGGGATACTAAAGAAAGACGGTTCTAAATGGACGCTAGATGACAGCGATGTGATTAACAAAAATATAGACGCAGATTTTGTCTCTGAGGCTCTATCCAACATAGACATGGATGAAGATTTCGATGGTAAGGTGGTCTACGCGTCTCGTTTCGAGTTCGCATTTAAAGCGCTGAACGGGCAAGAAATCAAGGGGCTTCGACCATTTGGACCCGTTGTCTCGACATCTGGTCGATTCCAAGAAGCAGTTCTAAAGGTGTCCTCTCTAGTACAACGTAATACAGCGGAAAAAACGCCGTTTAAACTTGAAAGCTTTGAGATGTCGTTGGGCAGGCAGTACAAAAATGTAGATGAGTTATCTTATTTTTCTGATTGTGAAGACCCAAGCTATAAAGTTGATAAAGATATGTACATCAACTGGGCAAAACTGAAACCTGAAGAGCGTACAGAACGTTTGGTAACTTGGATTAGAGACCCATACTTAGCAACTATCATTGAAGCGTCGATTCTCAATAAATAAAAAAACCGCCTTCGGGCGGTTTTTCTTTTCTTATCAATGGAAACTGAAGTAAGATTTCTCGCTTCTCGCTTCTCGCTTCTCGCTTCTCGCTTCTCGCTTCTCGCTTCTCGCTTCTCGCTTCTCGCTTAACCCGCTGCAGAAATATCGTATTTCTTCATCTTATGGTTGAGAGTGCTCATTGGAAGCGCCAATTGCTCAGCGGCCTTCTTGGTGTGCCAATTGCAAGCATTTAAGCAATCGATGATTACTGTACGCTCGTATTGGCTGACAACGTCCTTAAGGCTCTTTGAAACGTCTTCTAAATCCGCTTGTGCTTGCTGCTCGTAAGTAGGTTGCTCTGGGGTAGATGAAGCTGCTTTCATGTCGATACTTGGCACACTTTCTGGGATTTGTTCGCCAAACTCGATGTGAGTAATAGTTTCAAAATCGGACAGTAGCACCGAGCGCTCAATGATGTTCTTAAGCTCACGCACGTTCCCTGGGTATTGGTAGGCAAGGAGCTGTTTACGTACGTTGGCACTTAACCCTGGTGCTTGCGGCAAACCTAGCGTGTTGGTGGTGTGTTGCACGAAATGTTCGGCAAGGGGAATAATGTCTGACTTGCGAGCTCTCAATGGTGGTAATGTAATAGGGAACACATTCAAACGATAGAACAAATCGGCACGGAATCCGCCATCTTTGATTTGCTGCATAAGATTACAGTGGGTTGCGGCGATAACGCGAACGTCCACTTCAATCTCTTTGCTAGTGCCGATTGGGCGAACTTTACGTTCCTGTAGCACACGCAGCAATTTTGCTTGCAGTAGCATTGGCATATCGCCAATTTCATCTAGGAAAAGCGTGCCGCCGTTGGCTGCTTCAAACAAACCGACTTTGTCTTTGTCCGCGCCCGTGAATGAACCTTTCTTATGCCCAAACAGTTCAGACTCTAACAACTGTTCGGGAATTGCCGCACAGTTTTGTACGATCAAAGGCTGTTCTGAACGGTTAGAGTTTTCGTGAATGTATTTCGCGATCACCTCTTTACCTGCGCCCGTTTCACCACGCAACAGAACGTCGACAGGAAGAGATAGCACCTTATCAAGACGATTCAAGACATTGAGCATTTCTTCGCTCTCTGCAATAGGACCTTGATAGGCTTTCTGAGTACGTTTTTTGAGCTGAGTATTCTCGCGCACTAGGGCTTGATTGTCTGCATTGAGATTTTTAATCACTTGCCCGTATTGCTCTAACCACACAGCTTGGCGAATATTACTCGCGGCCATACGACAAAACTCAGTCAATGCAGCTTCATTGTCGATAACACTTAAATCGAGCAAGACCAAGAGTCCAATGGTCTTACTTTCGCTATCAATCAAAGGCCACGCCAGCAAGTTCTCGCTTTTTAGCCCTAGCGTCTGCTCAGTTTGATAGATGCTGTCACAGTCATAACCGTTGTACTTATACAACTCGTTAATCAATACCACTTCACCATTGCGAATGGCAAAGTTAAATGGATCGTTCTCACTAGCGGAATCAATCTGCAATGCCTCCCAAGGGTGGGAAACAATCGTTTTATCGTTATGGTGAGCGGTACTTGGAATCAACGCCTGGCCAGTCTGGTCCAAAACATAAATGATGCCGTGCTTTGCGAGGGTCATTTGTCTCGCAGCGGTCAACACAGCATCCAAGGTTTGGGTAAGCTGGCTGCGATCAGCCAAAGACTGACTGATCGCAAGTAGGGCGTTACTAAGTTCGCTATGGTTAGCTGAACGCATAGGTTAGTGTTCCTTGCTCATCGACAGACACTTCGATTTGCGTATGTGAATCATCCTTGTCATGCACTAGTAGCTGAGTCGAGAGCTGAGGCAGTAACTGACGGTTGATAACCGCGTCGATGTTACGCGCGCCCGTTTCAGCAAGGCGACAGTTACCTAGTACGAACTCAACCAAGCTGTCTTCGTAGCTCAGAGACAGCTTGTGATGGCTCTGTAGACGCTGAGAAACTTTGTTCAACTTGTGGTGAATAATTTCTGTCATTGCTTCATCAGACAGCGGAACAAATGGCAGTACCGACATACGTGCCAACAGCGCCGGTTTGAAGTGTTGGTTTAAAGTAGGGCGGATAGCTTCTGCGATGATGTTTGCATCGATGTCTTTTGATTGATGAACCAAAGATTCGATCTCGTGCGTTGCAAGGTTACTGGTCATGATGATCAGCGTGTTCTTGAAGTCGATGGTGCGGCCTTCGCCGTCGTTCAGCGTACCTTTGTCGAAAACTTGGTAGAACAAGTTCAACACTTCTGGGTCGGCTTTTTCTACTTCATCAAGAAGTACAACAGAATATGGACGCTGACGTACCGCTTCTGTCAGCATGCCGCCTTCACCGTAACCTACGTAACCTGGAGGTGAACCGATTAGGCGAGATACCGTGTGCTTCTCTTGGAACTCAGACATGTTAATGGTCGTCATAAAGCGCTCACCACCAAACATTTGATCAGCGATCGCACGAGCCGTTTCGGTTTTACCCACGCCACTTGGGCCAACCAGCAGGAATACGCCTGTTGGTGCGTCTGGGTTGCCTAAGCCTGCTTTCGCAGTTTGAATGCCTTCAGACAGTGCATCGATAGCGTATTCTTGGCCTTTGATGCTTTGTGTTAGGCTTTCTTTCAGTTTTAGCGTGGTTTCTGCTTCGTCTTGAAGCATCTTACCCATAGGAATGCCAGTCCAGTCCGAGATGACGTGGCTAACTTCATCTGGGCCCACTTCAAAGTGAACCAGTGGGTTGCCATTGCGGATTACATCTAGCTGCTCTTGGCAGGCCGAAATGGCAATGCGAACGGCTTCTTCATCCATTTCTGCATATGGAGAGACGTCTTGCTCTTGTTCTGAATCTTCGTCTGCAACAAGCTCTTCTTCATTTGTTTCGCCAAAGACCAGTTCATGTAAGCGAGAGCGTAGAGCAATCATCTCTTGGATCTGCTCTTTTTCTTTGTGCCATTGCGCTTCTTGTTCTGCTAGCTCTTCTTTCGTTGTTTCCATTGCCAGTTTTAGGTCTGGAATGTTAGCAAGGCTGTGCTTGTCGCCAGTTTGCTGCAGAGCATCACGCTCAAGTGCTTCAAGCTCGCGCTGTTGAGCTGCAAGTTCTTGTTGCAGAGTCTCAACAGAAGCAGGAATGGCATTAAGGCTGATGTTCACTCGTGCACACGCCGTATCTAGTACATCGATCGCTTTGTCTGGCAGTTGACGACCAGAGATGTAACGAGCAGAAAGTGCTGCCGCAGCAGTGATAGCATCGTCACGCACGTAAACGTTATGTGACTTCTCGTATGCTGGGCGCAGACCACGAATGATCAATGCTGCTTGCTCAGGAGACGGTTCGTCGAGTTTCACCAATTGGAAACGACGCGCAAGAGCAGGATCTTTCTCGAAGTACTTCTTGTATTCCGACCATGTTGTCGCAGCGATGGTTTTCACTTCACCACGCGCTAGGGCTGGTTTTAGCAAGTTTGCCGCGTCGCTGCCGCCCGCTTGGTTACCACCGCCAACAAGGGTGTGTGCTTCATCGATGAAAAGAATGATAGGGGTTGGCGAGTTTTTCACTTCATCCAATACTGCGTTTAGGCGTTTTTCGAATTCGCCTTTTACGCTTGCACCAGCTTGCAGAAGACCCATGTCCAGGCCGTAAAGCTCAACACCTTTGAGGTTGTCTGGTACGTCACCTTGTACAATCTTAAGTGCCAAGCCTTCTACTACTGCGGTTTTACCAACGCCCGGTTCACCAACAGCAATAGGGTTGTTTTTACGGCGACGAGCAAGAATGTCCACGATTTGGCGGATTTCTTGGTCGCGGCAGAAAACAGGGTCGATTTCGCCTTTGCGTGCTTTACCAGTGAAGTCGGTTGTGAACTTGCTCAGTGCTGAACCATCTTCACGAGCTTGTGTTTTTTCTGAAGTAGCAACTTGCGCCTCAATAGAGTGGCTTGTTAGCTCTGCAAAGTTACGCTTAAGGCTGTCAGGGTTTACCGCTTCAAGGATAGAGGCGTAACCATGTTGGCCGTAACGGAGAGGGTTGCTAACAAGAGTAAGGAGCAGGGCACCAGAGCGGATTTGTGTTTCGGATAGATCTAAAGAAGAAACCAGCCAACTTTCTTGCAACCATTCGATTAATAAAGCAGAAAAAACAGGTTTGCTGCCATTTCCTTTAGCGTTGGTGTCGAGTGTGGATCGAACCGATTGTCTTAATAAGTTCTCAGAACAATCAAAATGACTCAATAAGACGTCAAAATCACTATTTGGCCTTTCTAATAGACTCAGTAAATAATGCTCAATTTGAACTTCGTTTGCTTTTTCAGAGACTGCAAGTGCAGCGGCGTCTTCTAATGCTACTTTTGCAATCGGGTGTAGACGCTGAATTAATGAAGAAAGGTTTATATTTATCATAGCCATTTTATTCTTTAGAGGAAAAGAGGTAGCGGCTATTATACTAAAAGTAATTGCGTTCTTTTTTTATCAAGATATTTTGACTATCGTTTGTTGGTTATTTTTAATGATTATTGTGACATTAATGTTTGTGGTTATTTTAATGGCGTTGTTATTCTAAATTAATTGATAGTAAAAGTGTCGGATTTATTAGTTTTAATGACTTTATTTACACGGTTTTATATGGTTATTTTCACTTTTTAAAGTTAGAACAATTTATTATTATCTTAATCCAACTTTTTGGTTTTTTATCCAATAAATTGTACTCAATATATTAGTGAACAATGCCTGTAATTACTTAAGTTGTTGTTTTTGTTTGATTTTTAAAGTTGGCACGGACTTTGATTATACCAACTAGTCGCGGTGATAAGCGATTTGGTGATTTAAACAAAACAGATTTTAGAAAAGGAAATAGCGATGCCAACTCCAGCATATATGTCTATCCAAGGTGAGACTCAAGGCCATATTACTAAAGATACTTACTCTGCAGATTCAGTAGGTAACACATGGCAAGAAGCTCACGTTGATGAGTTCCTAGTACAAGAACTTGATCACGTGCTAACAGTTCCACGTGATCCACAAAGTGGTCAGCCAACTGGTCAACGTGTACACCGTCCACTTGTTGTAACTAAAGTTCAAGATCGCTCATCTCCACTACTATTCAACGCACTAGTATCTGGCGAAAAACTTCCTGAGTGTGTGATCCGCTTCTACCGCACTTCAGTTCAAGGTAAACAAGAGCACTACTACTCAATCAAATTGATTGATGCGCTACTTGTCGATATCCAAACTCGTATGAACCACTGTCAAGACGCAGCAACAGCTGACCGCGTGACAGAAGAAGTGCTTAAGTTCACTTACCGTGCGATCGAAGTAACTCACGAAAACTGTGGTACTGCGGGTAACGACGACTGGCGTGCTCCACGCGAAGCTTAATTGCTCGTCGCGTAAAGATTCAGGGCCAACGATTGTTGGCCCTAATTCGATTATTTGTATCAGGTAAAAGATATGGTGAATGACGTAGAATTTAAATTTGAAGTGCCTGGATGTGGGCATGAATTTCGGGTTGAGAGCTTTCATGTTCATGAAGAGTTATCTAAGCCTTTCCACATCAATCTCTCATTACTTTCACTTGATCCAGATATCTCGTTCGATGAGTTAATACGTAAAGCAGGAACATTGACACTTTACGGACAAGGTGTTGGGGCTGCGCGTGTGTTCAACGGAGTGGTGAATGAAGTTCGTTACTTAGGGACTGGGCGTCGTTTTTCTCGTTATCAATTAGTCTTGGTTCCTCAAGCTTGGTTCTTATCTCAGCGCCAAGATTGTCGTATTTTCCAGCAAAAGTCAGCGCAAGACATCATCACAGAAGTACTCGATGATGGGGCAGTCACCGATTACCGATTTGAAGTGTCGGGTACTTATCCTCCAAAAGAATACGTTCTGCAATACCGTGAGTCTGACTTGCACTTCGTGCAGCGTATGATGGCTGAACACGGTATGTGGTATTACTTTGACCATAGCGATTCAAATCATACGATGGTCATTGTCGACAGTAATGACGCGATTGCACCTTTGATAAGCTCGCCACTAAATGCTTCTTACATTGGGCCGATTGTTTATCATGCCGATGGTGGCGGTGTTGCCGATCGCGAACATATCTCTGATCTCGAGTTAGTTAACCGCGTTAGAACAGGACAGGTTACGTACACAGATTACAACTACGAACACCCTAAAATTCCACAAGAGATGACACAGGCTGGCGAGCTAGACCAAGATCTCAAGCAGTTTGATTATCCTGGACGATACGTTGACCCGCTGATGGGTCAGGTGAGAACCACGGAGTGGATGTCGGAACACATAGTCGATAATCAACAAGTGGAAGCAACGAGTGACGTAATGCGCTTAGCATCTGGTTACAGCTTTAACGTCAGTGACCACCCGCGTTCTGAGATTAACCGCGATTACCTTATGTTGTCTGTAATGCACACAGGTCAAGATCCGCAAGTGCATGAAGATGAAGCGAGTGGTATGCCAACCACTTACTACAACCAGTTCTCGTGTATTCCACGTGATGTGGTGTTTAAGGCGCCTAAACTAGCAGCACCAGTGGTTGATGGCCCTCAAACGGCGGTTGTTGTAGGACCAGAAGGTGAAGAGATTTACACCGACAAGCTTGGTCGAGTGAAAGTACAGTTCCATTGGGATCGCTACGGTGATAACAACGAACATTCAAGCTGTTGGATTCGTGTAAGCCAATCCATGGCGGCGCCAACATGGGGCGCAGTTTATTTGCCGCGTATTGGCCATGAAGTCGTAGTGACTTTCCTTGAGGGGGATCCAGATCGTCCGTTAGTTACGGGCGCAGTTTACAACGGTTTGCATTTCCCACCGTACTCTTTGCCAGAAAACAAAACTCGTACCACGTTCCGCACGCAAACGCACAAAGGAACAGGTTACAACGAGTTGAGTTTTGAAGACGAAGCGAACCAAGAAGAAGTCTATATTCACGCTCAAAAAGACATGTCGACCAAGGTGCTCAACAACCGTTACCGTGATATCGGTCAAGATGAATTCTTGAAGGTTGCACGTCACCAAACGAATGAAGTTCATGGTGACCATAAAGAAACCATTCATGGACATAAAACGACACAAGTAAACAGTACGTTTACCGAGACAGTCGAGCAAGACGTTACCGTCACATACAACGCGAACGAAGCCCAGTATGTGAAAAACAATTCTGACTTAGAAATTGGTGATAACCGTACGACTAAGATCGGTAAAAATGATGACTTAGATATTGGCGAAAACAGTAACCTTACTATCGGTGCGTCTAAGAGTTCAGATATTGGTGCGGATGATAACCAGACGATTGGTGGCAACTTAACGGTATCAGTGAAAGGGAACACCGCTTATAAAGCCGATGGTGCAACGCAAATTATCAGTGGCGACAAGATTGTATTGAAAACGGGTGGTTCCTCTTTAGTGATGAACAGTGATGGTTCAATAAAGTTATCAGGCTCGGCTATTACGATCGAAGGCAGTGACAAAGTCGTCGTGAAAGGTGGCAACGTAGTGGTTAACTAACAATGGAAAAACAACCTCTTACAACAGAAGTAATATCAGAGCAGCAAGCCGAATCAACGGCTTGCTTTTCGCGTTTTGGAAGAATAGTGGCTATCAATGAGTCTACGGGCAGTGTGCGAGTTGATTTTGATGGTAACCCATTTAAGCAGCCACTCACTGCGAGACTAGGACGTGGCTTTCGTCGTTCTGAGCTGCAAATGGCTATCGATAATCGATTAAGTTGTCGAGTTGAATTTTTGAACGACGACTTAAGCTTGCCTCTTGTGACGGACATTTTCTTCTCCATTCTGGATGACTCTGACGAGTTTGTATTGCGAGCGAAGAAGATGGTTATCGAGACAGAACAAGAGTTGGTAGTCAAAAGTGGTGAGACAGAAACTCGCTATAGCGGGCGCGATGGACGAATTACCACTAAAGCGAAGTACGTCACTTCTCAAGCAGAAAAAGCACAAAAAATTCAAGGCGGAACGATCGCAATTAACTAATTACCTAGCATTAGCTAATTTACGTCGAGTTAGCTAATTACTTTGTATTAACTAATTGCAATCGCGTTATGGCACGCTAATAACGGATAACTAGATGCGACAAAGAATCGGTGTCGAGCACCTAAAGGCACCCATAACCAATCAAGAAGTCGAAGGCGCGTTAGCAAAAGCTGAGCGCGCTGTGAACGACCTTTCCCAATTGCCAGTAACATGGCTGGATTTCTGTAATGAAAAGCTGTCCATTGCTTCTGAAAGTATCGGTTTTTTAATCAGGCAGCGAGTTCAAATTCACAAAAGGGGTTATCCAAGTCGTGAGTTGGCGTATCTCAAGCTGATTGAACGCCAAATTGAAGAACTGAAGCAGGTGTACTTGTCGTTTTATCGGTTAGCACCGGGGTTGATTCATCAGTTAAGAGGCCAGGAGCCAGAAATCTACAGCTGGCTGATGCTACAAGGCGAGTTGGGCTCAGCGTTGGATAACCTTTTGTGCGGCTTGAGTTTACTCGAAGATATTGACGCTAAAACCGCAATGGTCATTGCCGTACAATCTCCGGTTGAATCTATGGATAGCACGCTTTCGGAGCTTATTGAGGGTAATGCGACATCCAGTGCGTTTTACTTTGAATGCTTACGTGTACGTCAAACATTAAGTGTTTCTCTCATCAAGCGCTGGCACAAAGCCAGCATCATTAGCTCTCATGTTGCTTTGCCACTGCTCGCTTTACAAGACGTGAAAGAGGGGATTGATTGGCTCAATGACAATGCAGGCAGCGAACAATATCTATTTGAACGTTTGATTACCAAACGTGACAGAGGCACTTGGCTCCGTCAGTGCTTTGGCATCGAACCAAATGGATTACCATCAGCGCAAGTGCTCACTTATGCCAAGTTACTTGAGTTAAAAGAGTTTGAGGCGTTTGATATCTCTTCTTCATTAGCACCTGTTGATTTTGCGCTGGGTGGTGATTGGAAACTGGTACCCCAAATCATCGAGCACTTGGAAAGTCTGGAGGAAGGTGAAGCTGAGGGTGAAATTTGGCTTCAAGCCTTGTATGTCGTCTACGGAAAGCTTCTTCCTCTGACTCCGCAAGATGTTGGTGTCGAGTATGAATGGGAAGAGATTGTCGATCTGCTCAATGAGTGGGTGGAAGATGAAAAATATATCCAAAATCTACCAAGCCGCTTGGGTTACGCATTGAGCTTCGAGTCTACGTTAGCTGCGATGCAAGATGCTAACGTTGATGTGCTGTTCCGCGATTGGCTATGGCGTCAACTCTGTATTCAATCCAGAGCCTACGTGCCTTGGGATATGGCAATGCCGATTCATCAACAAGACTGGAACTTTAACAATTTAAAGGCCGCACCTTCTGCGAGCGAACGATTCAACTTAAGGAATAGCAATGCAGTTATGGGATATTGAGGCGTACCCTGAGCTATCACTCAAAGGTCGTTTTCAACGTGACGAAAACGGCGATGAAGTCTGGGTTGTAGTCGCCAAACGCACATGGCAATTCGATGGTGTGGTTTGGCACGAATTAGGTGAAAGTGAAATCTTCGATGATCCCCAATATTTGGGCGAAGAAGGCTTCTCTGCGATGAAAGTTGACCACGAGTTCGCGTATACCAAAGAAAACACAGATGTACTTGTTTACGGCAAAGCGCGCAGCTACGCGAAAAAGCCAGTGACATACCAAGAGTGTCGTGTGCTGATTGATGGTCATATCGATAAGACTCTCGCTATTCACGGGGAACGCGTATGGGTTGAGCATGCTGGCAGTATCACGCTGAGCAATCCAGTCCCATTTATTGAAAAAGACATTGATTACACTTGCGCGGTAGGCGGTGATTTACGTAACCGAATAGGTGGTGGGGTTGCCGACTCCAACAAAGAATTGCTTGAACAGAAAGTGCCCTCGATTTTTTATCCCCGAGAGGACTGGAGTGCCGCCGCGAAAAAACTACGCGTTGCGGGGTTCGGGCCAGTGCCTCCGTTCTTTGAGTCGCGCCAGAAGCTGGCCGGCACGTTCGATGACGATTGGATTGAGAATCGCAAGCCAATGTTGCCACTCGATTTTGATAAGCGGTTCTTCCAAAGCGCGCCTATTGATCAACAGTGCAAAGGCTTCCTTCGTGGGGGGGAGCGTTTGATGATGAGTGGCTTTTGTCATGATGACACGCTTTCATTTCGAATTCCTAAAGAAAAATACCGTGCGATCGCGACGTTCAAAGATCAAAGTTATCAAGCTGATATGGCGATGTACACCTTATTCGTTGATACGGAAAAGAAAACTATATCAATCAGTTACACCGCTGCGTTTCCTTGTCAGGGCAAGGAACATTTGTTGGTGTCGACATCCATCACTAAGTTGGAAGAGGTAAGCGAGCATGCATAATTCAACAGGCCGTTACGTGCTAGGGATGGAAGTGATGACGCCAACCGGTATGAATTTAGATATTGCTAGTGCAGTTTCGTATGCTGACTTAGGAAGATTCGACCAATGTGTAGGGGATGATGGTATCGAGCGTTTTACTTACGCCAAAATCGAATACACCAAAGAAAGTGAGCAGTTTGAGAAAACGTGTGAGTTAATCACCCACTTGCTTGATTCATTGTTAGAACAGTTACCACGTTCATTGAGACCAATACCTTTGCTTATAGCGGTGCCTGCGTCTGTTTCACTAGTAAAGGTGCAAGAATGGCTTGGTGAAAGTAACTATGCTGAATTTCTCTCTGTGGTGAATGCTGTTCATGCCAGTGGGCCTAGTTTCGTTCTCCAGGCCATGAAATCATTGGATAAATATGATGCTATGATGTGTATCAGTGTCGATTCCTTGGTGAGTTCGATGCAAACACTCATCGACGATGCGATGGTAATGAGTACCAATAATCCATGGGGCGTTATTCCGAGTGAGGGTGGGGCGGGTTTAATTCTTTGTCGAAGAAATACCGTAGAAACATTGAAACTTAAGCCTCAAGCGCAGCTTGGCTACATTGATACGGAATTAAACACTTCAGACCGAAGAGGCATGTTTCGACTTGTTCAACGTGCGAGTAAAAAGCTCGATTTATTTGGTGAAGTGTATTCCGATATGACGAACCTGCGCATGCATTCGGAAGATTACGGCTTTGCTCTGGGGGCTAAAGCAGAACGATTCACGAACCCAGAACAACCGCAGCTTATCAATGAGTTGTGGGGCACAATGGGCAGTTGTTCTTCTCTCGCTTTAATTGCCTTTGCGGTCAGAGAGCACCACTTTAAGCAACCAACTACGTTGTTAATGTTCGACTTTCATGGTGACAAAGGAGTTCTCCAATTACTGCAATGTTAGTGGGCACTCATCGATCAAATGGCAATGAAAATATACTCATATTATTAGGTTGAAGTTTGTAACACGAAAAAGCGTATAACTCATGCAGTGAAAGCGTAAGTAAAAAGGTCTAATAAGTTAGTAATAATAACTAAAATAATAGGCTTACTGTTTGTTTTAAATACCAACCTTGATACAAGTACGTTCAAGAAAATATTATTCAACTCTAATAATATTTATTCTATGAAAGAGTACTAAGTGTCTAATAATCAGAGTACAGCCAAAGGATATATCGATCAGTTGGTTGTTAAAGCTATTGAGAAAAAGAAACTGAATGAGCAAAGGCTAGCAGAAAAAAATAAGCCGAAGCTTGAGTACGTGCTTTTTTCACAGTTTGATGTATTAGACAAGCTTCCTTCTAGAAATGGTAAGACAACGGTTTACCATCTTGCAAAAAAAGGGCAGCCAGAGAAGCAAATCTGTTGCAAAGTTATCAATGATGACTCGCCAGAATTTGCGAGCAAAATGTTGATTAACGAAGCGAGCAGGCTGGAGCTTTCTCAACACCCTAGCGTGGCTAACTTTGTAAAAATCGGCAACGAATTCGAACGCCCATATTTGATGTACGAGTGGATCCAAGGTGAATCACTGGCAGAAAAAATGGAGCGTCATTCTTCTAAAGGCTTCCGCCACGACCACATCGCTTGGTTGGTGTATCAACTCGCTGGCGCTCTAGAGTTTATGCATACAAGAGGTATCTGCCATCTTGATATTAAACCATCTAACGTATTAGTGAGTGAAGGCGATTACGTTAAGCTCATTGATTTCGGCGCTGCTCGTTACATTGGAGAGACAGAACCTTACGCAGAGGCAAGCTTGAGCTACGCTTCCCCTCTTTATATAGAAACTGGCATCGCGGAACCGCAAGATGATGTTTACTCTCTCGCTTTGCTCGCTGGACACCTATTTTTAGGATCAATATTTGGTGATGCTTGGAATAAGCAGTTAAAAGATCGAAAGCGTCCGGCTTTGATCCCGGCTCATATTTGGAAATTGCTGAAAGAAGTCATCAACAAACCAAGAGGGCATGGCTATACCGCTATTTCTTTTGCTCAACAGTTAGCGCGAATCGATACGCAATCAATTAGCTCAAATTCTAACGCACCAATTTTCAGTAGCTTGCGTAACGCGGACTTGCTGCTTACACACTGTAAGCCAAATGATAAAACGGCGTATGGTCGCTTTAAAATATTAGAGGCGAGCTTAGTGTTGAGTGTGCTGGCAACAGCAGGAAGTTATTTGTATCAACAGAATAAAGATCAATTGGATGCCATTTTTTCCCGAGGTGTCACTACTGTAACTCACGTTATTACGCCCTCTGAAACGGCTTCTTTTTTGGCTCAGCCTCCATGGAAAATCAAAGAAGAATTGTCTCAAGCTACTCAGAGTATTGATATGACAGTAGCTTATCGAACAGCATATCAAGCTCAGCAGTTAAGCCTCTCGAATTTATATGAAGAAAAACAGGCTCAGTTAACGTCGTATCAATCGTTAGCGGATGGCTTACCAATGGCATTAGTCGAATTACGTAAGGAGCTTGTCACCTTGCGAGAAACCCTTGTTCGTGACGGTGCCCTGTTTCCATATGCGGATGAGGCGTTGACTAAAGTGATGTCTGGATTAAATGTCGCGTCTATCGATTCCATGAAAGTATCTGCCATAGCTGGCAGTCGAGATAAGCAGATTGCTCGCTTAATTTTAGATGGTGAAGCTAAGCTCGCAGAAAATGAAATGAAAGAGGCATGGTTATTAAACCAGTCACAAGCCTATTTCTACAACCAAGTCTTACCAAAGGCTGTGATGGAAAATATTAATGACTCCATCGATAAACATGCAGAGGCGCACTTTTACACCAAAGCAATTGAAGAAGCTGAATTAGCCAAAGCCTACTTCGGTAATACGCCAGAACTAGACAAAAAAATAAAGGATTTAATCGTCGCAAGAAGCGAATTTATTTTGTTTAGCACCGTGATGGAGCAATCCGTTTACGACAAACAAAAGCTACATGAATCCCTTGCCGATTTAGAACGGAATGCACCAAGCAAATTTACAGAAATCACGAAAATTCTAGATAGCATGGCGTCGGATGCGATAGAGCAGAGCCATCGGTTATCTAAGCCAGCAAATGGCGCAATTGCGGTAGCGCGTGCGTTGAGAGATTACTTGACTGAAGGAGACGTGAATTTTGTCCAACATTGATATAGATCGTCTGCTTAATCCTATTTCTGATGAATCTCCAGTGGGAAACGATGCCCGTTACGAGTTTTGCTACGAGATGATGGAATCTGAAGTAAAGAAATTCGGTTCCTTGTTTGGCGAAACAGTAGATTGGAGCGTGGTAAAAACGCACGCGACTGAAGTTCTAGAGCACCACAGTAAAGACTTAAAAGCCATTTGTTACCTCGTTCGCGCGCTAACAGAAGAGTTTGGTCTGCAAGGCTTTGAACAAGGTCTAAAGCTGCTTAGTGAGGCGTTAAGTCGCTTTGGCGTTGAATTGTATCCTTCGCGAAAGCGGGGTCGAGATGGCGCGGTTGAATGGTTGAACCATCAGTTTAAACTGGTCAGTAGCAAGTTAGCGGAAAGTGCTCAGTCATGGGAGTTGGTATCAAACTGCATTTCGACTATTGAAGAAGTGCAGCGCCAGTACGACGAGGTTTACCAAGACTCAGAAGCGGATTTCTTTGAGATTCGCACTCAGCTCAACGTCTTATCTCAACAAGCTGCGGCTGATGAGCAGAGCGATGATGCAGTCGTTAACGTCGAACAAGCGGCGCCTGCACCAGCTACGCAGTCTGCTGCCGAAGAAACGCCAGCGCAGAGTGAAGTGCAAACCGCACCGGTGAAGGCGGTTCCGCCGGCCCCTAAACCTGCGCCAGTTAAGAAAGCGGTGGCAAAAGAAGTGGATGTCGATACGGACTTCTCTTCGCCGACGGCTTCTAAGCGCACCTTGAAGAAGGTTGCGGAAGTCATGCTTCATGCGAACCCAAGTGATCCGCTGGCTTACCGGATTTATCGTCATCTGACTTGGGATGACATTGATGGTCTACCCGACCACCAAAATAATCAAACGCCTTTGAGCTTGGCAGTGTCGTCCGATCAACAAGCGGAATACCGAGATAAAGCTGACCAAGAAAGCGACATCGACACCATTAAGCGTTTGGAGCGCACATTAACTGATGCGCCGTTTTGGCTGACGGGCCATTACTTCGTGTATTCGATGCTTAATAACTTGGGCTTTGATGATGCAGCGCTTGCTGTGAAACAAGAAGTGACGCGTTTTGTTGAATCGCTAGAGGGCATCGAGCACCTCTCATTTAAGAATTCTATACCATTTGCAGATGAAGCGACCTTGAGCTGGTTATCGACTCAAGATACTACTTCTTCGACTTCTCAACCCGTTGTTCAAACGGTTGTGATTTCGCAGGAAGACTCGCTGCCAATGGAGGATATCACTCTAGAAAATCTAGGGGAATGTGCCGCAGAGCTTGCCCGCAAACTTGAGCTGGATAGCTCGGGACGTGGGCAGTTCATGCTGTATTTGCAATTGATAGCAGCTTACCAGTCTGTTGGATTATACCCGTTGTGTTTGCCGTATCTTGAGAAGGGGTGGGAAGTACAAAAAGCGTTTAATCTCGCGAGCTGGGAACCCCACTTATCGTCACAGTTAGAAGACCTAATTCGAAAAACACTCCATCGGTTATTTGGAAGCAAGGATCTTCTACCTGAGAAGTATGAAGAGTGGAAAGCAATTTACGACTAATTAAAGAGTTAGATAAGGAACGAATTATGTCACGTGACGGCTCGGTGGCTCCTAAAGAGCGAATTAATATCCGTTATGTTCCAGCAACTGGCGATACGCAAGAAGACGTAGAGCTGCCGCTAAGCATGATGGTAGTTGGCGACTTTACTGCGCGTGCAGATGAGACACCAATTGAAGAACGTACTCCAATTAACATCGACAAAGACAACTTTAACGAAGTGCTAGAGGGCATGTCTCCAAACGTTAAAGTCAACGTTGAAAACCGTCTTTCTGATGAAGAAGGCGGCCAGATTGGTGTTGATCTGACCTTCCAAAACATGAAGGACTTCTCTCCTGAAGCGATCGCGAAAAGTGTGCCTGAACTAAACAGCCTACTTGAGCTTCGCGAAGCCTTGGTTGCACTTAAAGGTCCTCTAGGAAACGTGCCTGCGTTCCGTAAGAAGATCGCATCGGTTCTTCAAGATGAAGAAGCGAGAAAGAAACTGTTGGATGAACTAAGCATTGGCAACGACCAAGACGCGAAAGAAGAGTAAGGGATATCATGTCTGCAGAAGCACAAGCGCCAGAACAAGAAGCAGCCTTAGTTGAATCAGGCTCACTTCTGGATAGCATTCTTAACGAAACACGTTTAAAGCCAAGTGATGAAGGTTTTGACGTTGCAAAACGCGGCGTAGAAGCATTCATCAGTGAGCTACTAAGCAGTTCGAACACAGAGAAAGTCGACCAATCTCTGGTTGATCTGATGATCTCTGAAATCGACCAAAAATTGTCTAAGCAAGTTGATGCAATTCTTCACAACGAAGAAGTTCAAGCGATTGAATCAACGTGGCGTGGCCTTAAGTACCTGGTTGATCACACTGACTTCCGCGAGAACATTCAAATCGAACTGATCTCTGCGAAGAAAGACGAAGTTCTTGATGACTTCGAAGACGCGCCAGAGGTGGTGAAGTCTGGCCTGTACAAGCAAATCTACACACGTGAATACGGGCAGTTCGGTGGTAAACCTGTTGGCGCCGTCATTTGTGATTACGCTATGTCAGCTTCGTCGCCTGACATCAAATTGATGGAATACATGGCTAACGTAGGTGCAATGTCTCACGCACCATTCATCACGTCTGCATCGGCTAAATTCTTTGGCCTAGACAGCTACGAAGAGCTGCCAAACCTAAAAGATCTGAAGTCTGTATTTGAAGGTCCACAGTACGCGAAATGGCGTGGTCTGCGTGAGCACGAAGATGCACGTTACCTAGGTCTATGTACATCTCGCTTTATGCTACGTACGCCTTACTCTGTTGAAGACAACCCAATTAAGGCGTTTGACTACGATGAGCAAGTGACAGACAGCCATGATAACTACCTATGGGGTAACTCAGCGTACGCGATGGCGTCTAAGATCAGTGAATCATTTGCTAAGTACCGTTGGTGTCCGAACATTATTGGCCCTCAAAGCGGTGGTACTGTACAAGATCTACCGGTTTACAACTTTGAAGCTATGGGTCAAATCGAGACTAAGATCCCAACCGAGATCCTGGTTTCTGACCGTCGTGAGTATGAGCTAGCAGAAGAAGGTTTCATTGCGCTAACCATGCGTAAAGGTTCTGACAACGCGGCGTTCTTCTCTGCAAACTCTGTTCAAAAACCAAAAGTGTTTGCGAACACGCCTGAAGGCAAACAAGCCGAGATGAACTACAAGCTAGGTACTCAGCTTCCTTACATGTTCATTATCAACCGTTTAGCGCACTACATAAAAGTGCTACAGCGTGAGCAAATTGGTTCTTGGAAAGAGCGTTCTGACCTAGAAATCGAATTGAACAAGTGGATTCGTCAATACGTTTCTGACCAAGAGAACCCGCCAGCGGAAGTTCGTGGTCGCCGCCCACTTCGCGCTGCGAAGGTTGAAGTATCAGACGTAGAAGGCGATCCAGGCTGGTACAAAGTATCGATGTCTGTACGTCCTCACTTCAAGTACATGGGCGCAAGCTTCGACTTGTCTCTAGTTGGTAAGCTAGACCAATAACCCATTACTGAAACCATCAAGCAGCCAGTGAAGACTGGCTGCTTTTTTCGTAGGATCGCATATGGAAAAAGGTTACCGTCTTTTAGAGCGGATCGAGCTAGGAGAACCAAAAAACTGCTACGAGAAAGTGGTGTCTCATAAGCATTTGATTGAATCCATTCACTCGCATCTCGCTGACTTGTTGAATACGCATTCCGGCAACGCAATGATCGACAATGAGTATGGTCTGCCAGATTTTAACGACGTACTTTCTAACAACACGAACCTCGTTCGCCATATTCAAAAAAACATCACGTCAACCATAGAACGCTTTGAGCCCCGACTGTTTAATGTCGAGGTTCATTACCGTGAAGACCACCATAATCCATTACAACTCGGCTTTGGTATTCGCGGCGAAGTTTCCCATAACGGCGGTAAAGTCCCAATGTCGATCGATGTCTACATGGGAACCGACGGCCAATTTAACGTTTAGTAGGTGCCACTTGAGTAACAGTAAATACTTTCAAGATGAACTCACGTATTTACGCGAGTCGGGTAGTGAGTTTGCCAAATATCATCCGAAGTTAACTCACTTTCTCTCTGAAGGAACTTTTGATCCAGATGTCGAACGACTGCTGGAAGGTTTTGCTTTTTTGACCGGACGCATCCGCGAAAAGATTGACGATGAACTTCCTGAGCTAACGCAATCTCTGATGACTTTGCTGTGGCCACATTACATGCGTTCGATTCCGTCTTTGTGTATTAGCGAACTAAAACCGCATACCGGAAGTGTTACTGAGAAAACCGTGGTGAAACGTGGTGCGGAAATGGCCAGCGAGCAGGTAGAAGGCACGCAGTGTTTGTTCCGTACTTGTTATGACGTCAATCTATACCCAATTACGATTACTAACATCGAACAAACTAACAGCCGCACCAGCTCGATGATTGATGTGACGTTATCGACGGAGCATGGCCTTGAGCTGTCTCGGATAGGTTTAGACACGCTGCGATTGCACCTGCATGGTGAGATTCATATTACTCGCACTGTCTTCTTATGGCTGTTCCGCTATCTAGATCACGTCGAGTTGGATGTTGGTGGCGGCTACAAACATCGTTTAGGGCCAGAATACGTTAAGCCAGTCGGGCATGAAGAGGACGAGGCGCTGTTGCCTTACAGCAAAAATTCCTTTGCAGGCTACCGTTTGCTGCAAGAATTCTTCTCTTTGCCAGATAAGTTCATGTTCTTCGACATTAAAGGCTTAGAGTGGCTAAAAGGCATTCCACAGCGCAGTACGGTCAAAATCAAATTCCACTTTAAGCGTGCTTTGCCTTCAGAGGTGGTGCTTAAAGATAAACACTTAAGGTTGCACTGCACACCTGCCGTTAACTTGTTTGAAAAAGACGGCGATCCAATCCGTTTAGAGCATCGACGAAACGAGTACAAGGTGCGTCCACAAAGTAACACTCAAGAGCATTACGAGGTTTATTCCATTGAGCAAGTGGAGAGCTGGAGTAAAGACGAGCGTCGCCGAAAACCACTGATTGAATTTGAATCGTTTGAGCACCAAATCAACCAGCGTGATAAGCGAGAGTTCTACAAATCCAAAGTGGGCGAGCGAGTAAGCGGAAGAGGGTTAGAGCGCTATATCTCATTCCATACTCACAATGGCGACATTGCGGATTTAGGGACTGAAACAGTATTGATGAAACTGCAATGCAGTAACGCGGACTTAGCGGAGCGCCTGTCAGTAGGAGACATCACTTACGCGACGCACAAATCGCCAACGTATGCGACGTTTAAAAACATTACTAAGCCAACACAGTCAGTAAGTCCTCAGGTTAATGGTGAACTTCAATGGCAGTTGATTGCCAACATGTCGCTCAACTACTTGTCTTTGGCCAATATCGATGTGTTGAAAGTGTTGCTCTCGACTTACGACTTCCACTCTCGAGTCGATAGACAAGCCCACCGCGCGTCGATTCATCGACTTGATGGCATTATTTCGTCAGAGATGAAACCAATCGATCGCGTATTTCGTGGTGTATCTGTGCGTGGTAACCAATTCAAGCTCGTGACGGACTCTAAGTTCTTCGTAAATGAAGGCGATATGTTCCTTATGGCCACGGTATTGAATGAATTTATCCGTTTGTATTCGAGTGTGAACTCCTTTACCGAACTAGAGGTGTTCGATGAAGCGACGGGCGAGGTTTACAACTGGGCAAGCCTAATCGGGCAGCAGACGATACTATGATTAACACACTTTCTGATAAGTCGAATGAGTTTAGTTTCTACCAAGCGGTGTTGCTGTTAGAGAAACACTACCAGCTGGAGCCAAACTCAAACTTTGTTGCCGTGGGCGAGAACAAATACTTCCACCAAGAACGAATTGAGTTCAGCGTGTCGCCAAACTTGTGCTTTCCAAAGAGTGATATGGATTTTATTACTCATATGGAAAGAAACGGACAGCAATATTCACGTATTGAGACGAACTTTCTTGGCTTGCATGGTTCAAGCTCGCCCCTACCTGCGTCTTACACTGAGAAACTCGTCGGTCGTGATCCCGATGATAACCCAGTGAAGGATTTCTTCGACTTTTTCCACAACCGCTATACAAGCTTACTGTATCGTGTTTGGAAGAAATACCGATATCACGTGCAGTACAAAAGCGGGGCAAGCGATGCGTTTTCTGGGCGCATACTGCATTTGGCTGGTCTCTCTAGTGTTATGCAAGATTGTGAAGTCGCGGAGTTAGATCGAGCGAAAGTTCTGTCTTACGTGAACCAGTTATCTACGCGTACACGTTCACCTAAGCTTATTTCCGGTATTGTTTCGCACTACTTTTCACTGCCGAATGTGCGAATCGAAGAATGGGTTTATAGACGCGTAGAAATCGCTGAAAGCCAGCGTAACAAACTCAATCGTTCCAATTGTATATTGGGGCAAAGCTTACACTTGGGACAAAGCATTGCGGATTTGAACGGCAAGTTTAACTTGTGTATCGACAACATTGATTTTGAAACGTTTAAGCAGTTTTCCTACGATGGTGAGTTACATAAGACGCTAGTGGGCTTGATGCGCTTTATTCTGCGTGACCCAATGTCGTGGGACCTAAAGTTGACAGTTAACCTAGACAGTATTCCAGAAAACAAACTGGGTAATGGAGAAGGGAACCAACTAGGTCAAACGTTCTGGCTAGGAAACCCTGGTGATAAAGACGCCAAAATTCGACTTATCGGAAGCATATAAGAAAGCCGCTCAACGAGCGGCCCTTTATGTTTTCCTCAAAGAGGTCAGAAAAGCTTAACGACTGATCGGCTGATGCAGTACAACGGTAGTATCAAGCCTTTGAATGCCGTTAAATGATTCAATTTCATTACAAAGATGATGAATAGACTGCAGGTCGGGCGCTTCAATTAGGGCAATAATATCAAAGTTGCCACCAACAACGCTCGTTAAGCGAACCTCAGGGATTTCTTTAAGTGCATTCGTTACATCATTCTTCTTACCCTTTTCACAAGAGATCAGTAGATAACTAGCGGCTTTTCGCCCTTCATTTTCTACACGAATCTGTGCGGTATAGCCTTTGATAATACCGGTCTTTTCTAAACGATTAATTCTTTCTGCTACTGCTGTTCGAGACAAACCAATGTTTCGGGATAGATTCGCAATCGACTCTCGCCCATTCGACAATAGACTTGAAAGTATTTTTCGATCTAATTTATCTAAACCTTGTAAAGTCATGTTTGAAATCATGTGTTCTGCCTATTTTGTTTTTATATTGTTATTAAATCGACTCAGGGAGCGTAAAGTTATACAGCTCAGCAAGAGTGAATGGGTTTTTCTGTGTCAACGGAGTGATGCGTAAGCTCAAGTCCCTCCCTGACACTTTTATGTCACTGACAAAGCTGCCGTTATGAGTGTTTGTCAAGGTCGAGTCACCTAGCAATCTGTATATCGCCCATTGACCACTCTTATTTAAAACGTGCTGTCTGCCTTCATCGGTTACATCCTGGAGTGTGATACTAATATTGAAGTCACCATTTTGCGGTGGCCATGCCATTTCACGAATGCGGCTTGGACCGTGGTAGTAACTTATATTGGTATCTGCAATTTTTAAGCTCGCTCTAATCGCACTAGAATCAAGATCGAGTACTCTTGCACTAAACGGAATATGAACGCGGTTAGTGCTTTTATTAATTAATGTGTCTCGAATAACGTTATAGTTACGCAGTTGCACTAACAGAGCCGGAGAGATTGGCATCGTCTCGCCATCCACCTGTTTTGGCGTCCACAAATTGGTATCGTAGAACGGTGCAAAATTTTTCTGAATAAATGTGTCTAACAAGCCACCTGAAGCAAACAGTAATTCAAAATCTTCAATTGAGATTTCCTCGATCGCTGTTAGATCAAATGGGTATCGTCCTAGCCCTATCTCTTTAAACTTGGTGTAAATCTCGCTGTACCATTGGGTTTGAATGCCTTTAGCGGACTCTTTAATCATGACTGACCAGCTTTGTTGAACCACATCTAACAACCAGCTACGAACGGGTTCCGGTGATTTTTGGGCAATCTGTTTAAGTTTTATTAATGGGTCAGCTTCACTGCTGTTCATTCGATGCTGAGCTGCCGCTAGCGCCGCCATTTGCGGGTCAGGTGCATCAGCAATGTCTTTCATATACGTGCGAACACGGCTTAACGCTGCTACGGTCTCATCCCAAGGAGTAGGGGAGTTTGGTGTTTCACTGACCTGAAGTTGGTTTAATAAGTGAAAAGCTTGTTCAACACGTTTCATCAACAAGTAATCAGGCTTAACTACTTCCTCTACTGCGTCTGATGCGGAGTCTGCCGCTGCCACGAGTTTCGGGTCTAGCTTTGAAATCAGAGCATTTTTTTCACCAACGGGTGAAAATTGTGTGTTGGCATAGACCTGCTTCAGTACGGTTGTCATTGGTGAAGAAGGGCCCGAGATTAAGTCTATCGCGTTCGTTAGGTCGCCGACATTGTCATAGTTCTGGACTTTTAGTTCACTCAGCGCATTGCGCCAATTACTGATGTAGTCATCAGTGTATTTTTTACGTACTTCCTCTTTGAAGGCTTCTTGTTCTTCACTAGTAGGAATAACGTGTTGTGACAGACCTAAAACCCAGTTGTCACTGATGACTTGTTGTGACATTAGGTCCACGCGTGGTCGATAAAAAGTGCTAAAACCAGTGGAGGTATAGATCTTATCTACGATCAAGCGTTCACTATCGATTGGTGTGTTGAATATATTGCTAAACTCAAAACCCACAGCTCGTTGCATATCTAGGGTTCCTAAATCAATCGAATTTGCTTCGTTTAAAATGCCTGCATAAACGAGATCAACATTCGAATTTGCTAGCAATGAGCGACGTGTTGCGCGAACAAGATCCATATTGATATCAATTGGATCAAACTGTGTGCGAAAGTAAGCGTCCAAATAGCGCATCGCCTGATTGACGACGTCACTTTGGTTGCTTAAATCGTTCATCATTTGGAGAGTTTGATGACGCAAAAAACGGATATCACGCTTTGTTGGATCGTTTAGCATTAGATACCCCTTCAATAGAGGTAAAGCGCGTGTAAAAGTGTTTTGATTTTGTGTCAGTTGTAGACGGTAACCTTTCTCAATGAGAGGTATCAACTGTTGAGCAACGTCCTTAAGTAATGCTTCGTAAGCGATGCGAGTGCTTTGATCCAAACGGCTAATGTTAAGTGGTAATATCTCTTCATCCAAAGCCTTAGAACCTTTAAGCCACGCCCCATAAGAAGGCTCTATTGCTTTCGTCGCCTTCGCTAAAAGCTCATCGAATCTTGCATCTTGCTCCACTTGTGATTTGTCATCGATACTCAAGAGTTGATTCATCACATGTAAGTTACTGTCTAATGTCGTGAAAAAGAAGTAACTGCCCCCAGTAAGCAGGATAATAGAGCCGAGTATTGCCAAACGGCTTTGTCTCTGAATTAGACGAAGATACGTCTTGTTTTCGCCCGCAAAGTCGCTTTCCGGCAATATTTGTGAATCAATCAGAAAGCGAGAGAAATAAGGCGTTTCTGTTAACTGTGTATGCTCTGACGCGATAATAGGTAAGTTGAAGTAATTACTACAACTTTTTGCAAGTAAATTGTACTTGCGACCGCCTTGCAGACTCGAACTAAAGAAAATCTCACGGATGTCTAGTGAATAGACACCGTTGTTAACATCACATAGACGCTCAAGCACATAGCTGACCTCAGACTGACATAGCTCAAACTGCTTAGGAAAAGCGAGTATTGCTTGTTTCTCATCAATGTCCGTTGAATTAGCGGATGCATCTAGCGCATTACTTTCAAGCACTCTCACTAGATTTCGATAGCTATCGCGGTAGTACTCTGCAAACACACCTTTGGCTTCTTTTAGTGGGATAGAGAGGAACTCAACACGTGTCTTGAGAGAGCTAAAGTGCATGTATTCTTTAAAGCCATCTAACTTGTCTAGCTTTGACATAATCAAATAGATTGGCAATGCTGAAGACGTTTTAGAGTTGATGGTACTCAAGCGCGCCAATAAAGACGAAATGGTGTACTCTTTTTGCTCTGGCTCAGAGACGATCATGAACTCGAAATCGGTGAAGAATAGACAGCCTGAAAATGGCTTTCGAGGTCGATGATGAATAACTTCTTCAATGAACGTATTCCATAAAGAAGCATCACTGCTTGATACTTCCTGGAACACTAAGCGTTGGTCAGGCTTGATGTATACAGCGCTGTCAGATTCGTACCATTCAAAAAAGTCATTCTTAGCGGTTCTAGTGCGATCCATCGGTTTAATTGCACTAGAATTAAATAAAAATTGACGTCGCCCTGACCCTTTATTACCAAGCATCAGGTAAATTGGTTTCTTGCCTGAGTTAGCAAGAAGAGGCTGGATAACCATAGAAAGCGCTTCTTCCTCGGTTTCCAAATGTTGAGCTTTAGCGTTGTTCTTTTTCTTCAACCATAATGTGAATTGAAAAGTGACGTAAACCATGGCGATAGCACCAAGAGTCAGCCAAAGATAAAGTTGATCGATTTCGTCAAGAAAAAGCAGATAAATAGTGGTGATAATTGCAGCCACTAAAAACATCAATATAGTAGAAATCACCACTGGATTTCTAAACAGTTTTTGTTTGAACATAAGCCTAAAACTTCTTTAATTGTATTGTTATTTATTGTCAGTTTTTTCAGCTTGTAGCTGACTCAATTTATATAGGTAGATGTTCAGTAAAAGGGTTGCGCGGTCAATTTCCTTTTGCTGTGAATACTTTTCAGCGTATTCAATACGACCTAAAAGCGGGAATAACGAGTTACTGTATTCGTACGCCTTTTCAGAGTTCTTATCTACATTCTGTCTAGCTACGTTGGCAAACACCGTTCTTGCGTCTGAGAATCGCTTATAAACATCCATAAACTGGTCTTCTAAATGGGCGCTCTGTGTCAAAAAGTTTTGACGTAGCTGCTGTGCAGAAGACGAATCCGGATAGATTGCGATTAATTCATTGGTCAAGCTATCGAGCTCGCTGACGTTACTTACTTTTGCCGAGTCTAAAAACCAGTTATTCATCATAATATCGACACGATTAATGGCCTGCGTTTTCAATGACTGAGCATATTTTTTATTTTCGTAATCTAACGAGGCGACCAAATTTACAAGTTCATTAAGTGAAGCTTGATTAATTTTTTGCTCCAATGTTCGATAACGTTGTTGCTCGTACATGAAATGTGAACATATCGCAGTAACAATCAAACCAATAACGAAGTAGATCATAAATCGACCAGACTTTGCCGGTGATGCTTTCTCTTGGCTATTTAGGTTGGGTGATGACACCGGTGCGGGAGAGGGAGACACATTCACTTTAATTTCAGGTGCCTTCTGCGTTGCTGCAGGAGCGCTAGTGTTGGCTTGTTTTTTCTCGCGTAACTCAGCCGCAATTTGTTGTTCTTTTATCTGCTCAATCCATTGATTCAAAATACGGCGAATGCGACCTAATGACGGCGCTTCAATACCGTAATGAAGACGAAGCTCTTCCTCAATCCTCAAGCATAATTGATGTGCTGCCTCTATCAATGGAAGCTCTTCTGGTAACGCCCGATGCTTATTAATTCGTTTTTCAGTATGCTCTACCATCCATTCAATAGCGCTCATTCGTGCCTTTGACTTTGAATGCTCTGGATACGCGTTGAACCAATATACGACACACACATCAAGTATTGAGTTTAACCCTTCAACAAGGCCTCTTAAGCCGTCGTTATAGGTTGACGCAACGGTAAAGTAACAGCAACAACGTAGGTCTTTCGCTTGGGTACTCAAGATCTTTTTTGAGAGTGTTTGAACCGTTTTCCACGAGACTCTCCCTGTGACTTTATTCAGGTTGTTTATTTGACGTTTAATTTCGTCAAAATCCTCAGAACCATTAGGATTAGAGCCGCTTGGGTTATTTTCATCGATTGGTCTTCGAGCGAAGTCGGTAAAAAACATAAAGAAAGTTCCAACTGATCATATAGAAGTATTAAGTTATATAGGATTTCACTACTGTTATATTAAATTATAAGCAGTGCACATCTGCCGCAATTCTATAGACAAAATAAGCGGATTAGATAATAAAAATTCATTAAAAGAAATTAAATTACTTTTAGTGTGATCTTTGTTCATAATATTAATATCAATAGTTAAGTCTATTTATAAGAAGAAACTTATATATGAAGATGAGAACGTTGATTAAAAAGTAACTAAATTGTTATCGGAGATTACGGTTTGTTCAATTAGCAATCAAATTCTGTGACTTCTATTTAAATAGAAAGATTTACTGTCTCGTCACTTAATCTGTAGTCGGTTCTTTAGTTTTTGTTTGTAGGTAAAACAACCAACCTGATAGTTGAAATGTATTAAATTATAGGTGTTTTTTTAGGCTTATTGAAAAAGAGAATATAATTGATATCTTTCGCCTCTAAGTAGAATATCGGTTTTCCTAGAGGGACGAAATGCTAAAACCAAGTCAAATTGGGCTGATTTCAGCCATGTGTCTATTTTCTTCTGTTGCAATGGCAAAAGGGGAGCGATATGGACTCTCTACCAGTATGTTGACTATCGATAGCATTAAATACGATGAAGGTAAAAGTGGTGAGCAGGATACGCTTAGGTTCGGCTTGGTTCATACTCGTCCTATTGATGAAAACAATAACCGTTGGCGTTGGTGGTTAGGGCTAAACTATCTAGCAGAAGATATTGAAGCGCCAGCAAACGGCTTATATCAAGAAGCGACGAACTATGAACTTCGTGTTGTTCCTCAATATGCGTTGACTTCTTGGAGTGTTTTCACGCCATACGTTGGTGCGGGCTTGTCTGTCGGTTACTCGCAATATTCTAATCGCTGGCAAGTAGACCAAGAGGGCTATCGTTATGAGAGTGTTGAAGACATCGACCAGTTTGAGTTAGGTGCGGTTATGACCCTTGGTACTGCTATAAAGTTAGGCAGTAATCCTGACGCCCATATACAAATTATCCCGCAGGCCTCTTATATCCTTCCGGTTGTAAATGATGGAATTGGTGGGCTTGAACTATCAGTTTCTTTGCTCTTTTGAGGTTCGTAAATGTACTCAAATCAGCTAGTTTTATTTATCTCAAAGTGTCCAGAGGAATACACCGGTGCAAAGCATATTGAAATGCCTGAAAGTGGTGGTTCGATAGGTCGTTCCCCAAGCTGTAGCGTGTCTTTAGCCGATCACAACCGCTTTATATCGGGCACTCATTGTTTGCTCAGCGTGTATGGAGATACCTACTATATAAGTGACGTATCAACTAATGGCACAATGGTAAATGGGAATAAAATACTAAAAAATCAACCCGTTGCGATAGTTGATGGCGACATCATTTCTTTAGGGCAATATGAGATTGGTGTTTCTCTTGAGCACGTTACCTCAACACTAGACATCGCCGCTGATATTGCTCCTGAGCGAGTATCTAGCGATCCTCTGGTTAGTCTAGGAGATGCGGTTGTCGAAGAGGAAGAAAAAGTCGGTGCCTTAGAAGATTTGTTTATGGAGACTAAACAGGATGACATTGATTGTCATGATCCTGTTGCTCACCTTAACTTTTCGATGCAGCGAGATGACGATTACTTAATTCGTGATAATGAGCGTACAGAATCTGAACAACCTAGAACCGTGGAAAGCACGCGTCAGGTGGTCGATGACAGTTTCAGTATATATTCCGAATTCGATCAGCCAAGCCTAATCCCTGAAGACTGGATGGCTGCGGAAACCAAGAGTAACGCATCAGTCAATAATGCATTAGCGCCAGAAAGCGGTAAGGCACATAGAGCCGATATTGCCTCAGCTGAGGTGATGCAACCTGGCACGGTAGCCCCAGATAGCACTATTCAAAGACAACATCGTACGCCTAATGTTACTGAGATGGTCGTAGAGCAGGCTAACACAGGGTCAAAATGGGAAGAGATGACCCAATCTTTTACGCCTTCTCCTAACACTAATCAGCAACTTCAAATACCTACGGCAGAGCACGCGATAAACAGTACGACGAAAGCACAAGTCGATACTGATGCGGCCGTTTGCTCTCAAGATATAGCGCAAGCGTTTTTTGATGGTTTGGGTATTCGAAATCCAGAGTTGATGACAAACGAGGCGCAGTTATTCAAGCAAATGGGCACTTGCTTGCGTTTATGTATTGATAACCTACAGAAAGAGTTGCACGAAGTGGAATCGTTAAAGGATGAGCAGAGTGCGAGTGAGGCTAACTCGAACATTGCAGAGCTAATGCTCACTTTGAATAGTCAGCAATTACTGGCTCCAAATGAACTGGTTGAACAAATGCTCGATGAGCTGAACGACCACCAAGTTATGTTTAACAAAGCACTGAATGAGCTCGTTTTAGAACAGTCTGAAACGAACGATCCCGTAGCATTTGCTAACAGGGTCGCTAACCAGTCTTTGTTCTCAACTAAGTCAAAGCTGTGGGCCGAATACCTAGATTTCTACACTAATAATCGTCGCCTGCTTAATGAAACATCCTTAAAAGGGCTGATTAAGAAAAACTATAACAAAGTGATTAAGGGAAACCATGCGTAGTATCGCCGTATTACTCGGATTTGCCATGTTGTCCGGTTGTTCCATGTGGGATCAATTTAAAGAGTCCACAGGTATCACACCAGAAACTTCGTCGATTGAATTGGTTATTGAGGCATCACCTGTACTCAATGTGAGAAATGGGGGCCAGTCATCTCCAGTTATTCTCCGTCTTCACGAATTAAGTTCGCCAGTATTGTTCCGAAGCTTAGATTTCTTTGCCTTGTTTGAGAGCGATAAAGCGTCGTTGGGTGATGAGTACATCAAACGTTACGAATATCAAATACAGCCAGGTGGAAAAGTTCATGAAATGCTAACGCTAGACCCTGACACTCGTGCCGTCGGTTTTTCAGTGGCTTTTCGTGATATTGATGGTTCGTCATGGCGAAAAGTGGAAGTTATTGAAGAGAAGAGCGAGTACTACATCAAGCTCAAGTTAGAGGGCAGTGAGTTAATTTCTGATAACACTCGCGGCATTGAACAGGTTTACTTTTAAGGGATAGAAACATGTCTTTATACAATCCAGTTGTTTGGCAAGATGGAATGTTCATGAAGCCGCAGCATTTTCAACAACTCGATCGTTCGCAAAGTAAACTATCGAGCCTACTGAGTGTCAATGCATCGCCTTTGCATTGGGGAATTAAACGTTTAGAAATCAACTCTCAGTTACTAGCACTGGGTAAAATCGGTATTACTCGTGCTGAAGGTATTTTACAAGACCGGACACCATTTGAGCTTCCGTTGCTTGCTGAGCTGCCTGAAGTGAAAGATGTAGATCCTTCGATTGCCGATAAAGTCGTTTATTTGTGCTGTCCGTTACCATCGGAACGTTCTGAGTTATTTGGTACCAAAAAAGACGGTGCGCGCTATACGATGGAATCTCAAGAAGCGGTTGACGCTTGTTATGATTCGGAAGACATGGCAAATATCGTCGTCGGTAAGCTTAACTTTTGCTTAATGTACGATCATGAAGATAAGAGTGCTTACACGTCTATTCCGATCTTAAAGATCTCAGAAGTGAAGCCTGATGGCAGCGTGATCTTAGATGATAGTTTCATTCCTACCTGCATCGATATTCATGCGTCGACAGTACTGAGTAAATTTGCGACCGAGTTTGCTTCTATGTTGAAGCATCGCGCGGAATCGATAGTTCAGCGATTAGGGGTGGTGGATCAACAAGGCGTATCATCGGTTTCTGACTTTATGCTATTGCAAGCGCTCAACCGATACGAACCCTTGTTTTGGCATTTCGCAAGCACAGAAGCTGTGCATCCTGAGTCTTTGTATCGAATTCTTCTTCAGGCAGAAGGTGAGCTTTCGACGCTGTGTTCAACGACACGCCGACCTATTGAGTTTACTAAGTACAATCATGGTGATCTTACTAGCTGTCTTTCTCGCGTCCTAGACAGTGCGAAAATGACATTGAGCGTGATGTCTGAGCAAAGAGCAATTCCACTGACCTTAAAAGATCAGAACTATGGCATCAGAACGGCAGCAATCCCTGACAATAAGATCATTGATACGACAACCTTTATCCTCGCAGTTAAAGCCGACGTGACCTTGGATGTTCTGCATACCCAGTTTGTCAGCCAAACGAAGATCGGTTCTATCGATAACATACGTGACTTGATTAACCTTCAACTGCCTGGGATTGAGATCAAACCAATGCCAGTTGTGCCACGCGCGCTGCCGTATCATGCTGGCTACACCTATTTCGAGCTCGATAAAACGGGCGAAGAGTGGATGGCGTTGAAGAACACTGCTGCGATTGCGATTCACGTTGCGGGCGATTTCGCTAACTTATCATTGCAACTTTGGGCCGTTCGTCTATGAGTTACGCAGAAACCGACGTCACCGTAGTCTTATTCCAACCAGAGCCTGGCAAACCAATGGAGGTAATGCCAGCACCTGACTTGTCGAGAAACATCGCAGTACAAGATCTATCTATCGACAACATGGGTATTAACCCGCTAGTGGACCAGTTCTCATGGTTGATCGCCAGTCTGTCTTGTATGTCTTCGATCCCTTGGCTTGATGACCCGATGCCATTTCGTGAACAAGTGGCACGTGAGATTCGAAAAGGTGAACGAAAACTTAATGAAATGGAGCTCGATCGTGCTTCGGTTCTTGTTATTCGTTACTGCTTGTGTGCGGCGATTGATGAATCTGTTTGTCGACAAGAGTGGGGGGCAAATAGTCACTGGAGCCAGAACAGCTTACTGTCTGAATTCCACAACGAGACATCTGGTGGTGACAAGTTTTTCGTTATTCTCGACCGCTTAAAAGCCGACCCTCGCAAATACCGTCACGTTATAGAGTTTCTCTATTTATTGCTTCAACTTGGTTTCCAAGGCAAGTACGGCCGTGAAGAGCGTGGCAACGAAAAGCTAGCGGAAATTGGCAGCACCATTTATCGATTAGTGCGAGATGACCGCCTAGCAGAACAAGAAAAAGTTTCTTTAATCAACCTTAAAGCTAAATATCTAAAGAAGCCGTTAAAAAGGGTAATTTCACCCAAGCTGATCTTAAGTCTTAGTGCGATGACGTTTGCGCTTATGTATGCGGCAACCTACATCGTCATAGACTTAAAATTTCAGCAACTGCTTGAAATGTATAGATAACCAGAGATCTAAAATGAGATCTTCTGCCAGTTTTAGGGTTTATTGTGAATATCACTGGTCTTTTAGTGAAATTCACTAGTTATTTAGAGAGATTGCAGTTTGCGATCTCTTTTATCATTCAATCAATAAAATTCAAATGGATTGGTTATGGGCGTAACAGTTGGTGCGAATGGACTTTCGATAGTTCATAAAGGCTCAGGTGGTGAAGCGAATGCAACGCTCCCAGATGTTTGTTTAACTAAGGTCGGCAAGCCAGTCGTCCCTATCCCTTATGGCAACAATGCTAAATCAGCAGACCTTGCTGGTGGGACTACGACAGTCTCTATGGATGGCGGTAACAGTGTCGCTATCAAGGGCAGTACGTTCTCAAAAAGTACCGGCGATGCGGGCGGTGACAGAAAAGGCGTTTCCTCAGGCACGATAGAAGCCGAAGCAAAATTCATTTCAGCCTCACCAACAGTCAAGTTTGAAGGCAAGGGCGTATGTCGCCTGTCCGATCAAATGACCATGAACAAAGCTAACACTATGTGTTTGGGTGGCGCACAAAACCCATCGGTTTCTGTGACTGAAGAGCAGGAAGGGACGTATACGCTGGATATAGAATGCAAATATCCAAATGGGCTCCCTTACTCTAATGCAAAATTTTCTTTAGTCGAACCTTCAGGTGCTGTCATTGGGAGTGGAGTGCTGGACTCTAGCGGAAAAGCATCTGTTAATGGTCTCGCTCTAAAAGAATGCAGGTTAGTGCTCAGCGAAACTCAAGACTCTTACACCCCGAACCAATCTTTAGCTGAAAATATTGTGACGGAAACTTACCCTGATCCGAATGATTTTTGTACGTTTGTCGCAGGTCGCCGCTCACCATTTTGGGAAGATCGTGTTGGGGTTGCTAATGACTGGGGGATATTGATGTCCCCATCCTTCAGTGATGATGACTTTAAAGACATTGTGTTAGAGCAAAGCCGTATATCGTCTCCTTATGCGATTAGTCAAAATCACTCTAAAGACTTTTCTGATGCTTATGTTTCGGCACTTTATCACATCCAAACTGATACTACTGCGCTAGAGAAATATGAACCTTTAGTTGAACTGCTCTTGGAGCAAGTGCACGAAAATGGCGATATATTGAGAGTCTTATATCAAGCTGATGTGTTTGAGCCTCCCTATGAATTATTAGCGAAGCTTCGCTTTTTAGGGACTGGGAATACTGTGAAGTATTTGCAGTTTGTTTTATGGACGTTGATAAACAATCAAATCTGTTCATACATCGATGAGCTAAACACTGAAATCATCGGTCGTTTAGATTTCATACAAAGCCAAGCTTCTGCAAGATCGTTGAGTTCTGTTGAAGAGGGTATAAACGGTTATAAAAAAGCACTTAACCACTTCAAACAAGCACTTCCTGACGTCATTAGCCAAATTTTCGAAACCAAAAATGACACCCTAATTTCTATATCGGCAATGGCCCTTGGGAGTACCGTTAACATAGCGAGCCAATCTAGCTTTGCTACTAATTTAGGTAGGGTTAATGCGGTGGTGTACACGAAGTCAAACAACTTGAACCGCCCATCATTTGTCACTTTTGACGATAACTTTTCTGACTAGGACATTTAAATCATGGATGCAGTTTTTCCGATAGCACAACGAGAAGGTGACGCTTATTACACGCTCAGTGATTTTACGAAATTGTTTGATCAAGCTAAGAGCGGTCGTTATTTAATAGGACAAGGGTACGGTTGGCATAGTGGCATTCACTTAACATCAAAAATGTTACCGTGGGGGAAAGGGCTCAGACCTATTCAAGCGATGCTTGATGGAAAAATAGTGGCATTTCGCATAAATCCTGATTACCTAACATCAACGTACCAAGAGCAAGAGTTTAAGTATAGTAATAACTTTGTGCTTATCGAGCATGAGGCTGTAAACCCCGAAGATAGTGAAGATGTATTTAAGTTCTATACACTTTATATGCACCTTGCGCCACCTTCAGATATTGGCGCCAATTCATCTATAACCACGCGTTACCGTTTACAAGAAGCGAGAAATGTACGCACTTTCAAACATAGTGATGTGCCTACTAATTCTGGTGAAAAAAAACAGTCGATGTCTAAAGGAACATTACTTGAATACCTGTATGCAGAAGAGAAGGAGACCCATCCATACCAGATCGACAAAAATACCTACAAAATGATAAAGTGCCGTGTGGTAGAGAATGGTAAATCGGCAAGTGGTAGCGAAAAAGCACTGTTAAACAAGATTGTTTGGTTTGCTTCGGGTCTCAATAGTGACTTTGACATTTTAGAAGATTCCTCTGCTGTCCTATCAGAACCAGTTTCAGAACCTAAATGGATGTCGGACAAGGCGGCAATGATTAGGGACGGTAGTGTGGTTTCTTTACTCCCACTCCTATTTAGAGAGGGGATAAAGGTTTCAGCTGGGGAAGATATCGGTTACATGGGACTGCATGAGTACAGTAACGATGCAATTGGAACTAAGAAAGAAGATAATCGTGTGCATATCGAGATGTTCTCTTTTGAGGAGCCGCCCGAATTTTTCAAAAAACAGATTTCTCCCAAAAATGCGGAAGAAAATCCACTTGTTGTTCTCGATGGGGCCGATAGTAGCGGTGCCGTTGATATGAGTAATTCGTTTATTCAGCAATTACTTGAATCTGTGACAGAAGATCAAGTAACGGACTTCTCCTCGTTCACTGCTCGCGATGCCAAAGTATACTTAGACGGTAAGCGTAAACACTTTGAGCGATTTATTGTGAAACATCCTACAGATTGGCATACAGAGTCGTCACAAAGTCTTTATGAATCAATCCATCAGACCGCAAAGGAAGCTCTAGATATTAAGTGCTCCGCTGGTTTTGTAACTATAGAGGACTACCGTAACTCCCCATGGCGCGATCAAGTGATGGATAGCTTTGATCTTTTCTCGCAATTCGAACTGGAAAGAGCAGATAAGTTCTCATGGATGCAAGATTTACAAGGTGATTTGCAACTAAGCGATGATAAGAGCCTTTGGCATTATTGGCCGTTCATGTTCAAGAGTGAAAAATCCGGATGTGGTTGTATCTTAACCAAAGATAAGCTAAAAAACATAGCTATCTATGCTTCAATGACAAACATAGACAATCATTTTCAAAGCCTTATCGAAACGATGTCAAAATTTGAGATAAACACGTGTTTGAGAGTGGCTCATTTTCTAGCGCAAGTTATCCATGAATCCGGTAGTTTAAGGTATACAGAAGAGGGAGGAGTCTCAGATACATCATATGGAGGCTTTAAAGGAAGAGGCCTTATCCAAATTACGTTCGAAAGCAATTATAAAAAATATAGCAAGTTTGAGGGGGTTGACTTTTACTCAACACTTCAAAATAAAAAAAAGCTAGCGTCACCACCCTATGCTGCTTTATCAGCAGGTTGGTATTGGTCAAAATTAGCATCGTTAAACTCACATGCAGACTTGAATGATTTCTTATATATTACATATTTAGTAAATGGAGGGTATAACGGTTTTGATGATAGGTTACGTTGGTTCAATAAAGGCTTGGACATTCTTTATAATAATTGCCCGAGTAAAAGGCACGTTGTCAACGAGTACGTGTTTTCACAGAGTCAAGTATACCATGTTACAAAGGCTTGTTTCGGGTGGGGCCTTTGGCATGATCCTAGCTTAAAGAAAAAAGGTTGTGTTAAAAACAAGCAATTTGCATTAGAAGGTTACAAGAGATTTATAGATTTATGCGGTGGGAAGCTAAACGGAAGTAGAAAATGGTACGGTTTTAAAAAGTCAAACATTGTCTCATTTGTGTTGGGAAGAATAAAAGAGCTTGAGAGAGTAGGTAATGAAAATTATTAAAAATAGTATTTTTTGTCTTTTTTTAATTATATTTAGCAACTCATGCTTTGCTTTTGATTTGGATGGAAAGTATGTTCTAGATTCTTCGTACGATTGTAGCATTGAAATTGTAATAGATAGAGAACATTTTTATTCTAGGGTCAATAAAAGTGAAATGAGAGGAAAGTTGGGGATTGTTAATGAGGATAACGAGTTATATTTAACTTTTCACGGCCTCGTTGGTAGTTTTCCAGAAAGTGATGTTAAAGCAGAATACAAAGATTCTATGATATTTATTCAAAATTATGGTAATTCAATTAATGATTTTACTGTGTTTGAAGATTGTAGTAGTAAATATCTAATTCTTGAAAAGGATTTTAAATAGAGAGATTTTTAAAATATAAGTATATATTTAGAGTCAAAGCGTAAGCTGTAAATCAGAAATGGGAAGAAATGTACGATAACCTTATGGACTTTAGGGATCTATATCCAACACGTAGAGAAAAAGAAGCGTTATTACTTAAGGAAATTATTGAATGATTTATAGTAGACTATTAATTATTTTAGCTGTTATTTGGTCAGGTTTGACTAGTGCAGCTTCAATGACGGATATTTATGAACTGTTAGACTTTACATCATTCCCTAACTCACTGAACCCCAAGAGCATCGAAGAACGACATTTTTCTGATTTTCAAGGTGAATTCAAACTTGCAGTACCAAAAATAACAAAAGATGAGATTGTCATAGATGATGACCATTGGTATTACAAGATTGAGTTAATGGAAGTCAAAGGTGATAATGTGTACCTTTGCTTTCATGATAAATCTAAGGTCGGCTCTTATGACTCCGTGCAACCTATTGTTGTTAGAAGATATGGGAATGATTTCGTTGCTCTAGCATTGGATTCAACTTCTTCAAATCAAGAGTGTAAGTAATTATTCCTAATTTGACTAAGTATCTAATGTAGAAGAAATAAAGTGGCTGTTTCTTTAATAAATAATTTTATCCATTGGTCATGGGTAGATATATTCGGGTAAGGGACGGCCATTACTAATGAACGTGGATTGATTTGAAGTCAATTTGATTAATCTGTCATATGTTTCTTAACTTTACAAAGACGATATCCTTACTATTTTTTGCTTATCTTCCATTTTTAGTAAGTGCTACGTGTAAGCACAGTTCAGTTGTATTCACTTGTCATTTAGAAAATACAGGTGGTAGTTTGAAAGCTTGCTTTAATCAAGCCGAGAATTCGATGTACTTTGTTGTTGACGAAAATGGGTTGAAAACAGTTTATGCTCCACGACAAGGGAAGAGTTTAGATAACTATAAATGGATAGATATTTCTCTTGAAGAACCTGAATTCATTCCTTTGAAATTTGAAGTAAATGAAAACAAGAATGCGTACTTTTCATTGACAAGAGGTGGTGGACGGTTGAGTGTCGTTGCTAACTCCGTTGACATAATTGAAGATGAAAATGCTGTTGAGTACTACTGTGAATTGGGAACTGAAACAACTCTGGCTCCTAGCGTTAGATTAAAAATAAAACACGTAAAGCCCAATGAGTTTGAAGCTTGGGATTAAATAGCAATAGATTCCAGTGAGAGCCTAAATAAAATTCATTGTAATAAAGAGTTAGCTTTTCTAGAAAATTTACTCGAGACGTTTGGATAAGAAATGTTCAGATAAAAAGCGCCAAAAGGCGCTTTTTCTTTTATTAAAAATAAAGTATGGTTTCCGCTTTTTAAAATGATAAGTGTTGAATAATTATACAGTGGTTAGGTAAATGAATAAAATAACTAAACTCGCTTTGGCTTTGTCCGTATTGACATCTATTGTTGGGTGTCAACTGGTGTCAAATACGCCGATGCAATCGACAGCAACGAAGGAAATAATTGAAAAAGCAAAGGCAGAGTTTGATGGACAACGTTTTTATAAGTTGAATGAATATGATGAAGAAATCAACGTTTCAGATGACGGGGTCATTACCTTCAAGTCTTACTTACCACGCAGCGGCGGCTATGAATGGGTACCAATTGTTATACGCGATACTAGTTTTCGTGTTTCTTGCGATTATTTCAGTGAATATGTTGAAGCTGGAATGGTTGTTCAGGTTCAGTTTGTAGGTAAACGCGGGCGCATTGAAAACTACGACAAGCAACGTTGTGAAGAGTTTGGCGAGCCAACATGGCAATAAGATCTATGGATAATTAAAGCGCCGACAGGCGCTTTTTATTTACGTTTTAGTTAACCGTTAGAAAAGATGTAGACCAATCTTCGGAAGATTAGGCAAGCAATGCGTAGTATCTGGTCACAAGTTGGTATGAACTTGCCTTTTAGAAAACGCTAATAAAATCGCTAAACAGCTACATGCTAATAGAACGACACCTAAGTTTTGTGCTGTTCCAGCCATCGCTAATCCCGTCCCGATCATGATGTAGTACATGAGCCCAAATAAAGCGCCTGCGCTACCTACCTGTTGTTTATAATCAACGAGTGCGTCACTGAGTATATTGGGTATCGCAATCCCATAAGACATGACGACTAACACCATTGGAGCAACAAACCAGATTGATTGGCTCAGAATCAACACACCGACTGATCCCAAACTAAGCAATACTGCTGAGAGCCAAAGTAGTTGGCTTTTTCGAACATTTTTAGACACTAGGGATTTGTTTAAACAACTCCCAAGCAGAGTGCCTAACCCCAGTACCATGCCACTGTATCCAAATTGTTCGGAGTTATACCCAAGTACCGAGAAAGTAAATGCGCCAAGCTGGTAATAAGAAAATAGAGCAATGTTATACAAAGCAACCAGTAATCCTGAGCGCCAAATTCGCGCGTCTCTTACCATTTTCCAGCTAAGTTGATGCAACCGTACTGGTGTCTGTTCCTTCTGTGTTTCAGGAAGCTTAACAACGTTGTAAGCGAGCAATACTAACGCGATTAAAAACAAGGCAAAAAACACATAACGGTATCCACCAAGCGCTGTAAGCTGCCCGCCTAATAGCATGCCAACTACCGGGCTGATTGATATACCCATCCCCATTAAGCTAAAGACTTTACTCAGTTCTTGACCGTCAAACGCGTCACGAAGCATGGTCTGTGTGACAACGGATCCTACCGCGATACCAAATGCGCTTAGGGCTCGCGCGGTCATGACAACAGCAAAGCTTTCGGTTTGAGTTGCGAGTAAAGATGCGCAACCATAGATAAAGAGCCCAATAAGCATGGTGGGCCTTCTTCCCAGTTTATCTGCGAGAACTCCCCAAACTACAACGCCAATGGCAAAAGCTAGGAAGTAAATCGACAATGTTTGGGCTGCTTGTGCGTGGTTTACATCAAATGATAGAGCGATTGAGCTCAGCGCTGGGCTATAGATGGTTTCTACAATTTGCGGAAACATCAACATGACCAGCATGAGCCATAAAGAGAGCTTAGTATTCATATTGTTACCCATCGTTAATGAAGTTGGCGGGCAGTATAAATGAGGCTATGATTGATCTAATAACAACATAAAAACCAAATACATCAACATTCGGACAAAATGGCGCTTATTAACGAAAAAACACAATTTGATGCAGACAAAATTTCTAATTGTGTAGTGGGAATTGCTGCGGATATTGGAAAGCACGACTCAGGTATGCATATGCACAAGAAAGGGCAGTTATTGTACGCACCTCAAGGTTGTATGAGTTTTGCTCTGGAAGACTCGATTTGTATTTTGCCACCGACAAAGGCGGTTTGGATCCCACCTAATACGCCGCATCGCGCACTAATGACGAATGTGGTGGCGTACCGATCTTTGTATTTTGATTGTGAGGAGTTTGCCTGTCCGAGTAAGATCACGATGATAGAAGTGAATAATTTACTCCAAGCTCTTATTGATAAAATGTCATTTTGGGAGTGGGATAAGCCTAGCAGCGAGATGGTAAATACGACGGCGCTTTTTTGGGAGGAGTTTTATGCTGCGAAACGTTATTCGTTTCAGTTGCCTTTGCCATCGCATCGGCGCTTAACAACGTTTCGTCGAGAGTTGGTTGAACCTTCATTTCTAGCTCCTTCGCTTACTACTCTTGCAAGCAAAGTTGGGGCAAGCACCAAGACGGTAACACGATTATTTAAGTCGGAAACGGGAATGAGTTATCAAGATTGGCGGCAACAGTGGAGGCTTTTAAAAGCAGTTGAATTGTTATCAACGGGCATGCCAGTCAGCGCAGCTGCCGATTGGCTGGAGTTTTCGTCAGACAGTGCTTTTATTGCATTTTTCAAAAAGCAAACTGGACAAACACCTCTGACGTTTATGAAAACCAAACCTTAAGCGTCAAAATGCTCACACTCTTTCTAGAACAAACCCCAGGTTCACAGGCTCAGCCTATAAAGCATACATAGACAGGTACCAACGTGCAGGTTACTTGTCTTTACTCTGCAGTTTGCGAAAGTATTGCGTAGTAAAATCAACAAAGGCTCGGATGCGTTTTGGTTGATGTCGGTCGTGATGATAAAGGAGTGAAAATTCCACACTCGGAATGCTCCAATTGGTAAACACTTCTTTTAGCTTGCCTGTCTGGAGTTCTTGTTGGCAATAAAGTGCTGGCACACGGATGATGCCATTTCCCGCCAAGGCTGCTTTTATCATTACTCTACCACTCTTACATCGTAACTGTCCACGTATCTGGTGTTCCGTTGACTGCTTTGTATTTGTGTTCTCAAATGCCCACCGTGTCACACTACCTGTCAAACAAATGTGTTTTTCTAAGTCCTTTGGATGCGAAGGATAGCCATATGTTTCTAAATAGTTTGGGCTTGCGTATGTCCCCATTTCCACATCGATCAGTTTGCGAGCGATAAAGTTGGAGTCGTCTAACTTTCCCATTCGAAAAGCGATATCGAATTCATCCGCGATTAAATCGACACGATGGCTGCTAAAATCTAAGTTAATGCTCACTTGTGGGTGTTGGATTAGAAACTGAGCAACGATATCTGCGACAACGTCTTCTCCTAAATAGCCCCCCACACAGTTGATACGAATGTCACCTCTTAAGTCTTCTACATCATCAACCACTGCCATAACAGCTTGATCAATATTGTGAAGGGCAGTTTCACACTGTTTATACAGAACCTTGCCTGCTTCGGTGAGGTTCAGTGTTCGAGTGGTCCTTTGTAGCAAAGTGACACCAATCTGTTGCTCCAGATTTGTTATTTGACGTGAAACGTGTGAGCGAGAAACGCCAAGTTGCTCTGCTGCTTTCGTGAAGTTTCCTAGTTGAGCGATTAGGACGAAAGAGCGAATATCCGCAAGGTTGATGTGTGTTTGCATGATGACTTCTTCATAATTCAAACAAGTATTGTTGCAGTATAACAACAGTGTTTCAACTAGGTCGGTATATATCAACAAAAAAAGTTTTCTTAAACTTACCGCCACTGATGTAAACCGTTCGATTAAGGATTCAAAATGAAAAAGTTAATTGTTATTACAGGCGCCAGTTCAGGCATTGGTGAAGCGATTGCACGTCACTTCAGTGAACAGGGCCATGCTCTTCTTTTGTTAGCAAGACGTGTAGAACGTTTGGAAGCATTAAACTTACCAAATACGCTTTGTGAAAAGGTAGATGTGACCGACAAAGCTTCTTTCGAGGCTGCAATTGAGAAAGCTGAAGCGTTGTATGGTCCGGTAGATGCACTTGTAAATAACGCAGGCGTTATGCTTCTAGGTCAGATAGATACTCAGGAAGCATCGGAGTGGAAGCGCATGTTTGATGTGAACGTAATTGGCTTACTCAATGGCATGCAGTCCGTCCTAGCACCGATGAAAGCACGTAACAGTGGTACGATCATTAACATCAGCTCTATCGCGGGCAAGAAAACATTCCCTGATCATGCTGCTTATTGCGGTACCAAATTTGCGGTTCATGCTATTTCTGAAAACGTACGTGAAGAAGTTGCGTCATCGAATGTTCGCGTTACGACGATTGCACCTGGTGCAGTGGAAACGGAATTACTTTCACATACAACGTCTCAAGATATTAAAGATGGCTATGACGCTTGGAAGGTGGATATGGGCGGCGTGTTGGCAGCAGACGACATTGCACGAGCAGTGCTGTTTGCTTATCAGCAACCGCAAGGTGTATGTGTTCGTGAAATTGCTTTGGCACCGACAAAACAACAACCTTAACATTGAGTTACGGCGATTTTAGGTCACTAAAGCCGTAAAACGTTGCATATCGATTCGTGATTGAGATGGCATCTTTAAACTAAGTTGCGTGAAAATTTAGGCCATCTATTTAAATCCGGACAATAAGTGTGTTATTGCTTATACCCAAGTTACTTAAGGTGAGAAAAAACTTTGAGTAATTTGGGTTTTTATTTGGTCTTAACTTTAGGTAGCGGAATTTATTTAGGTCGAAGGCGATAGTTGTGAAGAAAGGAGAGTGTGACGTAAAACAAAATGAAGCAATATCCGTCTCTTAATGAGAATTGATTTCATCAACGTCACAAGCCGTTACAATTATCCGTTAGGTATTATACTTTGTGGGTGGTTAATATTTAACCAAACAAGGAGGTGTGTATGAAACGATTCGCAAACATACTTTTTGCAACACAAGGATTGCCAGGCCATAGTGACGCCCTCGAACAAGCGATGAGGATTGCATCTAGCAACAAAGTGCCTGTCTCAGGGCTAATAGCGTGTCCTGATTTCCCAACAGACATGATCCAGTATCAGCAAAGTTATGAGCAATCGCTGCAAGACTCCCTCAAACAAAGTATTCACGAATATAGACAGAAGCTGGGACTCTCTGAAGAGGATCTCGCATTTCCTCTTACTGTGAAAAGCAGTGAAAAGCCCGCTGTCTGTATTATTCAAGAAGCATTAGCTGATAACAAAGATCTCATCATCAAAGAAGCTGAACCGCTCGGTGAAGGTGCTGAGGGTTTCAAAGCTATTGATATGACTCTGTTACGAAAATGCCCTTGTCCGCTTTGGTTGCACCGACCAATTGATAAGCCAAGAGATAAGCGCCGTGTTGCTGTGGCTATCGACCCATTAACGGCAAGCGATGAACAGCACTCATTAGCCGTGCGTTTACTCGAATTATCGCGTTCGATTGCCGACACCTGCGATAGTCGTTTACACGTGATTTCTTGCTGGGAGTATTACTTAGAAAACTACCTAAATGGTAACGCTTGGATTCAAGTCGATGATGCTGAGTTGAAACATGAACTCGACAAAGCAAAAGCCGATCATAAACAAGCTCTGCAACAGCTGTTGGAGGAGTCTGGGATTACAGGTGAAATTGTGATTCACCACCTGCATGGAAAACCCGACGAAAAGATTCCAGATTACGTAGAGAGTATTGAGGTAGACGTGCTGGTAATGGGAACCTTAGCGAGAACTGGTATATCTGGCTATGTCATTGGTAATACGGCTGAAAATATTTTGCAATCGATTAACTGTAGTTTGGTCGCTCTTAAGCCCGATGGCTTTGTCTCACCGATTCAGTAATTGGGGTGTAACAAAGTTGGGTTTAAGTTATGTTTTAGGTAAAGGAGGGAGATGGATCTCTAGAACATGGAATTATCAATGTATCAATAAGTTATCAGAGGAGAGTGACATGAAAAACCTATGCCCGAAATGCCACACAGAAATGATAGAACGTTCGAATGTTTATGTTTGTCCGAGAAATGATATCGGTGACTGCACCTACGATGCATTCGAGTTAGCTGATGACGATAATCCATATACATTCAGCCAAGAACACGTAAGTAGTGACCTACGTTCTTATGCCGTAGCAGACAGCAAATAGCGGTTTGTATCGGCGTTCCTCTAAGTAGCACTCAGTGATTACTGTTTGCTACTTTTCCCTTGGTTTCATGATCGTTTTTGAAGCGCTTGGGCTAAAACAATACAGTGGAGTTTGTCATTTGCGCCGAATAGCGCGTACCTTCTTATAATAACGAATGGGCTGCGATGTTGAATAACATAACGGGTAAAGAAAACCTGCCGAAAAACCTAGATAATCAGTTGGTCTTACTGATTTTCCCTGCGCTGCCAGTTTTAATCTTCTCTTTTCTCTTCTATATCTATACTCCTGCAGGCGTGAGCTGGAATGCGGAATGGATACCAAGCCTCGATATCAACCTTAGCTTTAGATTAGATGGTCTTTCATTTCTTTTTGCGGGACTGATCAGTGGGATTGGCGCACTGATTCAAATCTACGCTTTGGCTTATTTACGAGAAAGTGATAGCCGGTTTTCCTTTCATTTGTATCTAACCCTATTCATGCTTGCCATGCTAGGGATTGTGATGAGCGATAATATTCTGTTGTTATTTGTTTTCTGGGAACTCACCACCATCACTTCTTACTTACTGATCGGGTTTAATCACGAAAATAAAACGTCTCGGAAAAACGCCTTGCAGTCGCTGATTGTTACCGGTGCTGGTGGACTAGCGTTGCTAGCGGGTCTTATCTTGCTGGGAGCAATGGCAGGGAGTTATGAGCTAAATACCATTATCGAGCAGGCAGGAACTATTGCGCAGCATGAATGGTTTATCCCATCTCTAGTGCTCATACTACTCGGTGCATTTACTAAATCTGCGCAATTCCCGTTTCATTTTTGGCTACCTAACGCGATGGCAGCTCCCACTCCGGTCAGTGCGTATTTACACTCGGCAACAATGGTAAAGGCAGGCATTTACCTATTAGCACGTTTATCGCCAGTTTATGCCCACAGCGAGATCTGGTTTTATGCTTTAGTCATCACTGGGAGTATCACGGCCATTTGGTGCACATTTGTCGCATTAAAACAAACTGACTTGAAGCTGATGCTAGCCTACAGCACGAATGTTGCTTTGGGTAAATTAACATTATTACTAGGTATGGGCACAGATTTGGCCGTTAGTGCGGTATTGATGTTTATTCTCGCTCACTCTTTCTATAAAGCTGCGCTGTTTATGGTGGTGGGTAATATCGACAAAGCGACAGGAACACGAGATATTGATCAATTGTACGGTCTGAAGTCAGTTCTCGTCATCAGCATGGTTGCGGGGAGTTTGGCTGCATTGTCTAAAGCGGGGTTCCCGCCGTTGTTAGGCTTTTTGAGCAAAGAATACATGTACAAATCCGCAGTAGAGCTCAATAACTGGATCGCCTTTGTACTTTTAATCGTGAATATACTGATGGTCGCGCTAACCATTATGCTTATTGCGAGACCATTCTTTGCTCGCCGTGATCTCGTGCCGATTGAAACTAAGCCAGTTGAGACAAAAAAAGCCATGTGGATCTCGCCTTTGCTCCTGGCTCTTGGCAGTCTCCTAGTCCCGTTATTCGGTTTAAATTGGTTAGATCGCAATATTATTTTTCCGGGCTCTGCTGACATTCTGCCCACAGCAGCTCTTAAAGAGACATCACTATGGCATGGCGTGAATGTACCGTTAGTGTTAAGCGTTATTACGCTAGCGTTGGGGTATGTGGTGTACCGTGTTTATCCAGCTGTGTCTGCATTTTTTCAGCGGTTACATCTATTCGTCCCCAAAGCGGAGAATATTTTTGAACGACTATTAGATGGCATGATGACAGTGGCGAAGTGGCAAACGGCGCGGTTACAGCAAAAGAAATTGAGTCGCTATGTCCTATTATTTTTCACGGTACTTGCCGTTGCGTTACTGAGTCAGGTAGCGCTTATTCCTCTGCCTTTGGTTGGCGAACTTTCAAGTGTCACTTTCTATGAGATTGGTATTGCCTTATTGTTGATTGGTGCTGCGCTCGTATGTACGTTGTCCCACGCAAGACTTCTTGCGATTTCTGCGCTTGGTATGATTGGCTTCATGACCACGCTTGTTTTTATGATTTATAGCGCCCCGGACGTTGCGAAGACTTTACTGTTAGTGGAAACATTAATGGTGGTCTTTCTTGCATTGTTAATGCGTCATATGCCGCGTCTAGCCACCGTGCCCAAGCATTCAATAAAACGTAAAGTAGCGAATATTTGCATAGCAGGTGTGATAGGTGTTTCGGTTACTTTACTTTTGTTAGGAATCACGTCTCAGCCGATGGACTCTTCGGTGTCAGATTTCTTTGCAGAAAACAGTGTCCCGGGTGGACATGGGCGAAACATTGTTAACGTTATTCTGGTCGACTTTCGCGCATTTGATACATTGGGAGAAGTTGTCGTCGTTGTTATTGCTGGGATTGCGGCAGTGAGTTTGCTTAAGACAAGAGCGAAAAAGCAAAATCGTATCCAATCATTAATTTTTGCAACCACGGCACACATTGTTTCGGCACTCATGCTCGTATTTTCAGTGTATCTGTTGTTACGTGGTCATAATGAACCGGGTGGTGGCTTTATTGGTGCGTTGATTGCCGTTATTGGTTTATCACTTCTCATGTTCGCGGAATCACCGAAATACGTTCGTTCTAGGTTGTATTTCAAACCGTTTCTCATTGCGTTATCTGGTATCGCATTGAGCTTAGTTTCTGGTGCTTTGAGCTTTGCGTTTGATAAACCGTTTTTGACCGGACTGTGGTGGAAAGACGTGATACCACTAGGGACGCCATTGGTTTTTGATGTTGGTGTTTACCTTGCCGTTATAGGTGGCGTGATGGGTATGCTGCTTCGTATTAATGAGGAGCTAGAGTGATGGAAATAGTCTGGAGTGTTGTCGTTGGAGTATTTGTCGCAGCAGGTGTTTATTTAATGCTTGAAAAGCATATCTTGCGCCTTTTGTTCGGCATCATGTTACTCAGTAGTGCGGTTAACCTTGCTATTTTTACAGCTGGGAGGCTGACGCCCGGAGAACCGCCATTGATTGGCGATAATGCTCTTTTACCACCAGATAGCGCGGCAAATCCTTTACCTCAAGCGCTTATCTTAACTGCGATAGTCATCGGTTTTGGACTACTTATTTTTGCTTTAATGCTGTTCTATCGAGCTTATAAAGACACTGGAACTGCAAACGTCGATGAAATGCAACGTTCTGAGGAGGGTCAATGAGTTCGATTTTGCTTACGTTACCGGTAGTTCTCTCGCTGAGTACGGCGTTGATTATCTTCTTCGTCCGTCGCTCAACAAAAAGTGTTGAGTGGTTGAGCGGTGTAAGTGCGATTTCGAACCTTTTCGTTGCGGGCTTTCTCACAGAAAACATCATAAATAATGGTATTCAAGCCGTTGCTTTTGGTCAGTGGAGTGCGCCATTTGGTATCGTGTTTGTCGCAGATTACCTCAGCGTTGCTATGGTGATGATCACGGCGGTGATTGGTGCGATATGTGTTTTCTACGCGATGGCGGACCTTCACCGAAAGCCCTCCTATAGCAATTACCATGCGTTAATGCACATGTTGCTTGCTGGCGTTTATGGCGCTTTCCTGACTGGAGATATTTTTAATCTGTATGTTTGGTTTGAGGTCATGCTCATTTCATCATTTGGTTTAATGGTGTTAGATGCAACGAAAACTCAAGTTGATGGTGCAGTAAAGTACGTGATGTTGAACCTGATTTCGACGCTGGTATTTTTGCTTGCTATCGGCTTGTTGTATGGCGCAACGGGCACCTTGAACCTGGCCGATCTCTACACCAAAGTAGGGGAAAATGAATTGAGCATCAACATGATGCTGTCCGCGCTATTTTTGTTTGCCTTTTCTATTAAAGCGGCACTCTTTCCTTTATTTGCTTGGTTGCCAGCTTCTTATCACACGTTACCAAGCGGTGTGGTGGCACTGTTTGCCGCGTTGCTTACTAAAGTCGGTGTATACGCGTTGATAAGAGTCTTTACCTTGGTATTTCCGCTCGCCGAGAGTGGTTGGCAACCGACGTTAATTTGGGTCGCAGGGCTAACCATGTTAACGGGCGTTTTAGGAGCGGCTAGCCAATTCGACATTAAGAAAATTCTTTCTTTTCATATTATTAGCCAAATAGGCTATATGATCATGGGGTTGGCTATTTACACTCCCTTAGCTTTAGCCGGTGCCATTTTCTACATTGTTCATCACATCATTGTAAAAGCGAATTTGTTCTTAATAGGTGGATTCATCGAGCGCAAATATGGCTCTAGTCAACTTGAACATTTGGGTGGGGTATACAAAGCTATGCCTTGGTTAGCGTTCTTGTTTCTTGTCCCTGCGTTTTCTCTGGCCGGTTTCCCACCGCTATCGGGTTTCTGGGGAAAGCTATTGGTCATCAAGTCGAGCATACAGGCTGAGTATTACTGGTTAGCAGGTACCGCGTTATTGGTGGGGTTGCTTACTGTCTACTCGATGACGAAAATTTGGAGTGAGGCATTTTGGAAAAAGCCATTTAGAGAGAAGCCAGAACAGACTCTGCAGGCCAAAGTACATTGGTTGTACTGCGTTCCAATTATTGTATTGACAACGTTGACGCTAATCATTGGCTTAGTGGCGGAGCCTTTTTATCAATTTTCCGTTCAAGCTGCAGAACAACTGTTAAATCCGACTGAATACATCAGAGTGGTGTTAGGAGGAAATGCATGATCTATCTATTCCTCAATTTTTTCTTAGCGTTAGCGTGGATGATGCTTAATGGCAGCTATTCGAGTCTGAATTTTGTTGTCGGATTTACGGTCGGCTTTTTTGCTTTAAGGTTGAGTCAACCATTTGGATTGAAAACGAGCTATTTTCAACGTTTTGCATCTGCATTGAAGTTATTGGTGTACTTCGCTTATGAAATGGTTATATCGGTTGCGAAAGTGGTGTGGGACGTTGTGACACCTACTCATTTGAGTCAGCCTGATATCGTTTATGTCCCTCTGGAGGTCGATTCTGATCTAGAAATCACATTACTGGCGAACATGGTTTCTTTAACACCGGGCACGCTTAGTTTGGATGTTACGGCTGATAAAAAGTATCTTATCGTTCATGCCATGTTTGCACCTGAACATGAAGAGGTTATTCGCGGAATTAAAGATGGGTTAGAGCATCGAATTTTGGAGGTGACGCGTGGATAGTTGGCTGCAAATAACGGTCACTTTTGCCTATTCTGGGCTACTACTCAGCTTTGTTATGGCTTTTGCTCGTTTAATTCTAGGACCAACGCTAGCTGATCGAGTGGTGGCGTTAGATCTGATTTCATTTATCACTATCGGATTTATTACGGTTTACACCTTAGACAGCGGTGAGGACGCTCTGTTAGATATCGCCATTACATTAGGTTTGGTTGCATTTCTCGGCACGATCGCATTTGCACGTTTGATCGTTAAAAGAAAGGAGAAAGAATAATGGACGTGTTGATTGGACTATTTTTATGCTTAGGAACATTGTTGACCTTGGTTGCAAGTCTAGGTGTCCTGAGGCTTCCTGATTTGTATACCCGAATGCACGCAGCTACCAAAGCTGGAACTGTCGGAGTGAGCTGCTTGTTATTAGCGGTCGCTTTCTCACTCCCTGAAGTTACCGTGATCTCTAGGGTTATCGGTACGATGTTGTTTATCGTTCTCACTGCGCCAGTCGCCTCCCACCTGCTCGGCAGAGCAATGCGAGAGGTCGGATATAAGATTTGGCGTAATGATTAACCATTAGCGTCGAATAGTACTACGCCCTAGTTGAAATAAACTCGAAGCTGTATTGATGAAGTCGGAAGTAATTGACGGTATATTCAAATGCACGACCATCTTCTAGGTAACCAGTGGACTCAACTTTTAGAATAGGGGAAGCTTCTGATTCATTCAGGTATGAGGCCGTCTCTGCATCTAACAAGTACGGTTTGACAGACTGACTGCTTTTCGCAATTTTCAATCCTTTGCTATTTTCAATGTACTCATATTTAGAACCATTCATTATGGCTATGCTCAAGTCTGGAAATAACATTGCTGGCATATGAGTGACTTCGTAAATTTCAGGCTCATCATTAATACATCTGAGTCTATGTATTTCATATGTATCATCATTGGGCGAGAGATTTAACTGCTTAGCAACCTGCTCATTCGGCTTTTTAAGTTCGAACTTTATGACTTGAGAGCTAGGCGTTTTCCCCTGTTTACTGACTTCCTCGATAAAACCCAGCAAATGTAAGGCATCATGTTGGGCTTTTAGATCGTTTACATAAGTTCCACTACCTCTTGTCCGACTAATTAAATTATTGTCGACCAGAATTTGTAAGCTTTTTCTGATGGTTACGCGGCTTACGGAAAACTCTTCTTGCAAATCACTCTCTTTTGGAAGCATCGATTTCGGTTGTAGTTCCCCATCTTTGATCTTTTTTTCTAATCGTTCCGCAATGTCTATGTATTTGGGTTTCATAATACCTCGCTAAGTCTTGGATCATGATAGCAAGAATGTGATCTGAGATGTAGTTAATACTTTTCCTTAGGATCTTTGTGTGATTTTTATCTCGTATCTTTGTGCTTATACTTTAAATGTATCATAAAAGTATTAATACTTACTTTATACATTTTCAGGATAAACATTTGAGGTAGCGAAATGAAACGTCAAAAATTAACGATTGTTGGTGCTGGCAGTACATACACACTTGGTATGATGAACAGCCTTATTGCCGAAAAAGATAACTTTCCACTCGCAAAAGTCGTGTTTTACGACATAGATGAGAAACGCCAAGAGTCGAATGCATTAGCTACTGAAATTCTATTGCGAGAACACTATCCAGAAGTTGAAGAGTTTGTTTATACAACGGATAAATCTGTCGCATTCGCAGATTCGGACTTTTTCTTTATACAGATCCGCACTGGTGGGTTGGCCATGCGCGAGCGCGATGAACAAATCCCGCTATCCAACTCTTGTGTTGGGCAAGAGACATGTGGCGCGGGAGGAATGGCATATGGACTTCGCTCTATCGGCGATATGATCCAGCTAGTGAACGAGATCCGACAAACGTGTCCAGATGCGTGGATTCTTAATTACACCAACCCAGCGGCAATTGTCGCTGAAGCTTTAAATCGTGAATTTCCGCATGATAAGCGAATTCTAAATATTTGTGATATGCCAGCAGCGATTATGGTCAGCTATGCGCAATTGTTAGGGTGTGAAATTTGGGACTTTGTTCCTGAATATTTTGGGCTTAATCACTATGGCTGGTTTACCAAAATTCGTAACAAACAGGGTGAAGACTTAACGGATAAAATTAAAAATATCATCCTAAAAGAAGGGATCAGTGCGGTTGATGCGGAAATAGCGGATGACCCATCGTGGCAAGCCACATTCAAAAACATGAGAACAATGCTTGCTGATAATCCAGAGTTTTTGCCGAATACGTATCTTCAGTACTATTTGTACCCTGAAAAAATGGTGGCGAAAGAGGATATCAACAACACCCGCGCAAGGCAGGTAATTAACGGCCGTGAGAAACGAGTGTTTGAATTGAACGCAAGAATAATTGAAGCGGGCACCACGAAGCACGAAACACTGCATGCCGATATCCATGGTCGATACATGGTGAGAGTCGCGGCTTCGCTAGCCTACAACTTGAGCGATGTGTATCTCGTCATCGTACCGAATAATGGTGCTATTACAAATTTACAAAATGACGCCATGGTAGAAGTTCCAGCTGCGCTAACTAGTGATGGACCGAAAGCTTTTACTGTAGGAAAAATCCCAACCTTCCAAAAAGCCATGATTGAGAGCCAACTTGGTTACGAGAAATTAGTTGTGGATGCTTGGTACGAAGGAAGTCAGCAAAAGCTGATTAATGCACTCACACTTAACCGTACCGTGGTTAATGTGCCAAAAGCTAAAGAAATAACAAAACAATTACTAGAAGAAAATAAAGCCTACCTTCCTCAATTTTTTCAATAACAACTGGACGTTCGGGGCCTACTTGTAGGCTCCGTGAATGAAACAAGAGGTTTATATGAAAGACATTATTCAAAGGTTCGGAGCCGCGATGTTTGTTCCCGTTCTATTATTTCCAGCAGCGGGCATGTTATTGGGTTTCTCTGTTGTGCTGTTAAATCAAGAAGTGTTTCCTTGGGCACTAGAGGGGAGTGCTTGGGTTAAAGTCTCGACGATCATTTTACAGGCATCTCTCGCTGTATTTAAAAATATGGCACTTATTTTTGCCGTTGGGTTACCTATCGCTTTAGCTAAAAAAGCATCTGGTCGCGCTGTACTTGCAACACTCGTTTCCTACATTACGTTTAACTACGTTATTGGTGGAATCCTTCAATTTTGGGGACCAGAACTGGGCGTGAACTATACGGAAGGTGAGCGAGGTTTGACTGAAGTTGGTGGCATTCTAACGCTTGATACCAACTTACTAGGTGCCATTTTAATTGCAAGTCTCTCTGTTTGGGTTCACAACCGATTCTTTGATAAAAAGCTACCGGATTGGGCGGCTGTATTTGGCGGAACGCCATTGGTTGTGATCATTAGTTTCCCCATTATGGTCGTGATGGCAATTCTAACTTGTTTGACTTGGCCAAGTATTCAGCATGGTATTAACAATCTGCAATCATTTTTGGTTTCTGCTGGATCGTTAGGGGTATGGCTATTTACGTTTTTAGAGCGAATCATGATACCAACGGGGTTGCATCATTTCGTATATGGTCCCGTTTTTTATGGGCCAGTTGCAGTCGATGGCGGAACGGTTGCCTATTGGATTCAAAATATACAGACATTCGCCCAGAGCTCGGAAAGTTTAACGACACAATTTCCTCAGGGTGGTTTGATGTTGACGGGAATGGGTAAAGTGTTTGGTTGTACGGGTATCGCACTAGCACTCTATTCAGTTGCGAAAAAAGAAAATAAAAAGATGGTGATGGGGTTAGTGCTCGGAGCCGCAATCACAGCAATTCTTACAGGGATAACCGAACCAATAGAGTTTACATTCTTATTTATCGCACCTGCGCTGTTTGCTTTGCATGCGTTGTTATCTGCGACAATGGCAACGATCGCCTTTATGTTTGGTGTTTCCGGTAACTTTCAGACTGGCTTGATAGACTTCATTTTCCAAAACTGGTTGCCTTTGGCTGGTAACCATGCAGGAACATACGTGATTCAGATTATTATTGGTCTCATGTTTACTGGTGTTTACTTTGTTACGTTTCGCGCGCTTATTTTAAAATACAACATACTTACTCCGGGACGTGAAGGTGCAGATAGTAAGTTGTATTCCAAAGCTGACTACAAAGAAGCGAAAGCGGTCCATAACAGTAGCGCAAGTCCGTCACAAGCTAGTGCCTTTATTGAAGGTTTGGGTGGAAAAGAAAACATTGACTTGTTAACTAATTGCGCGACGCGTCTGCGTGTTAAAGTTAAAGATGTCTCTCTTGTAAAGGAGAACGCATTTTTCACACAGCACGGAGCGGTGAATATTGTTAGAAATCAAGAGAGCCTTCAAATCATCGTTGGTTTAACGGTGCCACAAGTTCGCGAAGATATGAGCCAACTGATAAAAGCTTAACCCCCAAACTAATGCTCCAGCTCATATGGCTCAAAGGTGAGATATAATTATCTCACCTTTTTTGTGTACATGAAGCATATTTCGCGCAGTTTCCACGAAAGTGGGGAGGAGTTATCGAGCGAGCTAAAAATACAGTTAGGTTATACCCGTCTGTATTGTTGGAAGACTTGTTGAGTCTCTAATTGACAGTGGCGCCACTTTCTATGTTGAAAAGCGTTTTAATTTCTTCCAGCACTTCTGGGTTAGCAATAGCACCAATGTTTTTTACAGCTTGTCCGTTTACCAATTGTTTCACTGCTAGCTCAACCAATTTGCCTGAGCGCGTTTTAGGAATATCACTGATGGCAAAAATTTGTCGTGGGACATGGCGCGGTGAACATTTTGTTTTCAATGCTTGGCGAATTGAATCGGTGAGTTGTTGGGTTAACTCGACGTTGTGAGCGAGTTTTACTAGTAACCAGATTTCTTCAGACTGCTGGTTTAACTTGCCGACAGCGATGGAGTCTTCAACCTCGGGTAACGTGTTCACTTGCTGATAGATTTCAGCGGTACCGATGCGTACGCCGCCTGGATTTAAGGTTGCGTCACTACGGCCATAAAAAATGAAGCCGCCATGTTCGGTTTGCATCACATCGTCGCCATGGTGCCAGATATCGGTAAACTTGCTCCAATAAGTGTTGTGATAGCGTTCGCCGTTGTCGTGCCAGAAGCCAATAGGGAAGTTAGGTAGTGAGTTATTGCAAGTTAGTTCGCCGCGTTGCTGTGTAATGGTTTTTCCCTCGTCGTCCAAAACACGCACGTCGATTCCCAGCCCTGCGCCTTGGCATTCACCTTTGTAAACTGGTGAGATAGGGTTTCCCAGTACAAAGCATCCGCAAATATCCGTGCCGCCAGCGATAGAAGCGAGATGCAAGTCCTGCTTGATGTGCTGATAGACATAACTAAATTGTTCTGGGTAAAGCACCGAACCAGTTGAGCAAAGAGTTTTGAGTGACTTCAGGTTATGTTCTAGTTTTGGAGAGCAGTTTGCCTGTTCCAGTGCTTCTAAGTATTTCGCTGAAGTACCAAACAGCGACACGCTATGTTCTTCTGCTAATTGCCATAAGATGGAGTGATCAGGGTAAACCGGACTACCGTCGTAAATCACTAAGGCTGCACCACTCGCAAGAGCGGAAACATGCCAGTTCCACATCATCCAACCACATGTTGTGTAGTAGAAAACCTTGTCTTGCGATTTGATGTCGCAATGCAGTTGATGTTCTTTGAGGTGATTGAGCAAGGTACCGCCTGCGGAATGGACAATACATTTAGGTTGACCTGTTGTACCAGAAGAATACAAAATGAATAACGGGTCATTAAACAGCGTTGGTTGATATTGAATTGATTGTGGAGAAAAGTGGTGAGTAATATCGGACCAAGAAACAAACTCAGAAGTGCTAGCACTCTCAGCGTTTTGTAAATATTCGATTTGGCATACGCTAATAGTAGTCTCTTCGGAGGCACTGCTTAACTTACTACTAAGAGTGGTGTTCTTGTTCGTCATATCGAAAGCTTTGCCTCCGAACTGGTAGCCATCACAGCAAAAAAGAACTTTCGGTTTGACCTGACCAAAACGCTCTACGACGCTATCGATACCAAAATCAGGAGAGGTTGAAGTCCAAATGGCACCAAGACTGGTGGTGGCCAGCATGGCAATAACGGTTTCAGGAAGGTAGGGCAAATAACCCGCAACGACATCGCCTTTACCGACACCACAATTGAGTAGCCATTGTTGAATGGCAGAAACTTGTTCAAGCAACTGTTTACCGGTGAGTTGTCGGTGTTCACCGCTTTCATTGCTAAAAACAATAAACTCACGCTCTGGTGATTGTTCAGCCTGAGATAGGAGGTTCTCTGCGTAGTTCAGCGTGGCGTCAGCAAACCATACTGTGTCTCTATTTACATGATGATGATTAGAACCTGTTGGTGTCCATTTGGGACTGCCAAGGCTCTTGACTTGCGAACCCATATCTCCGATTACGTTGCAAAACTGCCAAGTATGTCGCCAAAATTCATCATTGTGCTCAATGGACCACTGGTGTAGAGACGTGTAATTGTTGATTACGGTACCTTCGGCTTTGTCTTTATTAACCTTTTCGATGAACCGTAATAAGTTGCTATTGCTGACGCGCTCAGCAGATGGTGACCAAATAGGTGCAGAATTTGGCATAGGTCCCTCTAATTTCAATTCTTTTGAATATGACCAAAAACAAAATAAAGAGGCGAACATAGCAGTGTTCGCCCCTTATCTGATCGTTTAAAGTTGTTCGGCAAGCTGAGGTAGTACCTCAAATAAATCACCAACCAATCCATAGTCGGCAACTTCAAAGATAGGAGATTCTGGATCTTTGTTGATCGCGACAATCACTTTGGATTCCTTCATTCCTGCAAGATGCTGGATGGCACCGGAAATCCCAACCGCTATATAAAGCTTAGGTGCAACGATTTTACCGGTTTGACCCACTTGTAAGTCGTTGGCAACAAACCCGGCATCAACCGCCGCGCGAGAAGCGCCAATGGCAGCACCTAGTTTATCGGCAACTTGTTCGATCAACGCGAAGTTCTCTTTGCTACCGACCCCGCGTCCACCTGACACAACCACCTCTGCCGCGCTTAATTCAGGACGTTCTGACACGGTTTTATCGACAGAAACCAATTCAACCATTGGAGCTGAGATAGTGACCTGCTGATGCTTAATATCAGCTTGGTTGTGACAAGTAACCGGCTCAAACGCAGACGCGCGCACGGTGATGACGCGAACCTTGTCGCTGGTGGTCACTTTGGCAAATGCGTTTCCTGCGTAAATAGGGCGGATAAAAGTGTTTTCATCGATAACTTGGACAATATCGGAAATTTGCCCAACGCCGAACTTCGCAGCTACTCGAGGTGCAAGGTCTTTCCCTTTTGATGATGAGCTAGCCCAGATTGCGTCAAAACCTTCAGCAATACTCACTACAATAGGTGCGATACTCTCGGCAAATTGATGCTTAAGTTGCTCATCATCGACACAAATTACGTTTGATATACCATCAACGCGACAAGCTTGCTGAGCGACTTCTTCACACTGGTGGCCCACTACGATCAAAACATTGTCTTGGCTGACTTGTTTTGCTGCATTAACCACTTTGAGTGTGTCCGCATGCAATTGGTTATTGTCATGCTCTGCTATGATTAAGTTCTTCATGAAATCACCTTCGCTTCGTTACGCAGCTTATCGAGAAGCTCTGAGACAGATTCAACCTTGATGCCACCTTTTCTTTGCGCTGGCGGTGTGACTTCTTGAATGGTTTGGCTAAATACCACTTCAACACCCAGACTGTCAGGTGTGATGGTATCTAACGGCTTGCGCTTAGCTTTCATGATATTAGGCAAAGAGGCAAAACGCGGTTCATTCAGGCGTAAGTCAGTACTGATCACCGCAGGTAAGTTCATCGCGACTGTCATCAAGCCGCCGTCCACTTCTCTCACGACCTGAACTTTTTGATCTTCAATCTTCACGTCGGAAGCGAAAGTTGCTTGAGGCCAGTCAAGTAGGGCGGCCAGCATCTGAGCCACTTGGTTGTTGTCCGTATCAATGGATTGTTTACCCGTAATCACAAGCTGTGCTTGTTCTTGCTCAACTAGAGCTTTGAGCAGCTTAGCAACAACTAATGGCTCTATTTTGTCTTCAGTATCGACATGAATAGCGCGATCGGCGCCTAATGCAAGCGCGGTACGTAGTTGCTCCTGACACTGGCTACCGCCGGCACTGACAACGATGACTTCATCTGCAATACCTTGCTCCTTTAGTCGTACGGCTTCTTCAACGGCTATTTCGCAAAATGGATTAATCGTCATCTTGACGTTATTGGTTTCAACATCGCTATGGTCCGCTTTCACGCGAACTTTAACGTAGGGATCAATGACCCTTTTGATTGGCACTAGTATTTTCACGTTAGATTCCTTTTACAGTGAAGACTATGTGTTAACAGTGAAGACGATGTGATGACGTCTTTAAAATGATGTTAAGTTACCTTTACGTTTGCGTCAACTTTAAATATATTGTTGATTAACAAGTTGGCAACATGCAAAGAAAAAGGAATGCAATCATGGAAAGAGACTGCATGGAATTTGATGTTCTGATTGTAGGCGCAGGTCCCGCAGGCTTGTCTGCGGCATGCCGAATCAAACAATTAGCAGCAGAAAAAAAACAAGAGCTCTCTGTTTGCGTGGTAGAAAAAGGTTCTGAAGTTGGAGCGCATATTTTATCGGGTGCGGTGTTTGAAACGCGGAGTTTGGATGAGCTTTTTCCCGACTGGGAAGAGAAAGGCGCTCCGCTCAATACCAAAGTAAACCAAGATAAAACCTACTATCTAGGCAATGACATCAATGGTCATGAACTGCCTTCTTGGGCGGTGCCTAATACGTTACATAACAAAGGTAATTACATCATAAGTTTGGGCAGTCTATGCCGATGGATGGCGTTGCAGGCTGAGAACTTGGGGGTGGAGGTCTACCCAGGTTTTACCGTCAGTCAAGCGATCATCGATGAAGATAGTCGTGTTTGTGGCGTGATCACGGGCGATATGGGATTAGATAAAAATGGTGAACAAAAAGGAAATTTCGAACCTGGTATTGAACTACGAGCGAAGTTTACTTTATTTGCTGAAGGCGCACGGGGGCATATTGGTAAGCAGTTGATTAACCGATTTAATCTTGCTGAAGAGAAAACGCCTCAACACTACGCTATCGGTTTTAAAGAGCTGTGGGAAATCCCATCAGAGCAGCATCAGCAAGGTTTAGTAGTGCACGGATTAGGTTGGCCGTTATCAAATGAAGCTACAGGTGGCAGTTATCTCTACCATTTAGAGGGAAACCAAGTTGCCGTCGGGTTGATTGTTGACTTGAATTATAAGAATCCGCACTTGAGTCCATTTGATGAGTTTCAACGTTTTAAACACCACCCGTTGATTGAGCAATACCTCAAAAATGGGAAGCGTATTAGCTATGGCGCGAGAGCGATCACCAAGGGCGGCTTTCATTCGCTTCCCACGCAGCAGTTTGCTGGTGGCTTGTTAATTGGCTGTGATGCAGGAACACTTAACGGCGCTAAAATCAAAGGCACACACACCGCAATGAAATCTGGCATGCTTGCCGCTGAAGCAGTATGTGAAGCCCTTGAGAGTCAGTCAGTTACTGCTGATTATCAAAAGCATTTCAAACAGTCTTGGCTGTATGAAGAGCTTTATCAAGCACGTAACTTCTCAAGTGGTATTCACCGCTTTGGATCGTGGCTGGGCGGTGGTTTAGCGCTGCTGGAACATAACGTATTAAAAGGCAAAGCTAAGTGGCATATCCGCTGTGATAAGCCTGATCATCAGTCTCTGTTATTGGCGGAAAACAGCAATGAAATTGTCTATCCGAAGCCTGATGGCGTGTTAAGTTTCGATCGCCTCTCTTCTGTTTATCTATCCAATATCTTCCATGAGGAAGATCAACCATGCCACTTACGACTGGAGAACCAGCGGATTCCTATTGAGCAGAACCTTGAATTATATGCAGAGCCAGCACAGCGCTATTGTCCGGCTGGCGTGTATGAAATCGTACAGGGGGAGCAGCAGCCAGAGCTTCAAATAAATGCGGCCAACTGTATCCACTGTAAGACCTGCGACATCAAAGATCCAAGTCAAAATATTACTTGGACTCCGCCAGAAGGTGGTGGTGGTCCTAACTATCCAAATATGTAAGCGTTTGAGAATAATTTTTATTAACAATTTATTTACTTAAAGTTTGCGTTAGTTCAAATCTTTCTCGATGAACTCGATTGCAACTTAATCTTTCAGGCACTATTCTGATTTTAAATTGACGTTTACGTAAACTGAATACAAAGTTGATGCATAGGTGTAAAAGCGGTTACCAGTATCAAAGTTAGGTTTGATCAAATAGTGCTCAATGGAACCCACTTAAAATAACGAAAGGGAGATCAACTATGGTATCGGAATCGCCTCTGTTGCAGGTAAACGATATTTCATTGGCTTTTGGTGGGGTGAAAGCTTTAACTGATGTGAGCTTCCATGTGAATGAAAAGGAAATCTTTTCAATCATTGGTCCAAACGGTGCAGGTAAAACCTCAATGCTCAATTGCATCTCTGGTCGATACACACCAAACAAAGGCTCTGTAATCTTCGCTGGAGATGACGTAACTAAACGTACACCAAGCCAACGAGCTGAGTTAGGGCTGGGAAGAACCTTCCAAAACTTAGCGCTCTTTTCTCATATGTCGGTACTGGACAACATCATGGTTGGCCGACACCACCTACTGAAAAATAACTTCGTCACGGGGCCACTCTATTGGTTCTCTAATGCGCAGAAAGAAGAGGTGGCGCACCGCAAATATGTGGAAGACGTGATCGATTTTCTAGAAATCCAGCACATCCGAAAAGCGACTGCAGGCACCCTATCTTACGGCTTACGTAAGCGTGTAGAGCTTGCTCGTGCCATTGCCTTAAAACCTAAGTTATTGCTGCTTGATGAACCAATGGCAGGAATGAACTTGGAAGAAAAGGAAGACATGGCACGTTACATCATGGATCTGAATGAAGAATTAGATATCACGATCATCATGATTGAGCACGATATGGGCGTGGTCATGGACATCTCTAATCGCGTTTTGGTTTTGGATTTCGGTAAACACATTGCTACGGGTGAGCCTGAAGAAGTGATGGCCAACCCACATGTGAAACAAGCGTACTTAGGCGAAGAGTTACCGACATTAGAGGAGAGTGCATAATGGCACAGCAACATAATGATTGGGCAGATATAACCCGCTTAGATACCTTTCCAAAAGTGTTGCAACACAATGCCAAGAACTGGCCCGAACAAGTCGCAATGCGTGAAAAGGAGTTTGGTATATGGCGAGAGTTCACTTGGAAGGATTATGAAAACCGCGTCAAGTGGATGGCACTGGCACTACAAGATTTAGGTATTGGTGAGCAAGATGTCGTTGGTTTGCTAGGTGATAACCGCCCGGAATGGGTATGGGGCGAGTTAGCGGCACATGCGATCAAAGGTTTCTCGCTGGGCATCTATCAAGATTCTATGCACGAAGAGGTGGCGTACCTTATCAACTATGCCAAAGCAAAAGTCGTGATTGCCGAAGATGAAGAGCAATGCGACAAGCTGCTTGAGCTTGGTGATGAAATTCCTAGCGTTGAATACATTATTTACTGCGATCCTCGTGGAATGCGTAAATACGATGATCCAAGATTGATTGATGTTGAACAGGTCTACAAAAAAGGTCAGCTGATTGATAAAGCGGACCCAGACAAATATCTCAATATGGTTGTTGAAACCAAAGGCAGCGATCTTTCAATTCTTTGTACAACGTCGGGTACGACTTCTAAACCAAAATTGGCTCAGCTACACAGTGGCACGTTCTTGGATCACTGTGCGGCTTACTTGCGTGCAGACCCTCGTTCCCCAGGCGACAACTACGTTTCTGTTCTGCCTTTGCCTTGGATTATGGAGCAGGTTTACGTGGTTGGTCAGGCGTTGATTTCTCGTCAAATCGTTAACTTTGTGGAAGAACAAGAAACCATGATGTCCGACTTGCGTGAAATCGGTCCAAACTTTGTGCTGTTAGCGCCGCGAGTGTGGGAAAACATTGTGGCAGACGTGTCTGCACGAATGATGGATTCGACACCGTTTAAGCAAAAGATGTACAAACTGGGCATGAGCTTAGCCAACAAAGCGTTAGAGCAGGGCAAACGTTCTAAACTCGCCGAATGGATTCTTTTGCGTGCTTTGCGAGACCGTTTAGGCTTTTCGAACCTAACATCTGCTGCAACGGGCGGCGCGGCGATGGGGCCTGACACTTTCCGTTACCTACAAGCTATTGGTGTGCCACTTAAGCAGCTTTATGGTCAGACCGAAATGTGTGGCGCATACACCGTGCACCAAGCGGATGATGTGGATTACGATTCCGTTGGTGTTGCGTTTGATAATGCAGAAGTGAAAGTCATCAACCCGGACAGCAATGGCGTTGGTGAAATCATCGCGAAAAGTACAGGCATGTTTACTGGCTACTTAAACAACCAAGCAGCATATGATGAAGATGTTCAAGATGGTTGGATGCACACAGGCGATGCGGGCTATTTTAAAGATTCCGGTCACTTGGTGGTGATTGATCGTCTGAAAGATATGTCGGAAACCAGCCATGGCGACCGTTATTCGCCACAGTTTATCGAAAACAAACTCAAGTTCTCGCCGTTTATTGCAGAAGCCGTGGTGGTAGGTAAAGGTCGACCTTGGCTGTCTGCCATCATCTGTATTCGCTATGCGATCGTCGCGAAGTGGGCAGAGCAACGCGGCTTGGCATTTACCAACTACACCAACTTATCTGCTCAACCAGAAGTGTACCAAGCGATTCGTGAAGAAGTTCAAAAAGTGAACGAATCCCTACCGGATGCACAGAAGATCAGCAAATTCATTCTACTTTACAAAGAGCTGGATGCCGACGATGGAGAGCTAACTCGCACACGTAAAGTACGCCGTGGTGTGGTTGCAGAGAAATACGGAGACATCATCGAAACCATCTACAGCGACGATCCAAAAGTCGATGTCGATACAGTGATCACTTATCAAGATGGCACCAAAACACGCATTCAAACGTCGCTAGTTATTGAAACGCTTATTGAGCATGAGCCAACACTAGTGGATAGCGAACAACGGAGGATCGCATAGTGAATACGGATTTATTACTGCAACTCGTCATTAATGGCGTGATCGTTGGCATGTTGTATGGCGTTGTCGCCATGTGCTTTGTATTGATTTACAAATCGACCCAGGTGGTCAACTTTGCTCAGGGTGAGTTCCTGTTGATTGGCGCATGGGTATGTTGGGCGGCATTGGTGCACCTACAGTTACCGTTTTTTATTGGCTTTTTACTCACGCTCGCGTTCATGATGATTTTTGGTATCGCCGTGCAAACCATTGTGCTCAGACCGTTGATTGGTGAACCGATTATCTCTGTGATCATGGTGACCATTGGTCTATCGATGTTTTTCCAAGCGCTGATGAAGTGGATATTCGGTGTCTCGGCTGTGTCGTACCCGCAAGTGTTCGAAACCAACGTGGTGAATATCGGAGGTTTGAATGTTGAGTTTGCTTACATTCTGAGCTTGATCTTCTCAATGCTCATCATGGGCGCGTTCTACTGGTTCTTCAAATTCAGCAAAATGGGTCTGGCAATGCGCGCAACGGCATTCAACCAGCAAGTAGCCCAGAGTCTTGGCATTTCCATCAAGAAAGTGTTCGCCATCAGTTGGGCCATTTCGGCAATGGTATCTGCAACAGCAGGGATTGTTATCGGTATCGTTAACGGCGTATCTGACGCGCTATCCATTATTGGTATCAAAGTTTTCCCAGCCGTTATTTTAGGTGGCTTAGATTCGGTGGTCGGCGCAATTGTCGGTGGTATTACCATCGGGGTGCTAGAAAACTTGGCTGAGTTTTTTGATAGCCAATACCTGCAAGTGGGTAACCTGTACAACATCGCACCATTCTATGTGCTGTTAATCATTCTTGCCTTCAAGCCATATGGCCTGTTTGGTACCAAAGATATTGAGCGTATTTAAGGAGAAATAACATGGCTCAACTTAGCATGCGCCCATGTGGGGATTTTCGAACCACATACAAAAGCGATACGCCAATTTTTGAAACCAAAACCATCAGAAGCCTTGCGATTGCAGGTGTCATCGCCATGCTGGCAGCACCGCTGGTCTTGGATATTTACTTCCTAAACCTGTTTATTCAGATTGCATACCTCGGTATCGCGGCATTGGGCTTAAACATTCTGGTTGGTTTTACCGGACAAATTTCGCTAGGTCACGGTGCGTTCTTTGGCTTTGGCGCCTTTGCATCGGCTTGGCTAAATAACCAGTTTAACATTCCAGTCGTGTTTGCGATTCCGCTCGCGGGTTACTTAACCATGATTGTGGGGATGCTGTTTGGTCTGCCAGCGGCTCGAATTAAAGGTTTATACCTAGCTATCGCAACGTTGGCGGCGCAGTTTATTCTAGAGGACTTCTTTGCTCGCGCAGATTGGTTCAGTGGCGGCTCATACGGTGCAAGCGCGAACCCAATTAATTTGTTTGGCTTGGAGTTTACGACTGACGAAAGCTTCTTCTACATCGCTCTGTTTGCGCTGATCTTCATGTATATGTGGGCATCAAACTTAATCCGTTCTCGTGACGGTCGCGCGTTTGTCTCAGTACGAGATCACTATCTGTCAGCAGAGATCATGGGCATCAACCTAACCAAGTATCGTCTGCTCTCATTTGGAGTGTGTGCATTCTATGCAGGCATCGGGGGGGCACTCTACGGACATTATCTAGGGTTTGTATCAGCAGAAGGCTTCACCATCATGATGTCTATCCAGTTCTTGGCAATGATCATCATTGGTGGCTTGGGTTCAGTCAAAGGCACATTGATGGGGACGATATTTATCGTATTGCTGCCTGAAGTTTTGGAGTTTGGCGTAACGGGGCTTTCAGCGTTTGGTGATACCACCGCTTTCACTGATGGTCTGGCTTACTTCAAAGAGATGGCGATTGGTTTAGTCATCATGCTGTTCCTTATTTTCGAACCTCAAGGATTATCGCATCGCTGGCAACAGATTCGAGCATATTGGAAACACTATCCGTTCTCATATTAACGTGGAATTAAGTGGAATATACCTCAATAACAAGGACAACGAGTTATGAACAAAGGACATTTAGCGACAACGTTGGTGCTGTCATCTGCACTGTTTACTACCGCAACTTGGGCAAAAGATTCTGTGTTTGTCGGGCAATTAGTCGATTTTTCTGGACCAACGGCCTATGTGAGCAAGCCTTATGGTTCTGGCGTGCGAGACGCATTGCGTTGGATTAACCAAAACGGTGGCATTAACGGTACCGAGCTCGAATTTGAAACAGTAGACATGGCGTACAAAGTACCAGTGGCGATTTCCAACTATAAACGTTGGGTGGCGCGTAAAGACATGGTTGCGCTGCAAGGTTGGGGTACGGCGGATACCGAAGCACTTATTTCGTTTGTTACCAAAGACAAAGTGCCGGTGTTCTCTGCTTCTTACTCTGGTCACTTAACTGACCCAACTGGCAAAAACCCAAAAACCGCGAAACCAGCGCCTTATAATTTCTTTTATGGTGCGTCGTACTCAGATGCGTGCCGTGCGCTAGTTAAGTGGGCGAAAGAAGATTGGGAATCTAAGGGCAATCAAGGTGCGCCGAAATTTACGCACATTGGCGATAACCATCCATTCCCGAATGCGCCAAAAGAAGCGTGTGCAGAGTACGCCAAAGAGCTTGGTTTTGATGTGCAAAACCCAGTCGTTGTGTCACTAAAACCAGGGGACTTCAAAGCGCAATGTTTGTCGCTGAAAGAGTCAGGCACCAACTACGGTTACATTGCTAATATCGGTAGCTCGGTTATCTCACTAGTGAAGTCTTGTAACACGGTTGGGACAGAGTTCCAGTACATGGCAAACATTTGGGGCGGCGATAAGCCAGTGCTTGAAGCAGCAGGCGATGGCCTTAAAGATTACGTTTTCCCAGGTATGACAGCGTTTTGGGGAGATGATAATGAAGGCATGAAACTGGTCCGTGAGATTTCTAAGCAGTCTGAATCAGAGCCGGGCGAATTCAGAACTCACCATTACATTCGCGGTATTTGTTCTGCGTTCTATATGAAAGAAGCAATGGAGTGGGCGAAAGACAACGGTGGCATCACAGGTGAAAACATCAAGAAGGGCATGTATGTCCATGACAACTGGGTACCACAAGGCTTAGAAGGTGTTTGTGTCCCTGCGAACTGGAAACCGGAAGATCACCGAGGCACAACAACCGTGAACGTCTTTATGGGCAACAACGATGGCGGCGCAGTTGATATTAAGAAAGTATCTCAGGTGACATTGTCACGTCGTGACGATTGGCTAGGTTACTAATCTACGACTTATTAATAACAAAGCTTACTGAAAATAAGGATGGGTGAGAGAACACTCTCACCCTAGCAAGGAGTAGCTTGATGGCTGAATTAGCAACGAATATCGAACCGGCAGAAATACTGCTTTCAGTGAACAACATTGAAGTCGTCTACGACGAAGTAATACTAGTACTTCGCGGTGTGAGTTTAGAAGTTCCAAAAGGGCAGATTGTGACCTTACTGGGCGCCAACGGTGCGGGTAAATCCACAACGTTGAAAGCCATTTCTGGTTTATTGAAAACCGAAGATGGTGAAGTGACGCGCGGCGAAATCAACTTCATGGGCGAGCGTATAGACAACAAAAGCCCGGAAGAGATCGTCCGTTCGGGCATCTTCCAAGTTATGGAAGGGCGCCGAATTGTTGAAGATATGACGGTAATAGAAAATCTTCGCTTAGGCGCTTATACACGCACTGACAACGAAGTTGAACAAGACATCGAAATGGTGTTTGACTATTTCCCGCGACTCAAAGAGCGCACTGGCCTGGCGGGCTATTTGTCTGGCGGTGAGCAACAAATGTTAGCGATTGGCCGAGCGTTAATGGCTCGACCGAAGATGATTTTGTTGGACGAACCGTCTATGGGGCTTTCTCCACTGCTAGTTAAAGAAGTATTCAGCATTATTAACAAGATCAACAAAGAGCAAGGTATTACCATGCTTTTGGTTGAACAGAATGCCAACTTCGCTCTTCAAGCGGCCGATTACGGTTACATCATGGAATCAGGCAAAATCGTACTAGATGGCAGCAAGCACGAATTGCTAAACAATGAAGACGTAAAAGAATTCTACCTTGGCGGCGGCGATGAAGATCGCAAGAGCTTTAAGAATCTGAAATCTTACAAACGTCGTAAGCGTTGGTTGTAAGGAGCAAGGATGAACGAACTATTTGATGCGAAAGAATCGTTGTCTCTACAGGCGCGAGAAGAGTCGCTGTTTCAACGTTTGCCAGCGCTGATTGAGAATTCGAAAGCCAATAGCGAACATTACGCAGCGCATTTTTCTGAGTTAGATCCTACATTGGCAAACAATCGTGAAGGGCTTGCTCAGTTCCCGATTACACGTAAGTTCAATGTACCTAATCAGCAGCAACTTAAACCGCCGTTTGGTGGCTTAAATAGCGTTGCCATTGGTCAAATGGCGCGTGTTTTTCAGTCTCCTGGGCCTTTATATGAGGCTCAAACGGATGAGGCCGATTTCTGGCGTATGGGGCGCGCGTTTCACGCTGCTGGGTTCTGTGCGGGTGATTTAGTGCATAACACGCTCTCTTACCATTTCTCTCCTGGCGGATTTATTATGGATGGTGGCGCAAGGGCTTGTGGTTGCGCTGTATTTCCGGCTGGAGTAGGCAATACCGAAGCGCAAATAGAGGCAATTAAACAGCTTCAACCTAATGGTTACACTGGTACACCTTCCTATTTGCTGACGTTGCTACAAAAGTACCAAGAGAAATACGATGAGCTGCCTAGCTTTGAGAAAGCTCTGGTCTCTGGTGAAGCGGTTACAGCAGACATGCAACAGATGTTTGAGGAAAAAGGCATTGCAGTCTTTCAAGCCTACGCAAGCGCAGAACTTGGTTTGATTGCTTATCAAGTGTCTGGTGAACAAGGATTAGTGATTGCCGAAGATATTATTGTTGAAATCGTTGATCCTGATGGTGTTCCTGTACAACCGGGAGAAGTCGGTGAAGTCGTTGTAACGTCGCTCGATGAGAAGTTCCCGCTGATTCGCTACGCAACGGGAGATTTATCGGCATACCTAGAGACAAGTTCTGATTCTTCACGCACGAATGCACGAATTAAGGGCTGGATGGGACGAGCAGACTCCGCGGTGAAAGTAAAAGGGCTATTTGTTTATCCGCATCAGATCCAAGAAGTCTGTCGTCGCCACGATATTAAAGGCTCATTGAAAATTGAGCGCGATGGCTTCAACGATGCCATTACTTTCTGTTGTCATGATGTGCATGTATCAGCAGAGGACATTCAAGCAACACTCCAGTCTGTCACTAAACTGAAAGGCAATGTCCAGTTTGTACCGAACCAAGCGGAGCAGCCGTTAATCAATGATCTTCGCAGTTAACTCATTGGTGGCATAAGTGCAGTAGAAAGTGGTTGTCATAAAAAACTAACAACGTCAGACAAAAGGCTAGAAAAGGGATACCACATTGCGCTGCGTATCCCTTTATTTTTTACTACCGCAATCAGGGAGCGGGTAAATGAAACAGGCACCAATGATTAACACACAATTCTGGGATGATTTGTTTATCCGAGGCACTATGCCTTGGGATGCACAATCGACACCTCAAGAACTCAAGGATTATCTCGACAATTCACTTCATGTAGGCCAGTCAGTGTTTATTCCTGGGTGTGGTGCCGCTTATGAACTGAGCACTTTTATTCAATATGGGCATGACGTGATTGCGATGGATTACAGCCAAGAAGCGGTAAAAATGGCGCAATCAGCGTTAGGTAACTACAAATATAAAGTCGTATTGGGTGATGTATTTAATGCCGATTTTTCTCAATCGTTTGATGTCATTTACGAGCGGGCCTTTCTCGCAGCACTACCGAGAGATATGTGGTCAGAATACTTTTCGATGGTGGATAAATTATTGCCAAGCGGAGGTTTTCTAATTGGTTTTTTCGTCATTGATGATAATTACCTATCACGCTTCCCTCCATTTTGTTTGCGAAGTGGGGAGTTGGCATCTTTTCTAGAGCCCACGTTTGAACTTGTGAAGTCCTCAGTGGTGGCAAACAGTGTTGAGGTTTTTAAAGGCAGAGAGCAATGGATGGTGTGGCAGAAACGTTAGTCGTCACTGAGACTTCTTTAGAAAGTATTCGCGAAAACTGTCTGGTTCTTTGTGAATCGCTGATACATAAGTCTTCACTCTATGTCTGATGGAATGCTCACATAGTTTGTCGGTTTGTGTGAAACATTAATTTCTCGTTGCTGGTTTAAGTTGTTGAGATATCTCTAACAGCGGTTGAGTGGTTGAGTTTATTGCTGGCACGGGTTATGTGCTCAGAGCGTAAAGCGACAGATCAGCATCGATCCGAAAGGTAGTAGAACGTCTCTTACTGATCTGTCTATTTCATGCTTATACTATTTTAGGTTGACCATCTGATGCGGTGGCGCCGCCGTCTACAGGTAGGTTTACGCCATTAATGAAAGATGCGTCATCACTTGCCAAGAAAGTCACGACAGACGCAATTTCTTCAGGTTCGGCTGCTCGGCCAAGCGCAATGCGCTCATTGAATTTATCGCGGATGTCCTGCGGCCAGCCGTTTGTCATGTTGGTTTTTACTAAACTTGGGCATACGGCGTTAATTCTTACCCCATCCGCACCATGGTCCAATGCCATCGCTCGGGTAAGGTTCACCACTGCGCCTTTACTCGCGCAATAGAATGCGGCACCCCAGTCACCACCCAAACCGGAAACGGACGCGGTATTTACCATACAACCTTTCGTTTTTAAGAGTTCAGGCAAAGCAAACTTCGCGCAATAAACAACACCATCAATGTTTACACCAGAGATCTTCTTCCAGTCTTCCACACTACCTTCAATCACTGAACCAGGGACATGTACGCCAGCATTGTTTACTAAAATATCCAGTTTACCGAAACGGGTAACAACATCAGAAATCAGTGCTGCGACTTTGTCTGGATCAGAAACATCAATGGAATGCGCAGACACGCGCTGTTTATCAAAGCCCTCAACGGCGTTTGCCAATTGCTCTTCATTCCAATCGGCAAGAGCGACGTTTGCGCCTTCTTCATACAAACGTTTTGCGATGGCCAAACCAATACCATTGGCAGAACCAGTGACGAGTGCGACTTTATTTTTTAATCCTCTCATGCGATTTCTCCTTCGAAACTTACAAAAACGGGATCTTGATTTTTCTCTGTGCGCGGCAACATCAGTTTGTCGTTGTCGCTGTAATCTACGGGGATAGCCACCACTGCTGGTCCTTCAACGTCCATGGCTTTATTCAATGTCGGTAGCAATTCGTGTTGACTAGTCACTGCGAAGCCTTTCGCGCCAAATGATTCGGCGTACGCCTTGAAATCAATTGGTCCAAATTTCACACCAGAGCAGCGCTGATATTTGTTGATCTCTTGCATTTCTACCATGTTGTAGGCGTTATCAACCCACACAATATGGACGATATTGCAGTTCAGTCTAACCGCGGTTTCTAACTCCATGCTCGATTGCATAAAACCGCCGTCTCCCGATATCGATACCACTTTGCTACCAGGTTTTAGTAGGCTGGCACCAATGGCCCATGGTAGTGCAACGCCCATTGTTTGTTGGCCGTTAGACACCAGCATTTGGCGAGCTCGAAAACAACTTAAGTAACGAGCGATCCAGATGTGGAAGCTCCCCATATCAAGACATAGCGTGGTATCTGGTGTGATGATAGATTGCATGGCTTTAATCAGTGCCAGTGGATGAAATCCTTGCTTGTGATAGACATTGGGATAGGTTTTGATCACTTGCCGTTGCAGTGCTACCTCTTCCAGTACTGAAAGTGCCGTTGGGGAAAGGCGGGCATATTCAGAGATATAGCTGCCCATCTTGTCTAATGACTGCGCAATGTTTCCGACGATTTCAACACAAGGCTGATAATTAAGTTGGTATTCTGCCGGTTCAATATCGAGGTGAATCACTGGATTGCGGTGGCTGTTCCAAAGCTCAGGGTCATACTCTATTGGGCTAAAGCCGATGGTGAGAATTAAATCGGCGTCCCGCAGTAAAACATCGCCAGGTTGGTTATTAAACAAACCGACACGCCCAGCAAAGTGATGATAGTAATTGATGTCTACCGTGCCGGCGGCTTGGTAAGTGCCGACAACGGGTAGCTGCGTATTTTGAAGAAATCGGGCGATAGCAGCAGCGTTTTTACTGCGGCTCGCGTGAAGGCCAAGTAAAACCACACAGCGCTTTGCTTTACTGATTCGACTGACCGCTTCTTCGATTGCTGCGATGTCTGCGCAACCAGGCTGTGTGTAAGGCGAGGGGACAATAATGTCCGTTTGGGTTTGCTCGGATAAAACATCTTGGGGGAGACTCAAAAAGCAAGCCCCAGGACGACCTGACTCTGCGATACGAAATGCGTTCGCCATGATCTCGCTTGCGGCGTCCACATGCTGCACTTCAGCACTGAACTTAGTTATAGAGCGAAAAATACTGACGGTATCCATGCTCTGGTGTGTTTGTTTTTGCTGGTCAGTTCGTTTCACCGCACCACCGATAGCAATCAGCGGATCGCCTTCGGAGTTTGCTGTTGCCACTCCCGTAACTAGATTTCCACAGCCAGGGCCTGACGTAACCATGGTGACGCCTGCTTTGCCGGTTAGTCTTCCCATAACGCCCGCCATAAATGCGCCGTTAGCTTCGTGGCGTACCGGAATCATTTGGATGTTAGTGTCTTCAATCGCATCGAACAGTCGATCGATTTTTGCACCGGGAATACCGAAAATGTACTTAATGCCGAGAGACTCTAGCTGTTGAGCGATCAACTGAGATCCATTTTTATTTGAAGGTTTGGATTGCATTTGTTGTCCTTATTATTTGCCTGACTTTGTTACTTTTCCGCCTTTTCTATGGCGGTATTTATATCTTCCGGAGCCAAATTGGCGTTGAGGAAGTCTGTCGATACCGGGGTATCAATCACTAGCCGCGAGACTTTGCCAATCTGGAGGAACCCTGACGAAATGCTGTAATCCTGAATATGACCACCTCCTTGGCGGTCATCGGTAATAAAGTGTTCGTGATAGCCGGGCACATTGATGCCAGTCGTATATTTAGGACTGCGAAAGCCGGCGACCACGCCTTGCTTATGCGTGAAGCGGAACGTTGGTTGTTCTTTGACCACTTCAAGCATTGGCCGATAAGGGCGTGTTTGTTTAGGTACGGTGCGAGTACGAACTGAATCGAAAACGCCATCAATGCGCACTGCGCAAAATAGGTTATCGCTTGGAACCATCTCGTCTATGATGCTATGGACTTCATGACGTGACATGCGCGATGTCAGTGGCAGCTCGATATCAGGCTTAAAAAAAGTCATGACAGCAAAGGGCGTTTTTTGCGCCAGGTCTGCCGGGTTTGCGGAGCCATCCGACTTGAGTTGAAAAACTTCCTTATCAAACGCAATCAACTCACCATCCAATTCATTGAACGTACCTAAACCAAAATCCCCATGTTTCAGCAGTTCTTCTATGGTTGTTGAGCCTTCGTAAACACCAGCGATCAAAGCACTCATTAACGAAGTCTGATAAATCTCACCATCTCCGGTAACGTGATGGTATTCAGAAAATTCTTTCGCTACTTCAAGCGAACAAGCACATAGAGGGTTATAAAATCCACGCATGAGTAAGACCAGTTATGCAATGAAGAGTATATTTAGATTGACTTCTACACGGCGCTAAATCCAATATAAAAAAGATTTATTTTGATATGGAAAATATATGGAATTTCGCTACCTGAAGTATTTTGTCGCGGTCGCCGAGACTCGTCACTTTACCCGAGCAGCTGAACAGTTAGGGATTGCGCAACCTCCTTTGAGTCAACAAATCAAAAAGCTAGAGCACGAGCTTGGCGTGGACTTATTTAAGCGCTTGTCTAGAGGAGTAGAACTGACCCATGCAGGGCAAGTCTTTTATACGGATGCGGTAAATATTCTTGCTGATGTGGAACGCGCTAAAGCAAAAGCCCGACAGATTGCCCGTGGTGAAAATACGCAGGTTAAAATTGGGTTCGCGACGTCAACATCAACCTGCATTAAGGTATTGGAGAGGATTGGGCGTATTCAAGAGAATGGGGTTCATTTACAGACGGCGGAACTATCAATGCCAGAGCTTGCCACTCAGTTAAAAAGCAAACAACTTGATCTCGCAATCATGCGGCTACCCTGTTACGCCAGTGAGCCTTTTGAGCATAAGGTGTTGTTTAACGACCCGTTTGTCGCAGTGATTCCGGCGGGCCACGAACTGGCAAAATATCCCTGTATCCAGATGAAACAGTTGAGAGGCCATAAAATTTTACTGTTTCCACGAGAGACTGGACCCGCATTGTTTGATGGCATGAGCACACTTTTTGCCGACGCAGGAGTAAGGCTCGAACCACAGTTCGCAGCACCGCAACTTCGTACGACGATTGCCATGGCGCAGGCCGGGTTAGGTATCGCTCTCGTACCGCGCTCACTGGCTGAACATCTCGATGATTCCGCGACAGTCGCCGAGATTGATGATATCCCTCTCACTAGTCGTGTTGTTGTTGCTTGGGAGGCATCTAATCTCAATAAACAAGCGTTAAAAGTAGCCATGCACATCGGTCATGTTGAGGCTTAAAGATGAGTCATATAGCCAGTCGATTCTACCCAACGAACAAAACTTACTGAAGATTGCGATTCTTTTGTCGTATATATTACCTACAACAAGTTGAATTGATAGCTGAACTCTCGTTTCATCGAGATGATAATGACGAGGAACTTGATTTAATGCATGGTTAAACAGTAAGGATGACGGATGATTAAAGCACAAATATATGATGTATTTTGTGATGAGTTAGCTCAAGGTAACCCATGTGGCGTTGTCGAACTAAATCACTGGCTGAGTGATTCTGAGTTACTTCAAATCACTCACCAGGTCGCTCAACCTGTTACATCATTTATGGTTCAGTCTGGCAGTGACTACCACATTCGCTGGTTTAGCCTAGAAGGAGAGATAAACCTATGCGGACACGGAAGTTTGGGCGCAGGCACTGCAATCATTTCCAACTATCATCAGAATGAGGTCATTCTAAAAAGTCAGTATGGCCATATTACCGTTACTGAACTTGATGGAATGTACAGGATCGTGATGCCAAGTTGGCAAGCCAAGCCTCATGCCATCCCCTTGGGTATTTCAGGCTTTTCCAATCGCCCAGTAGATGCTTTTACAACGCGTGATTTGGTTGTTGTTCTTGAATCAGAGGATGATGTTGTTCGCTATCAACCTAACTTTGATGAGCTGATTAAAATTGATGAGTTTCATGCGGTCATCGTGACGGCTCAAAGTTCTGATAGTAGCTATGTGCTGCGTTACTTTGCACCTAAAATCGGTATTTCAGAAGATCTTGCCACAGGTTCGGCTCAGTGCTCATTGGCGCCTTATTGGTTTGAAAAGCTAGGCAAAGAAAAATTGACGGCTCGTCAGCTATCTCGTGCTGGTGGTTATTTTGAAGTGGCTCGCGGTTTAGAATCTACGATCGTATTGTCTGCACACGTGAAAAGTCGGACTTGAATGTAAACGCCTCTAGCTCTTACACAAGATCTAGAGGCATCCATTTTTTATTGACTTAAAAGTGCCGAGCTAAGATTTTAACCCTGCAGCGGTCATCATGACGCGAAATAACATAGACACTAACCCTAATGCAGCGACGCTAACGACCCATATTCCAATCATCCAAGCCCATTGGCGGCACCAATTTTTGATTTTCATACTCACTCCTTATCAACTCGTTAATGGTACGCTTCGCCTTCTTTTACTTTTCCGGAGAAGACGTAGTAACTCCAAAAGGTGTAAGCCAGAATGATCGGGATGATGATCACTGCTCCAACGAGCATAAAGCGCTGACTGCTTGCAGGAGCCGCTGCTTCCCATATTGATATGCTAGGAGGAATGATATTTGGCCAGATACTGATGCCAAGCCCAGCGAACCCGAGAATCACGATCACCAATGCCATCACGAAAGGGCTGCGCTCTTTTCGCTTTTTTACGGAGTCGGCAATCTTCAAACAGACCAGCCCAGTAATGACAGGTACCGGCAGTAAGTAGAACAAATTAGGCAGAGAAAACCATCTTTCCGCAATGGCAGGGTAAGCAAGTGGGGTCCAAGCGCTCACAATGATTAATGCGGAGATCATCGCCAGTAGTGTTTTGTTAGTGAAGCGATACATCGTGTTTTGCAGTGCACCTTCCGTTTTCATGATGAGCCATGTGCTACCGAGCAGCGCGTACGTTGCGACTAAACCCAAACCGCAAAAGATGGGAAAAGGGGTGAGCCAGTCTAGTTGGCTACCCACGAAAACGCGGTTTTCCACCGTAAAGCCCTGAATTACCGCGCCAACAACGATGCCTTGGAAAAACGTGGTTAAAATCGAGCCGACCATAAAAGAGCGGTCCCAGAACTTTAAGTGGTTTTCCAATGCTTTAAAGCGAAACTCAAACGCTACGCCACGAAAGATCAAAGCAATCAACATCAACGTCAAAGGGATGGTTAGCGCTTCAATAATTACCGCGTAAGCCATGGGAAAAGCGCCAAATAGAGATGCGCCTCCAAGTACAATCCAAGTTTCGTTACCGTCCCAAACAGGCGCGACACTGTTGACCATGACGTCTTTTTGCTTTTCATCCTTGATGAAGGGCATCAGTACTCCAATACCCAAATCGAAGCCATCCATGATGATGTACATCAAAGTGGCAAAAACGATGATCGCGAACCAAATCACGGATAAATCAAAATGCATATTCTCTACCTTAACTTTGTGACAAATTCTAGATGCGGCCTGAAACGGTCGTCATGTCGTGCTCATCGTGCTCGATTGCATCGGGACCTTTCTTGATTTGGTGGATCATGTAGTAATACCCAAAACCAAACACCAAGCTGTACACAACAAGGAAACACAGCAGGCTGATGCTCATTTGTAGGTCTCCGTGTGCAGAAACCGCATCACGCGTTTTTTGTACGCCATACACGACCCAAGGTTGTCGACCAACCTCTGTCGTAAACCAGCCAGCGAGTATTGCGATAAGGCCAGATGGCCCCATAAATAATGAAAATTTGAGGAACCAACGCGAGGTATAAAGCGTGTTCTTTTTTCGTAACCACATGCTGTAGAAGCTTTGAAAAATCATCAGAAGTCCTAGCCCGACCATGATTCGAAATGACCAAAAGACGATAGGTGAGTTCGGTCGTTCCTCTTTCGGGAAGTCTTTCAGCGCCGGGATTGGCTCAGTTAAACTGTGGCGTAGGATCAAACTTCCTAGAACAGGAATTTCTAAGGCATAGTCTGTGCGTTCTTGTTCCATGTTTGGCATGCCGAACAAAATCAATGGGGTTGGTTTGCCATCACTGTTATCCCAATGTCCTTCGATGGCAGCGATTTTGGCGGGCTGGTGTTCCAGAGTGTTTAGCCCATGCACATCGCCAATCACGGCTTGGAGTGGCGCAAGGAACACTAAGATCCCGAGCGACATCGAAAACATGGTTTTTACCGCAGTCGATTGATTGCCTCTCAATAAATGCCAAGCGGCTGACGCGCCTACAAAGAGTGCTGAACTGACAAAAGCCGCGACGCTCATGTGCGCCAAACGATAAGGAAATGAAGGATTGAAAACGATAGCAAACCAGTCGGTTGGCACCACACGTCCGTCGACAATTTCATAGCCTTGTGGCGTTTGCATCCAACTGTTGGAGGCGAGAATCCAGAACGTCGAAATGATCGTGCCTAACGCCACCATCGAGGTTGCAAAAAAGTGCAGCTTTTCGCCGACGCGACGCCAACCAAACAGCATCACGCCAAGAAATCCAGCTTCGAGAAAGAAAGCCGTTAACACTTCATAAGTCAGTAATGGGCCAGTGATAGAACCAGCGAAGTCGGAGAAACCACTCCAGTTGGTGCCGAATTGATAGGCCATGACAAGGCCAGATACAACGCCCATCCCAAAGTTAACCGCAAAAATTTTCGACCAGAAGTGATAGAGCTTTTGGTAATCGGGATTACGTGTTTTTAGCCATAAGCCTTCCAGCACGGCGAGATAGGTGGCCAAACCTATGGTGATAGCGGGGAAAATAATATGAAAGGATACCGTAAAGGCGAACTGTATCCGTGCAAGCATAAATGCGTCGAGGCCAAACATTAAACTTCCTTTGATCTTTTAAGTTTTATGAGAGAGCTATTTTAAAAGGAGCGGAATGAGGGAAGTAGGTACAGACAGTGACTATAAATCTATAACAGATTAAATATTGAAGTGTTATTATTTTGAATTCAGCTTTATGGAGGGGGATTCGCGTGTGGCGAAGTATCAAGAGTTAGTGGAACAGCTTAAAAGGCAGATAAAATCGGGGATATGGCATCCGGGTGACAAGCTGCCTTCTCTGCGTCGCCAATCTGAACACTCGGGTTTAAGTTTGATGACGGTGTTGCATGCCTATCAAATTCTAGAATCTCAAGGCTGGGTGACGTCACAGCCGCGCTCTGGTTATCGAGTCGCTCCCAATATTAAGAGTTCAAATGAACCCCAAGCGCCAGCCGCGGTTTCGTGGACAGAGCAGGTAGACATCAATGAGTTTATCTTTGATGTTCTGCAGGCGAGTAAAAATCCATCCATGATCAATTTTGGCTTTGCCTATCCAGATCCAAGTTTGTACCCACGATATCACGTGAATCGGGCGATGAGCGCAGCCGCTCGCAATATGCCGATTTCTACCGCCTTTGATAACTTACCGCCGGGAAACGAACAATTACGTACCATCATTGCGAAGCGTTATGCTGCGAAAGGCATTGAAATTTCACCCGATGAAATTGTCATTACGGCAGGCGCGCTGGAGGCGTTAACGCTCAGTTTGCAAGCCTGCACAAGACCGGGAGATTGGGTGGTTGTGGAGTCGCCTGCATTCTATGGTGCATTGCAATCCTTAGAGCGGTTAGGTTTGAAAGCGCTCTCAGTAAGAACAGACCCAGTCACGGGCATTGACCTAGATTCATTGGAACGAGCGCTGCAAACACACGATGTGAAAGCATGTTGGCTGATGTCGAACTTCCAAAATCCTCTGGGTTTTACGCTCACCAACGAGAAAAAACAAAAGCTGATTGAGCTGACACAGCGATATAACGTGCCAGTGATTGAAGATGACGTGTACAGCGAACTGCATCCAGGGAATGACTCGGTTTACCCACTAAGAATGTTTGATGACACGGGCAATACCATGTTGTGCTCCTCGTTTTCAAAATCGTTAATCGCAGGGCTACGTATTGGTTGGGTTGCGGCGGGAAAGCGGGCGCTAGAGGTACAAAAGTTACAGTTAATGAGTACATTAGCGACGAGTGCACCAGTGCAAATGACATTGGTACACTATTTAACAAGCCGCAATTATGAATCTCATTTGAAGCAGTTACGGAAAAAGCTGTTTGAACGTAAAAGTAAGATGACGGTTCTGCTTAGTGAGCTGTTACCTGAAGCAGTCAAAGTGTTAAGCCAAAGCGGTGGGTACTTTATTTGGTTAGAGCTTCCCAAGCATATTGATGCCTTGCAGATATATCGAGAAGCGCTAAAAGGTAATATCAGCATCGCACCGGGAAAGATGTTCAGCCTGACAGAACAATACGATCACTGTATTCGTCTTAACGCTTCTTTTGAGCTCAATGACAAATATGTTCATGCTCTCAATCTGCTCGCTAATATTATTCGCGAGCATTTGGCGAAATAGCGACTTTCTTCAGTTTTTTGGTTTAATGGAGCGCGCCGGATTTCCAACAACTCGATCGCCCGGCGCAACGTCTTTGGTTACGACAGAGCCAGCGCCGACGACGGCCTCATCGCCAATGGTCACGCCCGGCAGTATGATTGCGCCCCCACCAATCCAAACGTTATTGCCAATTGTTACCGGTTTGGCGATCTCATCTCCGGCTAAGCGTCTTTGTGTATCGAGTGAATGAGCGGCTGTGTAAATTTGCACTCTAGGCCCAATCATGACGTTCGCGCCAACCTCAACCTGCCCATTGTCCAGAATAATGGCATCCCAGTTGATGTAGGTGTTTTCTCCGATGGACAAGTGACAACCGTAGGTAAGTTGTAGCGGTGGCTCTATACAGGCGCTGTTTTTTAATTGGACGCCCATTTCCGCCAATAGTTGTCTACGGATATCTGGGTTTGGCTCGTGGTTAAATTGGAAGACAAGCTGCGCAGTTTTGGCGCGCATTAGCTTTAGTTCTTCATCCAGACAATTATAGGTTTCTCCAGAGCGCATCCGAGTCAGTTCTGACATAACAATCATTCCATCAATGTTATTTGCAATAAGGTGCATAATAGGTGAGAGTGATTCGAAGTGAAAATTTGATGCTTAAAAATCAGAAAGTTATCACTGATTTGCCTTGCGTATCCAGTTGGTTGATTGGCTCGTTTAGTTCACAAAGACGTATTCCCTAAATGGCTTAATCGGTTGAAGCCAAAGTGGGAAACCACTCGAAGCGTTTTACGTAGATTACAATATAGTTAATAAGAAGAACTTAATTGAGCCGCTGCGCTATCGATTGATCCAAAAATTTATGACTTATGCGCTCTGGCTTGCTGGCAACGATGAATCAAGAGTGAGCACTTTATGTTCGAACGGGTCATTTCATTTTTAGAAACAACACTGTTTACCTTTAACGAACAACCTATCACGTTGTGGGCGATATTGATGGTGCCGACATGGGTGATTGTCGCTTTATGGTTGTCCAAAATTTTAATCAAAACCGTTACGTCAAGAATGTCCTCATCGGGGAAAGATCCAAACGTTATTCATTTGGTTAAACGGATATTATTTGTCATCGCTCTAGCCATTATTTTTATGACCACACTTTCGATGATCAATGTGCCAATCACCGCGTTCGCCTTTCTGTCTGGTGCCATCGCTATCGGCTTCGGTTTTGGTGCGCAAAACATCATTAACAACTTCATAAGTGGCTGGATTTTGATTGGTGAAAAGCCAATCCGAATTGGGGACTTTTTAGAGGTTGAGGGCGCCAAAGGCACTGTCGAGCAAATAAATACACGCTCAACGAGAATCAGGCGAACCGATGGTGTTCATATGCTCATACCCAACAGTCAGTTGATTGAGAACGTGGTGATCAACTGGACGTTATGCGACAGATTAGTTCGTGGCTCTGTCGTCGTCGGTGTCGCGTATGGGAGCGATGTCAAACAGGTTGCTGCCTTAATGGCGGAAGTGACTTCGCAGCAAGCGCAAGTTCTGAGTTCGCCAGCGCCAGATGTGTTTTTTCAAGACTTTGGTGACAATGCTTTGATCTTCGAATCTTATTTTTGGATTAACTCAACGGTTGAGGGCGGTATTCGCTCGGTCGCAAGTGCCATGCTTTTTGAAATCTACGAAGCTTTCGAAAAGCACGGCATTGAAATCGCGTTTCCACAACGAGATGTGCACATTGATGGGCAAATCAAGTTGTCTAGGGAGAGAAACGGATAGGGCGATAAGCGGTATTGGTGTTCTTATCTTGGTGTCGAGTAACCATAGCGAGGCGGTCACAACACGGATTCACCTCGCTAGAAACAAGTTTGAAGGCGTTATTGGTTGTCCCACATGACTTCGCATTCTTCTTTGATTGCTGATTTTAGCAACTCAATCAGTGGAAACGCTCTGCGTCCTAGGCTTACCGCGGGCTCTGCTTGTTCTTCCTCTTCGTCTACATCAGTAGGGAGGTTTTCTTCAGCTGCATTTTTCGCAGATAGAGCAGAAGTTAATCTTGATAGCGCGTCAGGAACATCTTGAGCGGAAATTGATCCCGGCACCGTGCCGCTGTGACCCATCATTTTGAGCATATCTAATGCAATATCACCAAACATTGTGACGTTTGAGTGGCTTCGACAACGAAATGTTATGAGCATTTACCTGATCCTGTTTTATATGTTCGGTTTGAAACTAAATTGTAGCTGAAATCAGATACTAATTAATGTGATGAAGACCGTTGAGCGTTAAGGTTTTTATGAGTAACAACAAAAAACGGGCACGTACGTCTGCATGCCCGTTGAAATACATTACCTGATTGGTTGTTGATGATTTACAAGCTATACGGATCGCCCAGAGCTAATGCGACCCTAGAAGCAGGAGACTTTCCTAACGCACGGCAAATTTGCCAACCCGCTTCATTGATGACGCCAAGGTCAACGCCTGTTTCAATCCCAAGTTGCTCACACAGATAAAGTACATCTTCCGTTGCAACATTGCCACTGGCTCCTTTCGCGTAAGGGCAGCCGCCGAGCCCCGCTACTGCGCTATCAATGGTGTTGATGCCCATTAACAAGGCTTGGTAGATATTGGCTAATGCTTGTCCATAAGTGTCATGAAAATGTACTGCGAGCGCGTCTTTTGGCAGTAGCGTTAACAACGAATCCAGCATGGCGATAACGCGATTAGGCGTTGCTTTACCGACAGTATCACCGAGCGAAATCTCATAACATCCCATATCAAACAACGTATTGGCGACCTTGGTAGTTTGCTCTGGCTTGATTACTCCCTCATATGGACACACCATGGTACAAGACAAGTACCCGCGTACAGGAATGTTGTGCTGGTTCGCCAATTCGATAACGGGTTCAAATCGAGCGAGACTTTCGGTAATGCTGCAGTTGATGTTCTTCTGGCTGAACGTTTCTGAAGCGGAGCCAAACACCGCAATTCGCTTTACACCGCTTTCCAGCGCACGTTCTAACCCTGCGAGATTTGGTGTGAGCGCGCTATAAACCACTTCAGGCTTTTTTGAGATACTAGCAAACACCTGATCGGAATCGGCCATTTGAGGCACCCACCTTGGAGAGACGAAAGATCCAGCCTCAATATGCTTTAAGCCACTGCTGCTTAGTTGGTTAATCAAACGGATTTTATCAACCAGCGTCACTGCCGTTTCATTTTGCAGACCATCACGAGCGCCGACTTCGACGATATTAACCTTCGCTGGTAGCATATTCGCGCTCCTTATCTTCACTGACGTTATCCGATATCAAAGACAAATTCAGCAGGATGGAACCGTGCTGTACTTGGTCCCCGTGCTGATAAAACAATTCGTCGACTTTTGCTGCTACCGGAGCCGTGATGGTGTATTCCATTTTCATTGCTTCGAGTACCAAAAGCGGATCGCCCGCCGCCACTTCGTCACCTTTAGCCACCATAACTGCTGAAATTATGCCGTTGAGTGGTGCGGTTGGACTTAGTTCATCATCTACATCTTTTGCAGAGTGAAAGTCAGGTTGATGAGCGAACGTGCGCTGCTGACCAAGATAAAATAGTGTTGTTCTTTGTTCATCGCTAAGTGCATTAAAGGTGTAACGCACATTATCAATATCGACGATAAACTGGTTGTCACTTTCAAGCAGGATGACCTGATGCAGATCCTCGCCGCATCGGACAGTGAAGTGAGATCCTGTATCTTGCGATGATTGTTGCAAACGTACCTGATGGTTGGCATTGGCATCCGTGAAGTTAAATCGGTAAACGTTGTCAACCGACAGTCTAAAACCTCGTTTGGTTGGCGCGGGTAACGTTGAGCTGTCTGATTTTGAAATCAGATCATTCCAGCGAGCAACCGCCGCCAATGTAAGCCAGATTGAATCCGAGACGTCTTGCTGCTCATTTATGCCTTGTTGATGTGTGACGAGGAAACCTGTATCAAGCTCAATCTCGGCAAAGGCTGGCTGCGAAATAATGCTGTGCAGATAACCAATGTTTGTCGTTACGCCACGTACGTGATATTGAGTTAACGCCTGCTTAAGCTGCTTTAGAGCGATATCACGAGTTTGCCCCCAGACGATCAGCTTGCTGATCATTGGATCGTAATATTCGCTGATGCTATCGCCTTGGGTAACACCGCTATCAACTCGTACGTGCGCTAGGCGCACATTACTATCTGATACGGGTTCTTTTAAGTAGTCAATGTGGCCAGTCGACGGCATAAAGTCATTGTCTGTATCTTCTGCGTAAATTCGCAGCTCAATTGAATGACCGTTGTGGGTGATTTCAGATTGCGAAATAGGTAAATGCTCGCCAGCTGCGACTTTGAATTGCCACTCCACCAAATCAACGCCGGTGATCAATTCAGTGACAGGGTGTTCAACTTGCAGACGGGTATTCATCTCCATGAAGTAGAATTGACCTCGGCTATCGAGTAAAAACTCTACCGTGCCCGCGCCAACATAGTCGATCGCTTGAGCGGCCTGAACCGCAGCTTCACCCATTTGTTTACGCAGTTCATCACTAAGACCGGGAGCTGGTGCTTCTTCGACTACTTTTTGGTGACGACGCTGAATGGAACAGTCACGATCAGAAAGATAGACACAGTTGCCATGTTGGTCAGCAAAGACCTGAATTTCAACGTGGCGCGGTTGCAATATGCATTTTTCGACAAGAAGCTGCTTATCGCCAAAGCTTGAAAGTGCTTCACGCTGCGCACCGTCAATGGCTAACGGTAGTTCGGCTGCGCTATTGACCACTCGCATGCCTTTACCGCCACCACCTTGAGTCGCTTTTAGCATCACCGGGTAACCGATTTTTTCCGCTTCTGCTAATAAATGCTCTACGCTGTTGTCTGTGCCGTGATAGCCCGGAACCAATGGTACGTTCGCCTCTGACATGATGGCTTTGGCTTGCGACTTCGAACCCATTGCTTCAATTGCGCTGGTGGAAGGGCCAATAAAAACAATGCCATTTTCGCTGCACACTTTCGCCAGTTTCGGGTTCTCGGAAAGAAAACCATACCCAGGGTGGATAGCATCGGCTTGCCATTTTTTCGCAGCGCCGATAATCGCATCGATATCGAGATACGATTCACTCGCAGGAGCGGGGCCAATGAATTCAGCGAAATCCGCTTGTTTAACATGTAAGCTGCTGCGATCCGCTTCGGAATAGACGGCTACCGTCTCGATAGCCATGCTTTTTGCGGTTTTAATGATTCGGCAGGCAATTTCACCGCGGTTTGCGATCAGTATTCTTTTAAACATGATTCCTCCAATTGGCGGCGCGCTTTTCAAAAAATGCAGCTAGTCCTTCTTGTCCTTCACTGGACACGCGAGCGGTTGCAATAGCTTGGCTGGTGTATTCAATTAATGAATGATCGATAGGTTGGTTATCACAGCGTAAACAAAGTGCTTTTGCAGCCTGCATGGCTTGTGGACCGTTGTTGAGCAGGTGATCAATGGTGCGATTGACGGCTTCACGTGGTTGAGAGTCTATCTGATGAAGAATACTCATCGATAGTGCGGTTTCGGCATCAATCAGTTCCGCGGTTAAAAAGTAGCGTCGGCTTTGTCGTTGTCCAATCGCTCGAATGACGTAGGGTCCGATTGTCGCGGGTAACAAACCGAGTTTCACTTCACTCAAACAGAAGCGGCTTTCAGGTGTACCGATAGCGATATCGCAGCAGCAGATAAGCCCAAGTGCGCCGCCAAATGCAGCGCCATGCACCATAGCAATGGTTGGTTTGCTAAAGGTATCCAGTTTGTGCAAGAGCAACGCTAACTGCTGTGCATCTTGCAGATTTTCCCCCTCGGTTTTGGTGGCCATTGACTGCATCCAACCAAGATCCGCACCCGCAGAAAAGTGTTTACCTTGCGCCGTTAGTACCAATGCACGTAGAGAGTTGTCTCTCTCAAGTTTTTCCAAGGTGTCGATAAGTGAAGCAATTAATTCATCATTAAACGCGTTGTGTTTCTCTGGTCGATTGAGGCTCAACCAAGCAACGCCATTGCTGTCTTTTTCAAGCAGTAGTCCGGTCATGTGACTTCCTTTGTCTGACATTTCAGTCTGTATTTCAATGCTCGCTAACCATTACTTTTTAAACATCGGTATTCGCGAGGAGTTAAGGTTTGCCTTGCATCCGGCTACATGCGGAAGATGCCAAATTTACTGTCTGGTATTGGCGCATTAAGCGCAGCAGACAGAGCAATGCCGACAACATCACGGGTTTTCGCAGGGTCAATAATGCCGTCGTCCCACAGGCGTGCACTGGCGTAGTATGCATGGCTTTGAGTCTGATATTGCTCCGCAATTGGACGTTTGAACGCTTCTTCTTCCTCTACGCTCCAGCTTTCACCTTTGCGAGTTTTGATATCGCGGGTCACTTGCGCCATCACGCCAGCCGCTTGCTCTCCACCCATGACGGAGATGCGCGCGTTTGGCCACATCCACATCATGGTTGGATCATAAGCGCGGCCACACATGCCGTAGTTTCCTGCGCCATACGATCCACCAATAACCACGGTAAACTTCGGCACGTCTGCACACGCAACAGCAGTTACCATTTTCGCACCATGTTTGGCGATGCCTTCGGCTTCGTACTTCTGACCGACCATAAAGCCCGTGATGTTCTGCAAGAAGAGCAGAGGAATTTTGCGTTGTGCGCACAGCTCAATAAAATGCGCGCCTTTTTGTGCTGATTCCGAAAATAGAATGCCGTTGTTAGCGACAATGCCAATCGGCATACCGTGAATATGGGCAAAGCCACAGACCAAGGTTTCGCCGAACAAGGCTTTAAATTCATCGAACTGGGAATCATCAACAATTCGGGCAATGACCTCTTTAACATCAAACGGCTTTTTGAGATCGGTTCCGACGATGCCGTACAGCTCTTGGGCAGGAAAACGCGGCTCCAGTGGCGTTTTTTGCTTGAGTTGGACGGGTTTCAAGTGGTTAATTTGAGAAACGGCTTGTCTTGCCAACTCTAACGCGTGGTGATCATTTTCTGCGTAATAGTCCGCCACACCAGAGGTGCGACAATGAACGTCTGCGCCACCAAGATCTTCCGCGCTGACTTCTTCACCTGTCGCTGCTTTTACAAGAGGTGGACCTGCCAAGAAAATCGTGCCTTGTTCTTTGACTATGATGGAAACATCACACATCGCAGGAACATAAGCGCCGCCAGCGGTACATAGCCCCATGACCACAGCGATTTGCGGGATACCCTTGGCTGACATTCGGGCTTGGTTATAGAAAATACGACCGAAGTGGTCTTTGTCTGGGAAGACCTCATCTTGGCGGGGTAGGTTAGCGCCGCCAGAATCGACTAAGTAAACACACGGCAGTTGGCATTTTTCTGCAATTTCTTGTGCTCTTAAGTGCTTTTTCACGGTGAGTGGGTAGTAACTGCCGCCTTTTACCGTCACGTCGTTCGCGACGATCATGCACTCAGTGCCGTCAATTACACCCACACCGGCAACCACTCCAGCACATGGAACGTAATCTGGATACACATCCCAACCCGCGAACTGGCCAATTTCTAAGAAGGATGAACCGGGATCGAGGAGGGCAAGAATGCGCTCACGTACCGGAAGTTTGCCTTTCTTCTGCTGATGCTCACGTGCTTTCTCGCCGCCACCATCTTCGATTTGCGCAGTCACGGTATAGAGTTGATCCACGAGCGACGCCATAGAGCGGTAGTTTTCCTGATACTGCTCTGAATGGGTATTAATATTGGTCGTCAAACAAGCCATAAATAGCCGATCTCCATTCGGTAGACGGGTGACACCACCCGCCTTTATCTATGTTGAATAAGGAATTTATTTAGATTCAGAACGCCTAGGTATGTTGATTAGGCGCTTTCGTTAAACAATTCGCGACCAATAAGCATGCGGCGAATTTCTGAAGTGCCCGCACCGATTTCATACAGCTTGGCATCTCGCAACAAACGGCCCGTATCAAACTCGTTGATGTAGCCGTTACCGCCAAGTAGTTGAATCGCATCCAGTGCCATCTTGGTTGCCAGCTCTGCGCTGTAGAGGATCGCGCCAGCAGAATCTTTACGTGTGGTTTCACCGCGATCACAAGCGGCAGCGACGGCGTAAACATACGCTTTAGCGGCATTCATTTGTGTGTACATATCGGCGATTTTTGCTTGAACTAGCTGGAATTCACCGATGGATTTACCGAACTGTTTACGGTCGTGAATGTAAGGCACAACGATATCCATACACGCCTGCATGATGCCAAGTGGGCCGCCTGCAAGCACCACACGTTCGTAGTCGAGGCCGCTCATCAATACTTTCACGCCTTGGTTTTCTTCGCCGAGAATATTCTCCGCAGGGACTTCGCAGTTTTGGAAGACCAGCTCACACGTATTCGAACCGCGCATGCCCAACTTGTCGAGTTTTTGTGCTTGAGTAAATCCAGGGAATCCGCGTTCCACAATAAACGCCGTGATGCCTTTGGAGTGCTGGCTTGGGTCTGTTTTTGCGTAGACAACATAGGTGTGTGCATCAGGGCCGTTGGTGATCCACATTTTGTTGCCATTTAATAGGAAAATATCGCCTTTACGTTCGGCTTTAAGCTGCATAGAGACCACATCAGAGCCGGCGCCGGGTTCACTCATAGCAAGGGCGCCGATATGTTCACCGGAGATGAGCTTAGGTAGGTATTTCTCTTTTTGTGCTTGTGTGCCGTTGCGGTGGATTTGGTTGACACAAAGGTTGGAGTGAGCGCCGTAACTTAACGCAACCGAAGCGGATGCTCGGCTGATTTCTTCCATAGCGATAACGTGGGCGAGATAGCCCATGCCTGCACCACCAAACTCTTCGCTGGTGGTCACACCTAAAAGACCCATGTCACCTAATTTGGACCAAAGATGGTTTGGAAAGTCGTTAGTTTGGTCGATAGATTGCGCTAGCGGCGCAATTTCTCTTGCAGCAAAACTATTGATTTGCTCGCGAAGCAAATCGGTATTTTCGTCATAAACAAAGTTCAGGGAAGAGTAGGTAGATTTCATTGCGTGTCCTTGCCTTTACGTCACCTACATCCCAGAGTTGAGGTGTTAGGTGACTTTTTCGCCTTTCATGGATCTCAGTGTGTTTTGGCATCGCAACTGCGCAGCATTTAACTCCATCATTACCGCTTGAATGTCGTTTGCTTGCTGTTGCAATGCTGCCTTCTTCTCTTCGATCAACCGAATCATATAGTTCAACTGCTCAGTACTTTGATCGGTATCGTAGAGTTCAAATAACTCTTTGATATCTGCAAGAGAAAAGCCCAATCGCTTACCTCGCAAAATCAGTTTTAGTCGAATTCGATCACGACCATTGTAGATTCGAGTGTTGCCTTTACGTTCTGGAGTTAGGAGACCTAAATCTTCGTAGAAGCGAATGCTTCGAGTAGTAATGTCGAACTCTTTCGCGAGCTCGCTGATCTTAAATGTGTTCATTCCTTAACCTTACGACTTTCGTATAACATTTACATGAATATACAATTCGTTAACGTTAAAGTAAACAAACAACATCCACTCTTGAGCCTTGATATCACTCGCATTTACTCGAAATCAAAGAATCACTCGAACAAACAATAACCTCAAACTTGACGTTAACGTAAATGTTAGTATAGTTATGACGTAAACGTCAATAAAAGGTTAATGGAATGAAAAATGAAACATGGATTGTTGCCGCTAAGCGAACGCCTATCGGCTCTTTTCAAGGTGCATTAGCTTCAACAGATGTCACGGAACTCGGTGCGAGAGCCATTCAAGGGGCGCTAGCCGAAAGCCAACTCGATGTGCACAAAATAGACGAAGTGTTGATGGGGTGCGTTTTACCCGCCGGTGTGGGGCAAGCGCCTGCAAGACAAGCAAGTCTTAAAGCTGAAATGCCACAATCGATTGGTTGTACGACACTGAACAAAGTTTGTGGATCGGGTATGAAAACCGTGATGCTGGCATATGACCTTATTCAATCTGGCAATGCGCATGCTGTCATCGCTGGTGGCATGGAAAACATGTCGTCTTCTCCTTATCTATTAAAGAAAGCGCGTGATGGTTTCCGTTTAGGTCACGAGCAAGTGCTTGATCACATGTTTTATGACGGTTTGCAGGATGCCTACCAAGGCGAGCTGATGGGTGTCTTTGCAGAACAGACGGCGCAAAAGTATCAGTTCAGCCGTGAAAGTATGGATGCCTGGGCGCAACAGTCGTTGACTCGTGCGCAGCAAGCAATCGAACAAGGTTTGTTCAAAGAAGAGATCGTGCCTGTTAACGTAAAAAATCGACGCGGCGAAACCTTGGTTGTAGATGATGAGCAACCGAGCAAACTCGACGTCACTAAAATTCCTACCTTACGCCCTGCGTTTGCCAAAGATGGCGGCGTAACCGCAGCAAACTCTAGTTCCATTTCGGATGGTGCGTCGGCAATGATCTTAGTCGATAGTGAGTTTGGTCGTCAGGAAAACCTTCAGCCTCTAGCCAAAATTGTCGCGTACAGCACGCATGCAAGACAGCCTGATGAGTTCACCATCGCACCAGTCTTCGCGATTGAATCGCTGCTGGAAAAAACGGGCTGGGAAAAATCGGACGTGGACCTTTGGGAAATCAATGAAGCTTTTGCTGTCGTGACTCAATACGCGGTGAAAGCACTCGAACTAGACGAGAGCAAAGTGAACCCGCGCGGAGGGGCTTGTGCGCTGGGGCATCCAATAGGCGCAAGTGGCAATCGAATCCTTGTCACTTTGATTCATGCGCTAAAACAAACTGGTGGTAAGCGTGGCGTTGCATCGCTTTGTATTGGCGGCGGCGAAGCTACCGCTATCGCGATTGAAATCTGCTAAATCACTCTCAACAAAGTTTCACTTACATAACAGTAGTCAGTAACAAGCTGAAAAATACAAGGATGTCATCATGACAGAACAAGTAAAGCAGTATATCGGTGGTGAATTTGCCATCTCCGATTCAAAACAATGGCTAGATGTAACCAACCCGGCAACCAACGAAGTGATTGCACAAGTACCTTGTGCCACGGAATCGGAAATGAATGCGGCGATTGCCAGCGCAACAGAAACGTTCAAACGCTGGAAAGAAGTTGCAGCGCCGGAGCGTGCTAGATTGATGTTGCGTTACCAACATCTGCTAAAAGAGCAACACGATGAGTTGGCGATACTGCTTTCAAGTGAGACAGGCAAAACCCTCGCGGATGCAAAGGGTGACATTTGGCGTGGGATTGAAGTCGTAGAACAAGCGGCGAACATTTGTAGCTCAATGATGGGCGAAACGGTTGAGAATGTCGCAACCAATATTGATGGTTACTCTTACATTCAACCGCTCGGTGTTTGTGCTGGCATCACACCGTTTAACTTCCCTGCGATGATCCCATTGTGGATGTTCCCGATGGCGATCGCTTGTGGCAACACCTTTATTTTGAAGCCGTCAGAGCAAGTGCCACTAACGGCAATGAAACTGGCGGAGCTGTTTGAACAAGCTGGCGCACCAAAAGGCGTATTGCAAGTTGTTCACGGGACCAAAGAGCAAGTCGACCGCATTCTGACTGATCCAGTTGTTCGTGCGATCTCTTTTGTTGGCTCTGTGCCCGTTGGTGAGTACATCTACAAAACAGGTACAGACAACCTGAAACGCGTGCAGTCATTTGCAGGTGCTAAGAACCATATGGTCATCATGCCGGATGCAAACAAACAGCAAGTCATCAATAACCTAGTTGGCGCGTCAGTTGGTGCTGCAGGCCAACGCTGTATGGCGATTTCGGTTGCCGTATTTGTCGGCGAAACCAAAGAATGGATTCCAGAGCTTAAAGAGGCGTTAGCTCAGGTTCAGCCTGGCGCGTGGGATGATGAAACCGCCGGTTATGGTCCGCTGATTAGCCCTCAAGCGAAGCAGCGAGTGGTGAATCTGATTAATGAAGGCAAAGCGTCAGGCGCGAATTGTGTTCTGGATGGAACAGACTGCCAAGTGCCTGGCTTCCCGAACGGTAACTGGGTGGGGCCAACACTGTTTACCAACGTGACCACAGACATGTCGATTTATCAGGAAGAAATTTTCGGGCCTGTGCTGTTAACTATGGAAGTGGATGACCTAGATGAAGCGATTAAACTGATCAATGCAAACCGCTTTGGTAATGGTACGTCTATTTTTACGGCGAACGGAGCTGCCGCGAGAAAGTATCAACACAATATCGAAGTAGGTAACGTAGGCATCAACGTGCCGATTCCGGTGCCATTGCCATTTTTCTCATTTACTGGGTGGAAAGGCAGCTTCTACGGCGACCTGCATGCTTACGGTAAACAAGCGGTTCGCTTCTACACCGAGACGAAAACTGTCACCGCGCGTTGGTTTGAAGATGACATTCCAAGCGGTCCAAACATGACCATTCAACTTAGCTAATTACTGGATTAGCGACACCTCTAGCCAAGCGCCACCGTTTAAGTGGGCTTGGCTCGGATACAAATGCAACGAATTAGACCTTAGGACTTCAAGATGGATTTTGAATTAAACGAAGATCAACTCGCGTTTGCCGAAGTAGCAAAGCAGTTTGCAGACCAAATGTTAGCGCCGCACGCGGCCGAGTGGGATGAAAACCATCATTTCCCTAAAGATGTACTGCGTCAAGCAGGTGAACTTGGCTTTCTGAGCATCTATACGCCGCCAGAGCATGGTGGTTTGGGATTGTCTCGTTTGGATGCGGCGATCATTTTCGAGCAGTTGGCTATGGGTTGTACCGCGACTACTGCGTTTATGACCATTCACAACATGGCGACGTGGATGATCACCAGCTTTGCCAAAGCCGAAGTGGCGCAGCAGTTTAGCGCGGATCTAATTTCGGGTGAAAAGCTCGCTTCCTACTGTTTAACCGAACCTAATGCAGGCTCTGACGCCGCTTCACTGACGACCAGTGCAGTGCGTGACGGCGATGAGTTTGTCCTGAATGGCGCAAAAGTATTTATCTCTGGTGCGGGTGATACGGACGTTCTTGTCGTGATGGCGCGTTCGTGCGGCGAAGGAGCGGGTGGCGTTTCTGCATTCGTTGTTCCTGCTGATTGCGAAGGCATTAGCTACGGTAAAAAAGAAGCCAAAATGGGTTGGAACTGCCAGCCAACTCGCATGATTACCTTCGAAAATGTTCGTATTCCGGCTGACTATCTGTTGGGTGAAGAGGGAGAAGGCTTTAAGTTCGCCATGCTTGGCCTTGATGGTGGTCGAATCAATATCGCTACTTGTTCCGTCGGTACTGCGCAACAAGCACTGAACGAAGCCAAGCAATACATGAACGAACGCAAACAGTTCGGCCGTTCACTGGCGCAATTTCAAGCGTTGCAGTTCAAGCTTGCTGATATGGCGACTGAGCTGGTCGCTGCGCGTCAAATGGTGCGACTCGCTGCCGCTAAACTCGATGCCCAGCACGCAGAAAAAAGTGCGTACTGTGCCATGGCAAAACGCTTTGCTACTGATGTGGGCTTTAAAGTCTGCGATCAGGCGCTGCAAATTCACGGTGGCTATGGCTACATCAAAGAATATCCAGTCGAGCGCCATTTCCGAGACGTTCGTGTTCACCAAATCCTTGAAGGTACCAACGAAATCATGCGTCTGATCGTCGCAAGACGATTACTAACGGAAGGCGTTGAGCTGCTTTAGTCAGCGAGACACAGCCTTACCTAAAGAAATTAAAAAGGACTGAAAGATTATGACGGCACAAATCAAATTAGAGCGCGAAGCGCATATTGCCAAGCTCACGATTAGTAATCCGCCAGCGAACACTTGGACGCTTGAGTCTTTGAATCAGCTAAAAGAGTTGGCAATTGAACTTAGTAATGATCGCTCTATTTATGCGTTGGTTTTAACAGGCGAAGGCGAGAAATTCTTTTCTGCTGGAGCAGATCTTAATAACTTTGCATCGGGTGATAAATCACAAGCAGCAAACATGGCGTTCGCATTTGGTGAAGCGTTTGAAGCGCTTTCTGCATTCGATGGGGTTTCTATCGCAGCGATTAATGGCTATGCGATGGGCGGCGGTCTGGAAGTGGCGATGGCGTGTGACATTCGTATCGCAGAAGAACAAGTACAAATGGCACTTCCTGAAGCATCGGTAGGTTTGTTGCCGTGTGCGGGTGGGACGCAAAACCTGACCGCGTTGGTAGGTGAAGGTTGGGCGAAGCGTATGATTCTATGTGGCGAGCGTGTGACGGCCGAGCGAGCGGAAAAAATTGGGTTAGTCGAAGAGGTGGTGGCGAAAGGTCAAGCACTCGAAGCGGCTATGGAGCTAGCACAGCGTGTTGCAGGTCAATCACCGAAATCTGTGTCTGCGTGCAAAACGCTCATTCAAGGTCGACGCAGCCAAACTCATGCAGCTGGATTGGTTTTGGAGCGTGAACTGTTTTTACAGCTGTTCAATACACACGATCAGACTGAGGGTGTGAATGCGTTTTTGCAAAAGCGCAAGCCACAATGGACAAACAGCTAGCGGAGGCCAAATGACAGGTACAGTAAATGTTTCAAAACTTGAGTGCGCAGATGGCTCTGTTATTGGTGTGCTAGAGCTTGATAACCCAGCAGCTCTCAACGCGTTGAGTTACGTGATGATTGAGAAGTTGTACAAACAGCTTAATGAATGGCAAACGGACGACAGCGTCATCGCGGTATTCTTGCATGCTCAAGGTGAAAAAGCGTTTTGTGCTGGTGGTGATATTCAAGCGATCTACCGTGCACTTGAAAACAAAGAGCAAGACTTTGATTCTGCGTTTTCAGCGATGGAAACCTTCTTTGACCTCGAATATCGCTGTGACCATCTTATTCATACTTATCCAAAACCGATCATCGCGTGGGGACATGGTTATTTGATGGGCGGGGGAGTTGGCCTGTTTATGGGTGCCAGCCATCGCGTAGCAGAAACCACCACACGCTTTGCAATGCCAGAGATTAAAATTGGCCTTTACCCAGATGTAGGCGCGACGTACTTCCTGAACCAGTTGCCAAAACATTTGGCACTGTTCTTAAGTTTGACTGCTTGCCAAATTAACGCAACAGATATGAAAGCGTTGGGGTTAAGCCAATGGATTGCACAGCCAGAAAACAAGCAAGTGCTGCTGGATCTGCTTGCATCGGTAAGTTGGAAAGGTGAAGCGAACATCAACGAAAAAATCGCCACTACGCTGCGTTCGGTACACGTGGACGAGCCAACCGAAGGGATGTTGATGCCCTATGCGGAATTGATTGAGCAGTTATGTTCGGGTGACTTAGCGTCAATTGTTGATGCAATCAGCCGTGCTAACGTTGATAGCAAGTGGTTCGTCAATGCGCAGAAGTCACTGAACTATGGCAGTCCGTTGTCGCTCAGTATCACTTATCAGCAGTTAACGCAGTATCAAAACCTCTCTTTGAAAGCGTGTTTTGATATGGAATTTAACCTAACACTACGTTGTGGCTTAGAAGGTGATTTTAGAGAAGGGGTTCGTGCGCTGATTATTGATAAAACCAATCAACCGACTTGGCAACATCGCACGGTTTCTGACGTAACGCCACAAGTTTTGGAGCGCTTCTTCTCGCCAATTGACTCAGCAGAATACCCACTGACCGCATCGTCGGTAGCTATAGCGGCACTTTAGTACAAGGAAGAAATACGATATGGACAAAATTGCATTTATTGGCCTTGGTAACATGGGTGCGCCTATGGCTAAGAATCTACTCAAAGCGGGCTTGAACGTCGAAGTATTTGATTTGAACCCAAACGCAGTTGAGGAGTTGACCGCATTGGGCGCTTCAAGTGCCGATTCCGTTCAGCAGGCAGTACAAGGTGTTGACGTGGTTGTCACTATGCTGCCAGCGAGCCAACACGTTCAAAGCGTTTATCTTGGTCAAGATGGCATCTTAGATAGCGTCGAATCAGGTACCTTGCTGATTGATTCTTCCACCATCGATCCGGCGACTGCTCGTTTGGTTGGCGAAAAAGCATCGCAACTTGGTATCAGTTTTGTTGATGCACCAGTATCTGGTGGCGTTGCGGGCGCAGCAGCAGGTACGTTAACTTTCATTGTTGGCGGCTCACAAGAGAACTTTGTTCAAGCCAGAGCGGTGCTTAGCCACATGGGTAAAAACATCTTCCATGCAGGCGATGCTGGAGCTGGTCAGGTGGCGAAGATCTGCAATAACATGATGTTGGGCATTTTGATGAGCGGCACCTGTGAAGCACTCAATTTAGGGATGGAAAACGGACTCGATCCCAAAGTGCTTTCCGACATCATGTTGCAAAGTTCAGGACGTAACTGGGCGCTAGAGCTTTATAACCCTTGTCCAAGTGTGATGGAAAATACGCCTGCAAGCAATGGTTATCAAGGCGGCTTTATGAGCCAGTTAATGGCTAAAGATCTGGGTCTTGCGATGGAAGCGGCGGTTGCCAGTCAAACATCAACGCCAATGGGCAGCTTGGCTCGTAATCTGTTTAATTTTCACAACGGTCAGGGCAACGGGCAAAAAGATTTTTCAAGCTTGTTTGAGTTCTACCAAAAGCAAAATCAGGCCTAAGGAGCGCGTATGGATCTAGCAAATAAGGTTATTGCGATCACGGGGGCAGGGCAGGGGCTGGGTAAACAAATGGCACTGTCACTGGCGGAAAATGGCGTTCATCTTGCGCTTATCGACCTCAATTCAGATCAACTGGCTGAAACGAAAGCGGAATGTGAATCTCTCGGCGTTACCGCTCGTTTTTATGTGACGAACGTGACTGACGAACAGCAGGTGTGCACTGCTTTTGAGCAAATTGAGGCAGATTTCAAGCAGCTCAATGGCGTTATCAATAACGCAGGTATTATGCGTGATGGTATGTTCATTAAAGTCAAAGATGGTCAGGTTAACACGATGTCGCTGGAACAATTTCAGTCTGTTCTAGATGTGAATGTAACAGGCACTTTTCTGTGTGGCCGTGAAGCGAGCAAGGTAATGCTGAACACCGATAGCAAAGGGGTTCTGATCAACATATCCAGCGTTGCGCGTGCCGGGAATATTGGTCAAACCAACTATTCAGCATCTAAAGCGGCGGTAGCCACCATGGCAACGGTGTGGGCGAAAGAGTTAGGGCGTTTCGGAATTCGCTCAGTGGCGATTGCTCCGGGTGTCATCAAAACTGCCATGACAGACCAAATAAAACCTGAAGCGATGGAACGTTTAATCGGAATGATTCCGGTTGGACGTTTAGGTTTGGCGGATGAAATTTCATCGACCATAAAATACGTGTTAACCAACGAATTCGTGACCGGAAGAGTGTTCGAAGTCGATGGCGGAATGCGAATGTAACCCCTTCTGCAACATAAAAAAGGGGAGCGAGTTTGATTGTTCGCTTCCTTCCATTTTCTCCTTTCTTTTATTGCTTCTATCTGAAAAATGTATTGGATGCATCGTCGACTGCTATCTCATCGAACGGTATAAAAATTGATTCTATTTCTAATGTGAATGGTTAGTTCTATATTGCTTGTCATGTAAATGTATCAACTCACAACTAAGACGATCTTTTGTCTCACTAACGAGATCGTCATTCTTGGTGTGTAAAAAACATTCTTATTGGTCATATTGTAACCGAAAACTATTTCGGCATCTAAAGATGGTGATTTATTATTCAGCGCAAAATACATGGGAATATGAGGCTGACTGAATAACCTTCAGTTGTCTTAATAATAAATAATCAGAATTCTCAATTACACTGAAGTAACTACCCATTAGGGAAGAGCAATAATGTCACTATTTCATTCGCTTAGGACGATGCCGCTATTATTGGGGTGTCTGTGTTTTTCTGTTCAGGCCTCCACAGAAAAGGTGGAACAGGAAGGTAAGTTTTTACAGTCGTTAGAAGGCATCGAAAATCAAATTTACGCATTACCTCAGAGTTCTTTAGCTTTGATTGAAGCGTTAGAAGAAGAGTCTTTACTACAAAACCAACCAACAGCGCTGTTGGTGCGTTACTGGCTTGCCAAGGCCACGGTTTTAGAGCTGCTAGGGCGCGTAGAAGAGAGTCAGAGTGTCGTTCAAAAAGGATTGGAGCTTGTGCGTCCACAGAGCCATGAGTATCTCCTGTTTAAGTTGATTCAGATGCGAACTATGGTTGGAAAGAGCGATATCGATACCGCGCTTTCTGCGTTGGATAGCTTGTTGGAAACATCGCGTGAGAATGGTGATAAGCAACTTGAATCAGAAATCCTGTTGCTAAAAGGACGCTATTACGATGAGCAAGGTGAGTTTAAAAAATCCTATGCTGCACTTATGTCGTCCATGGATGCGGCTGAATCTTCAGGTGTTCACGGGCTGGTAGAACGTGCAGCACTAGAGCTAGGTGACGTACTTGTCAAAATTCAGGGTTACGACCGATCTGAGGCGCTTTTGGAACAAGCATATCGCTATTTTAGGGATAGGCGTATGTCGTTCAATGAGTTGTTGAGCGTTTTGACGATAGCGAAACTTCATAAAGCACAGTTCCAATACGAAGAGGCGATAGCGTCATATCAGCGAGCGTTAAAGCTGGCTCAAATTATCGGTGATGGACGCTTTAGATTTCGAGTTAACCTTGAACTTGCAGCTTTATATCGCGAGACGAATCAAGAAAAGAAGATGGTTAACCACTTGAAGCTGGCAGAGAATTTACAGTACAGAGAAACGTCTAGCGCGTATTTGGCAACATTTAAGTTGTTACAAGCCGAATATATGTTAGAGCAGCAGCAATTTGAAATACTTTTAGCGATGATCGCGCCAATGCTGCCGGAGATTATAGAGAGTCGATACGTCAAGCAACAGCAAATGGAGCTACTAAAAGTCGCCGCTATGGCCTATGCGGGAAGCAATGACTTTAAACTAGCATTCGAAACTTACGGTAACTATCACGATAAATTTATCCAATTTAGCAATCAAAGAGAAGTTGAAAATCTTGAGCGCCAGCAGACGTTATTTGAGTTGGAACGACTTGAATATGAGAACGAAGATCTCAACTGGAACAATGTTTTGCAGCGTATGGAGCTAGAAAATAACCGTCGTACTTTTTACTTATTGGGTGAAGCGCTACTTGCGCTCATCGGTGTTCTATTTTTGATGGCGGTAGTATTTCTCGTCGTCAATCGCTCGCGTTTGAGAATGCGTCGCCTCGCAAAGACAGACACATTGACAGGGTTGTTCAATCGCCGTTTTTTAGAGGACTGGTTCACTAAGCCAGTAGAAGTGAGGCGTGAGCGAAAAGAGAAACCGGTACATCAATCTAAGCAAGAAAAAATACAACACTTTGTTTTTGAGCAAGTCGAGCAAGTTAAGTACGGTTATCTAGCTTTAAATAAATGGGTAGATAGCAAACTCGATAAACAGAAAATGGTGCCAAATAAACCACAATCGGGGCCAGTAACTTTAGCGTTAATCGATGTGGATTATTTCAAGCAGGTAAATGATACCTATGGGCATGTGTTTGGAGATACCGTACTAACGGGCGTTGCCAAAGTGTTGGAGGAAACTGTGCGTGAGAACGACATTGTTGCTCGCTTTGGTGGTGAAGAGTTTGTTGTTGTTATGCCCAATACAGACCATAAAAACGCCCTTATTACTGCAGAACGTTTACGTAGCGCTTTATCCCTACATGGCTTTGTTACGGAACAGAAAGAAGAAGTGAGAGTGACCTGTAGTTTTGGAGTCGTTACCACTGAAGATAATGAGATGAGTTTTAAATCACTTTGCGATCAGGCCGATAAATTGCTTTATCAAGCGAAAGCGAACGGACGCAACTGCGTGAAAGGTCGCTCGCTAGCGTAACAGAAATCAAGAGTTCAGGCTCATCGCACGATGAATCTGAACTTATCCCTCCCATTTACTTTGATAGCCAAGTGACTTTGAGATCCTTGCTTCGAATATAAAACGCTGAATCTAACATCTTAAAGTCACTTGGCGATATTACTTAAAAATGGCTTAAGGATATCGAATCGCATATTCATGGCGTTCAATATAACCTCTCTCTTTGCCTTCTTCACCTTCAAAGTGCGAATGCCACTTGTGTCTACAAAACTATAACAAACTAGTGTGTCTATTCTTTGTACAAATAAACCGTGTACAGGTGAAATGATTAGTGGTCGATATAAATTTTTTGTGGCACAGATTTTTGTTGTTCAAAAATCAACTCGTTCATAATCGTTTTAAAAATAGAGTAAGAGTTAAGTATTTGATTTTGTTTTTCTTGTTTGTTTGTTCTTAAACTAAAATCTAGTTATCCCGACAAGTTCTTACCGAGCGATTTTTCGTACACCCTCAACTTTTCATCCTTTTTTACTAACATTTTTCTTTAAAAATAATTTGAGTTCGAATTAATTTTCAGGCATTTTATATTTAACTAACCGTTCAATTAAAAATAACAGGGACGCAAAATGCCAAAGGTGGGGATGCCTGAAATCAGAAAACCGCAGCTTGTGAAAGCGACAATGTCAGTGATTGATAGAGTCGGTTTACACGCGGCGAGTATTTCGTTAATCAGCAAAGAAGCCGGTGTATCAACGGGGATTATCAACCACTATTTCGGTGGTAAGCACGGATTGCTGGAGGAAACGATGCGAGAAATCTTGCGTCAGCTTTCGTCCACTATCACACAGAAGTTACGTGAGCTGCCAAGTGATGCTCATCACCAAAGAATTAATGCAATCATTGACGGTAACTTTGTCGGCTATCAGGCAGAAAACCAAGTTGCTAAGACTTGGCTGGCGTTTTGGTCGTACTCAATGCATGACGAGCAGCTCAAGCGTTTACAGCGTGTCAACGAACGACGTCTATTGTCCCACCTAAGAAAAGAACTCAAAGCATTATTAAATGCAGAGCAGGCTGAATTGGTTGCTCATGGTATTGCATCACTTATTGATGGAATTTGGCTGCGCGGAACGCTCAACCCGCAAGGCATTGATGCAGAAAGAGCGAGAATCATCATCAACGATTATCTCGAAAAACAACTTACGTTTTATTCTGAAAAAATATAAAAGTTACAGGTCTTCAAAATGGAAATGAAAGCACACTATATCAATGGTGCGATGTACGACGGGTGTTCAGATGAACACTTCACCACTTACAATCCGGCGAATGGTGAGCCATTGGCCAACATTAAACAAGCGAACCAAGACGATCTTCAAGCAGCGATTGAATCGGCAAAGAAAGGTTTTGCTGCATGGTCGGCGATGACTGCGATTGAGCGCAGCCGTATTTTACACAAAGCCGTTGCCATTTTACGTGAGCGTAATGACGAGTTGGCTGCATTGGAAGTGGCAGATACTGGTAAGCCAATTCAAGAAGCTATCGCGGTTGATGTCACAACAGGTGCCGATGTTCTTGAGTACTACGCTGGCCTTGCTCCAAGTCTACAAGGTGAACAGCAGCCGCTCAGCGACGATCAGTTTTTCTATACACGTCGTGAGCCATTGGGCATTTGCGCGGGTATTGGCGCTTGGAATTATCCAATTCAAATTGCGATGTGGAAATCGGCGCCAGCACTGGCTGCGGGCAACGCAATGATCTTCAAGCCATCAGAAGAAACACCATTAACGGCGCTTAAGCTCGCCGAAATTTATTCAGAAGCGGGCATGCCAGATGGCGTATTTAATGTCGTGCAAGGGGATTACCGAGTAGGACAGATGCTAACGGCGCATCCTGATATCGCAAAAGTGTCATTCACGGGTGAGTCAGGCACCGGTAAAGTCGTCATGAGTGACAGCGCTAAGACACTAAAACAAGTAACGATGGAGCTTGGTGGTAAGTCTCCACTGATTATTTTTGATGATGCGAAGTTAAACGATGCCGTTTCTGCGGCCATGGTGGCGAACTTCTACACCCAAGGTGAGGTTTGTACGCACGGTACACGTGTATTTGTCCATGAAGGTATTTATGACGACTTTATCGCACAGCTTAAAGCCCGAACCGAGCTGTTAGTCGTCGGCGATCCGCTTGATGAGAACACGCAAATTGGCGCGCTAATCTCTAAAGATCATGAATCGAAAGTTCTAGGAGCGATTGAAGCCGCGAAAGCGAGTGGCGCGACGTTACTGACTGGCGGCTACAAAGTAACAGACAATGGCCTAGCCAATGGTAACTTTGTTACTCCAACCGTATTTGTCGATTGCGATGATGACATGAGCCACGTTCAACAAGAAATCTTTGGCCCGGTAATGTCAGTTCTGAAATTCCGCGATGAGTCGGAAGTGATTGCGCGTGCAAATGGCACCGATTATGGCTTAGCGGCAGGTGTATTTACTCAAAACCTATCTCGTGCGCACCTTGTGATCCATCAAATTCAAGCGGGTATTTGTTGGGTGAACACATGGGGTGACTCACCTGCGGAAATGCCAGTTGGCGGCTACAAGCAATCAGGTGTTGGCCGTGAAAACGGAGTCGAAACCCTTAAACATTACACACAAACGAAGAGTGTTCTGGTTCAGCTAAGCGACTTCGAAAGCCCTTACAAATGATACTACTCATAGTAGATAACTGACCACTTTAGCTTGTTAAAATGCTCGATAACTACGTTGTCAATTTTGATTGTAGGTTAACTACTTATCAAAATTTCCGCCTTGTTCTCAAGCATTTTTCCTACGCTAATTTCGTTCACTTATCTAGGGTGATTAGTATTAACTCCTAGGAGAATAAAAATGCAACAACACTACGATTACATCATCGTCGGTGCGGGTTCGGCCGGCTGTGTGTTAGCGGATCGCTTAAGTGAAAGTGGTCAAAATTCGGTCCTATTACTCGAAGCGGGTGGGTCGGATAAAAGTATTTTTATCCAAATGCCAACAGCGCTTTCTTACCCGATGAACACTGAAAAATACGCGTGGCAGTTTGAGACGGTTGAAGAGCAAGGGTTGGATGGTCGCCAACTTCATTGCCCTCGCGGAAAAGTTCTGGGCGGTAGCTCATCTATCAACGGCATGGTTTACGTTCGCGGACACGCTTGTGACTTTGACCAGTGGGAAGAGGAAGGCGCGAAAGGCTGGAATTATCAGTCGTGTTTGCCTTATTTCCGTAAAGCAGAGTCTTGGATTGGTGGTGCTGATGAATATCGGGGCGATCACGGTCCAGTCGGCACATGTAACGGCAACGATATGAAGCTCAATCCACTGTACCAAGCTTTTATTGATGCAGGCAAAGAAGCGGGCTACCCAGAAACAAAAGATTACAACGGTTATCAGCAAGAGGGCTTTGGCCTAATGCATATGACCGTCGACAAAGGCGTACGCGCTTCGACCTCTAATGCATACTTAAGCCGCGCTAAAAAACGCAAAAACTTCACCCTAATGAAGAGGGTGACGGTTCATCGAGTTTTATTAGAAGAAACTGGTGCAGAAGGCAAGAAAGCGGTAGGCGTTGAATTTGAAAAGTCAGGTTCAATTCAGCAATGTTTTGCGAATAATGAAGTGATTTCGAGTGCGGGTTCGGTTGGCTCCGTTCAGCTGTTGCAGCTTTCAGGCATTGGCCCTAAGGCAGTATTAGAAAAAGCGGGCATTGAGGTGAAACACTCGTTGGAGGGGGTAGGTAAAAACCTGCAAGATCACTTAGAAGTGTACTTCCAATATCACTGTAAACAACCTATCACGCTCAACAGCAAATTAGGTTTGGTGAGCAAGGGCTTGATTGGCACTGAGTGGATATTAACTCGCAAAGGCCTTGGTGCGACTAACCACTTTGAATCGTGTGCATTTATCCGCTCTCGAGAAGGGCTAAAGTGGCCAAATATTCAATATCACTTCTTGCCAGCGGCAATGCGTTATGACGGGCAAGCTGCTTTTGATGGTCATGGTTTCCAAGTGCACGTTGGACCTAACAAGCCAGAAAGTCGCGGGTCGGTCGAAGTTGTCTCTGCGAATCCGAATGATAAGCCGAAGATTGAGTTTAACTACATTTCCACTGAACAAGATAAGCAGGATTGGCGTGATTGTATTCGCCTTACTCGCGAGATCCTCAATCAGCCAGCCATGGATGAGTTTCGTGGGGACGAGATCCAACCCGGTCTGAACATCACAACGGATGAACAGATTGATGAATGGGTGAAGCAAAACGTCGAGAGTGCTTACCATCCATCTTGTACCTGCAAAATGGGCGCAGATAATGACCCATTAGCCGTCTTAAATGAGCAATGCCAAGTACGCGGTATTCAAGGTTTGCGTGTGGTGGACTCTTCTATTTTCCCAACCATTCCGAACGGTAATTTAAATGCGCCAACGATTATGGTGGCAGAACGCGCCGCGGATATGATTTTGGATAACGCCCTAGAAACGTCGAACAACGTACCAGTTTGGATTGCACCGGACTGGCAAGAGATGCAACGAATGCATCCGCCAAAAAGAGATCTCGATTCGATCTCATAAAATGAAAAAGTCAGTAATCATTACAAGGAATTCAACATGTCTAAGATGACAAAAATCTTCTCAACAATTGCACTAAGTACTTTAGCAACAGGCGCTTACGCCAACCAATGTGAAACGGTTCGTTTCGCAGATGTAGGTTGGACTGACATCACAGCGACCACTGCCGTTACATCAGAGTTACTTAAAGGGTTGGGGTACAAAACGAAGACCGATCTTCTGTCTGTGCCTGTAACTTACTCCTCTATGGCTAATGGCGATATCGACATTTTCTTAGGTAACTGGATGCCAACGATGGAAGGTGATATCGCGAAATACCGTGATGCAGGTACTGTTGAAACCGTACGCGCGAACCTCGTTGGCGCAAAGTACACGCTAGCGGTTCCAAAATACGTTTATGACGCAGGCGTAACCAACTTCGCTGACCTAGTAAAACATGCCGACAAATTTAAAGACCGCATTTACGGCATTGAACCTGGAAACGATGGCAACCGCTTAATTCAGTCAATGATTGATAGTAACGCATTCGGCCTAAAAGATTTCAGCCTAGTTGAGTCCAGTGAAGCTGGCATGGTGTCTCAAGTATCACGTGCCGCACGCCGCAATCAATGGATTGTGTACCTAGGTTGGGCGCCGCACCCAATGAATAGTAACGTTGAAATGGAATATCTAGCGGGTGGTGATGACTTCTTCGGTCCTAACTACGGCGGCGCGAACGTCTACACAAACGTACGTAAAAATTACCTCGCTGAGTGTCCAAATGTAGGTCAGCTAGTGAAAAATCTAGAGTTTAACCTAGAAATGGAAAATGAACTGATGGAAGCGATTCTTAACCAGAAACAGAAGCCATCAAAAGCAGCGCAAGCATGGTTGAATGCAAACCAAGAGCAAATTGAAGCGTGGCTAGAGGGCGTGAAAACGGTGGATGGCCAAGATGCGCTAACAGCTATTACAAACTACTTAAAAACAAACGCTTAATAAGCAGTATTTGAGCTCGTTTTTTTAAAAGAAAGTGGGCAGAGTTTTGCCCGCTTCATTAACACAAAGGTTTTATTTTGAATTTTATTACGGACAACAAACTACCGTTGGGCCAATGGATGGAAACTGGCGTCGATTGGTTAACCATCAATGCATCGGGTTTTTTCGATGCAATCTCTATTACACTTGAAACGATCATTCTTTTCGTGGTGGACATTTTTAAATGGATGCCACCTGCAGCGCCAATCATTATGACGGCGGCAATTGCTTGGTTCTTACATCGCAGCATTCCTCTTGTCGTATTTATCGTGTTGGCCTTACTCGCAATTCTCAACCTTGGTTACTGGCAAGAAATGCTGGAAACCTTTGTCCTTGTGTTTGCAGCGACAACGATTTCCGTATTAATTGGCGTGCCGTTGGGCATTATGGCGGCGCACCGTCCTTGGTTATACACCTTGTTGCGGCCAATACTCGATTTGATGCAGACCGTACCGACATTCGTTTACCTAATTCCAACCTTGGTTCTGTTTGGCTTAGGTATTGTCCCTGGTCTAATCTCGACCATCATTTTCGCTATCGCTGCGCCAATTCGATTGACGTACCTCGGCATTATTAAAGTTCCGGAGGAGCTACTTGAAGCGGGTAAAGCATTTGGTGCCAGCCGCATGAAGTTGCTGTTTAAGGTGGAGTTGCCTGCGGCATTACCAAGTATTATGGCCGGTGTTACGCAATGTATTATGTTGTCTTTGTCTATGGTTGTCATTGCGGCGCTTGTTGGTGCTGATGGGCTTGGTAAGCCAGTCGTACGTGCACTGAATACGGTAAACATTTCACAAGGTTTTGAAGCGGGTTTAGCGATTGTACTCGTTGCCATCATTCTTGATCGCTTGTGTAAAGCACCAAACCAGAAGGAGGCATAATCATGGACGCTATTACTATTAAAAATCTTGATGTCGTTTTTGGTCAGCAACAAGCACAGGCGCTAGCACTACTAGATCAAGGGAAGTCTCGACAAGAAATCATTGATGAAACTGGCCAAGTGGTTGGGGTTGATAATGTTTCGCTGAACGTGAAACAGGGTGAGATCTGTGTCTTGATGGGGCTTTCGGGCTCGGGTAAATCAAGTTTGCTGCGAACGGTTAACGGATTGAACGATATCTCTCGTGGCTCTCTGAAAATCAAAGATGGCGACGATATGGTTGAGCTCTCTAACTGTGACGAACAGAAGCTGCGCCACCTTCGTACGCACCGCGTGTCCATGGTGTTTCAGAAGTTTGCATTGATGCCATGGTTAACGGTGTTAGACAATGTAGCGTTTGGTCTAGAGATGCAAGGCATTGGTAAAGCTGAGCGCCGTAAAAAAGCGCGTGAACAGCTCGAAATGGTAGGTTTGTCTGAGTGGGAAACGAAATTCCCGCACGAGCTCTCTGGTGGTATGCAGCAGCGTGTTGGCCTAGCGCGAGCGTTCGCGATGGACACAGATATCTTGTTAATGGATGAGCCGTTTTCAGCGCTTGACCCATTGATTCGTGCTCAGCTTCAAGATGAATTGATTCTGCTGCAAGAAAAGCTAAACAAAACCATTCTTTTTGTGAGTCACGACTTGGATGAGGCGCTTAAAATCGGCAACAACATCGCCATTATGGAATCAGGAAAGCTGATTCAACATGGCAAGCCAGAACAGATCATTCTTGCTCCAGAAAACGATTATGTGGCGGACTTTGTTGCTCACACTAATCCATTAAATGTGCTGAAGGGACGTTCCTTAATGCGTGACGATTTGGTTCGCGAAGATACGCGTGTTCTGATTTGCCCTGATAAAGATATTTGGGTGATACAAGAGAGCAAGGGGTTAAGTTTAGCGGATAAAGGTAAATCGTTGATTCAATGGAAGAGCGATTCTTCGAACCTTGATGAAGTTAATGAAAACTCTCTGGTTCAGGTTAGCCCAGAAATCAGTATGCGAGAAGCGATTGAACTTAAACAGCGCAGCAATCAGCCTCTGCTTATGGTTGAAGATAATAAGCTGGTTGGTGTGTTAAGCGACAATGAGCTTTACGATGCATTGCTTGGTAATTTTAAGTCAGAGCAAGTTGCGTAACGTTGACGCAGAACCAAGTAAAAAAGAGCCGCACATTAATGCGGCTCTTTTTAGTTTAAACAATGAGTTAAGTCGCTAAGCTAAGACAATGGTCGACTATAGAGTCGTAATTACCTCATCCATTGCAAGGCGTGCTTTTGGAAGACCATGATTGTAATCTTCCCCATCTTTATGGTAGCCAATCGCCAGCGCAACTTCACAAATATGGCCCTCGAGCTCTTCTTTAAACTCTTCTCCAATCAGAGCCGGATCGACACCTTCCATCGGTGTTGAATCAATGCCTAGTCGTGCCAATGTGTGTAGTAGGTTGCCTAGTGCCAAATAGACTTGTGCTTTTGTCCAGTTTCCGTTGAAGCCATTTTCGTCCGTATTTGCATCGGCAAAAGCGTAAGCACCCATAAAGTTGTTGTACATCTCCGCTGGCAAGTGGCCAGATGTTACTTCTGCATCCACACGTTTCGCAAATTTCTCTTTAGTAAATTTAGGATCGTAAGCAAACAGAATCGTATGTGATGCGGCTTTCGCGTGTGGTTGGTTAAACTGGTGCATATTTGCAAACGTATTGTGGAAACGTTGCTTCGCTTCATCACTTTCAATAACGATGAATTTCCATGGTTGTGAGTTGATAGAAGACGCCGACAAACGCAGTGCTTCTTTGATTATCGCCATGTCTTCTTGAGAAACGCGCTTGGTTTCATCATATTTTTTTGCAGTGTAACGGTTATTTAGATCGGTAATGATTTGATGGGACACGTTTATATCCTCTTTATGTGATGACAGATGAGGATGCACTAGCATCGAAAACCATGCGTACCTCGAATATGGGTTCATGATAATGGATATTTTTTCATTGATAAGAGGGTGTTTATTTAAATCACTTTTTACTTTTTGTTGAAAATCGATGTGAGTTGATCGATTTGAAACTTAAAAGTCCTTATTTGGAAGCTTTTATTTGATATTAAATTAAACTCATATTGAGGCGTAGGGGAAAGCAACATGAACGTGATTGAAGTTTTTAATGATAGCTATGAACGTTGTACTTCAGATCAGGAGTTTTTCGACTTGTTCTACAAAAATTTATGGTCGAAAAGCGCCAACTTTAGACAGAAGTTTGACGGTATAGACATGCACCAACAAGTGAGAATGCTTAGAGGGTCTATCGTGTTTTTTATGATGGCAGATACCTCGACCGAAGCGCACAAAATGGTGGAAAAGTATGGGAAAAAGCATGCAAGTGCAGATATTGGTATAGAGCCGCAGGATTTTGATGTTTGGCTTGAGAGTTTGTTAGAAACGGTTCGGCAGTGTGATTCTGGGTACGATGCCGATGTTGAAACCGCTTGGCGAACATGCTTTAAAACGGGCTTAGAAGTAATGAAACAAGAATGTGATAAAGAAGATGGGCACATCCTTAAAGCGAGTACCAAATAAGGAAGTAACGTGAGTGGTCGTTACTTCCTAGGGGCAGAATCTTACTTATCTTGTGTCTCTTTATTCTTTTTCACCGCTTCGGCGATATCACTGACAGCTTCGACAAGATTGCTCGGCATTGGAAAAATAATAGTGGATGTTTTGTCTGTAGTGATTTCAGTGAGTGTCTGCATGTAACGTAATTGCAGTGCATTCGGTGCTTCGTTGAGCATTTGCGCTGCTTCTTTTAATTTATTTGAAGCCTCTAACTCACCAGTAGCGTGAATGATCTTCGCCCTACGGTTACGTTCTGCTTCTGCCTGACGGGCTAGGGCTCTGACCATGCTGTCATTTAAATCAACATGTTTGACTTCAACCGTAGCAATCTTGATTCCCCAGTCATCAGTCTGTTGATCGAGAATGGATTGTAAATCCTTATTGAGGCGTTCTCGCTCTGATAGCAATTCATCGAGTTCATGCTGACCCAATACCGAGCGCAGCGTGGTTTGTGCTAACTGACTGGTGGCATCGCTGTAGCTTTCAATATTGTTAATCGCCATTTGAGGATCGACTACGCGAAAATAAACGACCGCGTTGACGCGCACAGAAACGTTATCTTTGGTAATTAAATCTTGTGTCGGCACATCCAAAACGACAGTACGTAAATCAACCCTCACCATTTGCTGAATAAATGGGATAAGGATGATCAAACCAGGTCCTTTGACTTCTTGAAATCGACCAAGAAAGAACACAACCCCACGTTCGTATTCTCTCAAAACCTTGAACATTTGGGTCGCTAGTGCGAACAGCAGCACCACGATCACCGCAACGGTATAGAGCATCATAAAGCGCCTCCTATTTATTTTGGCGGTCATCAGGCATCACAGTTAAGGTCAGCCCTTTAACATTAACAATGGTGACGTGATCACCTTGTTTGAATTGTTGATGGTCTTTGGCTTTAGCTCGCCATAACGCACCGTTGAGTTGAACGCGTCCTTCGCCATCGATAAAGTCATCGCTTACCACGGCGACCTTCCCAGGGTAAGTCTCTAAACCCGTCGTTACACGCCGGCGACGAATTTTGAGCAGCAGGCCGACGGTCAGCACGATTAGAGCCACGGAAAATATGGCAATACCAAAAATCAAAGGAAGGGCGATCTGGAATCCTGGTAACTCACTGTCCATGAGAAATATCGAACCGAGTACAAAGGCGACAACGCCGCCTAAGCCCAAAATACCAAAGCTCGGGCTGAATGCTTCCGCTATCATTAGTGCAATACCGAGTAACAGCAGACCAAGACCTGCGTAGTTGACGGGCATCATTTGTAGTGCGTACATGGCAAGAAGCAGACAAATCCCACCTAGCACACCGGGTAAGCCAATTCCTGGGTTGTAAAATTCAAGAAGTAAACCGTAGATGCCGATGAGCATTAGAATGTAGGCAACGTTTGGATTGGTGATAACGGCTAGCATTTCTGCTCGCCAATCGGGTGTTCTTTCAATCCATACGGGATTTTCCAGTGACAATGTCACATCACGATTGTTAACTTTAACAGTTTGTCCATCAATGGCTTTGACTAAATCCTCTGGTGAGTTGGCTATATAATCAATAACGTTTAATTCCAATGCCTCTGTGGCGTCCAAACTCGCTGCTTCGCTCACTGCTTTCTCTGCCCACTCTGCATTTCGGCCATGAAGCTTTGCTAAGCCTTTAATATAGGCTCTAGCATCATTAATCACCTTTTTCTCCATTGCGGTTTTCGCGGGAACTTTCTCTGAACCTTCGTTGGTTCCTTCTGACGTTTCTTCCGCGTTTTGATCTTTGCCATCATCCGATGAAGGGGGCTGAGGGGCACCACCTAACGCGACGGGCGTTGCCGCGCCAAGGTTGGTGGCTTCAGCCATTGCGGCAACGTGGCTGGCGAGTAAAATGTATGTCCCTGCGCTAGCCGCTCTAGATCCTGACGGGCCAACCCAAGTCGCAATTGGAGTGGAGGAGGTGGTAATCGCGTGAATAATATCTCTCATTGCACTGTCTAAGCCGCCTGGTGTGTCCATCTCTAAGATCACTAAACTGACACCGTTTAGTTGAGCTTCGTCTATTTCACGAGATAAATAGTCGCTAGTAGCAGGCCCTATAGCGCCTTTGACAGGAACAATCCAAACGGTATTCGCCAGTGCTTGACTGGCCATCAAGAGTAAAGGTAAGAACCATATCCATAGTCGTTTCATGCAGTCCTCCTTGTGTGGTCACAGGGACTTTTTGAAATCCTAATTCAAGTATATCCAAATAACTTAGAGATGCTTGAGTATAGGTTCTAATGAATAAGTTGCCGAGGCTAATTAGGAGACTACTTTTTTATATATAAACGCTGTGTGAGATAGTAAACTAAAGCAAATTATTGGTAATTGTGATGTTTATGTTTATTGTTCAGCGTTTGATTAAGTTGGCCGTTATCTGTGCCGTATTCTTTACTATTTTCGATCTGATCTCGTATGGAGAGGTGACTTGGTTTCAACGGTTTTTGGCTTTTCTACACTAAACTCAGATTTCAATACGTTAGCTACTCATAAGGCGATAGGTTTCTTCCTATTCGCCTTATTACTCCCTCTTCAACCAAAGCCTTAAACAAAGCAATACTTAACTCGTTTTTTCAACTTCCTGTCGGTGGAAAAAACGCCAAAATGCAACTAAATTCATATCAATGACAAGTTTAAGGTATGTAGTTGATGAGGCAATACAGCGCAATCGCACTAGCTGTTGTAACACTCATTTTGAGCCAAACAACAACCGCAAGAAACGCGAAGATGTTAGGTGATATCTCCCTAGTTCAGCCCATACAGGGTGATCCTAATGTGGATATTAAGCTAGCGAGAATTGGCTGGCATCTCTTCCGCGATCCTCAATTATCGTCAAATGGTAATGTCAGCTGCGCGACATGCCACAATCTGCAAACCAATGGCGCTGAAAATACACCAGTCTCTACGGGGGTGAAAGGTGATGGAATTAGAAATTCTATAACAGTGTTTAATGCGGCGTTAAATTATCGTTTTTTATGGGATGGAACGGAAAACACCTTGATGGCTCAGATTGATGGTCCAATCCATAATCCAATGGAAATGGACTCAAACTGGCAAACAATAGAGCAATATGTAAAAGAGAGTGAACATTATCAAGCGCTATTTAGTCGTGACGATGAATTGCCGATTAACGTTCATAATATCAAGTCCGCTATTGTGGAGTTTGTTGAAGGGCTGCAGACGCCTGGCGCACCATTCGATGCTTACTTATTGGGTTACACGCATGTACTGAGTGAACAGCAAATCAGAGGTTGGAAAACATTTCAGACTTCAGGTTGTGTGCAGTGTCATCAGGGCAAAAATATCGGCGGAGCGATGATCCAAAGGTTCGCCTATTTCAAGGATAAGCCAGTAGTAGAGGACTCGGGCCGGCAACTCGTTACGATAGAAGATGAAGAGCGATTCTATTTTAGAGTAGCCAGTTTACGCAATGTCGCGCTAACGAGTCCTTATTTTCATAATGGGCAAGTCGATAAGTTATCCGACGCGATACAAATCATGGCTAAAACCCAGCTCGGTATAACGATGAACGATGAGAATGTCGCGGACATTGAAGCATTCTTGCAGTCGTTGACAGCACCTAGACCCATAATTTTAGAGGTGTTGGAAAATGAATAAATTCAAACTGATCAACTTTTGCTTTTTTATTGGGATACTGACGTGCTGCACACTGGCGTATATGTCGTATATGAATTCAAAAAACGCTCAAGAATTTCATGCAGGGCTAATGAATATCGGACATGAGTTGATTGAAGAGCGTGATGTTATCGTGAACCGATATGCCGTTGAAGATAGGAAAAACTATGAGTTAACAACATCTTTAGTAGAGATAGAAATCGCAGCACAGGCACTGTTGGAATCATCAAAGGCATCAGTTTGGTTTCCCGTGACACCCAATCGTATAAAAGTTAGGGATACGCTTGAACAGTTTAAGGAGCGAGTGCTTCAAACAACGTTGAAGCTTGATATGTTAATTGGTGTTCAGGTAGAAAATCGGTATGCATTACTCATGTTGTTCAATTTATATCAGCAAGAGGTTTCTACCGAGAGCGGTCAATCATTGGGTGGCAGTCGTTATTTTGAATTTCTCAACCAGTTGCTTCTAACACAAACTGAAGTTGAGAGTGAAAAAGAAGCGAACTTCCTTAAACGGCTTCAAACGAGTGATAAAAGAATTGAATTGCTGACGAATGAACTGCTTGATCACACTTATATTGAGTTTGTCGAAAGCTCAGAGCATCGGTTACTCAATATTGCTCAAAGTGAGGCGCGTTTTACGTGGTTGTTTGTATTTATCGCGGTGATGTTTCTAGTTAGCGCGTTTGTTTATCAGTCACATCACCGAATGCATAACTTAAAACAGTTGAATCTTGAAATTGAAGAGGCGAGAAACAAAGCCGAGCGAGCGGCAAAAGCGAAATCAAATTTTCTCGCTGCAATGAGTCACGAACTAAGGACGCCGATGAATGGTGTACTAGGGCTTTCTCAAATGATTGCAGAAGAGACCAAAGAGCCGACGACGAAAGAGCATATTAGGGTTATTCTTGATTCTGGCCAGCATCTGATGACTATCCTCAACGATATTTTGGATTTTTCTAAAGTTGAAGAAAACAAACTGGAATTTGAGCAAGCTAAGTTTAAGCTCGATCAAGTGCTTTCTCCGGTGTGTAGCGCAATAAAACCACTTGTTGATGAAAAAAATATCGAGTTAATCTTGGAAAACGAGGTTTCTGAATATACTGAATTTACTGGAGATTGTGCGCGTTTACGACAGATCTTGTTTAATCTCGCCGGTAACGCGGTGAAGTTTACCAATGAAGGGCATGTGCTGGTTAGAACTGAGTTAGATGAATCGAATCAGTTGTTGGTCATGCGCGTGAGCGACACCGGTATTGGTATTGCGCCAGACAAGCACGAGCATATTTTTAACTCGTTTGAGCAAGCAGACTCATCAACGACTCGAAGGTTCGGCGGAACAGGGCTTGGGTTAGCCATCGTCAAAAAACTAACCGATTTGATGGGTGGCCATATTACTCTGAAGAGTATAGAAGGCGTTGGAAGTCAATTTATCGTTGAGTTGCCGATTCCTTGGGTAGAATCTGCTCCGAAAAAGCAGCAAGAAGCACCGAAACCTCGCGCAAAATCACACCATTTCAAGATACTACTTGCTGATGATAACCGTGTGAATGCCATTGTGGCAAAAGGGTTTTGCGAAAAGCTTGGGCATGAAGTGGATGTTGCAGAAAATGGATTAATCGCGGTTAAAAAGGCGAAAGAGAACGAGTACGACCTGATCTTGATGGACAACCATATGCCCGAGATGAATGGCGTTGAGGCGACACGCGTTATCCGACAAGAGTTAGGTATCAAGACATTACTCTTTGCGTACACGGCAGACGTATTTCGTGAAGCTCACGATAGCTTTATCGAAGCAGGAGCAGACCATGTGCTTACGAAACCGCTACAGCATGAGAGCTTTTCAGACGCTCTCAAACAGTTTGCCGCCAGACTCGAACCGAAACAGAATCCGCCACTAACGAGTGACAGCAATGTGCTTCAATTGCAACGTAAGCCAATCGAGAACTTAAGGTTAACAGAGGAAGAACTCTCCCGTTCAGGCATGTTTACTTCTTTACGAGATGAGCCAGAAGCGCTCGACGAGTTGCTAAAAAGCATTATTGTCGATTTTGAGACTTCTGTTGATGAACTTATTGAATACTTTATGGCTGAAGACTTTGCTTCATTAGAGCTGACGTTGCACAAAACGAAAGGGATGGCACTGAACCTAAGTTTACCTATTTTGGCGAGCCAAACGGAGGCCCTGGAAACTCAACTTAAAGCCAACCAAAGTCCCGAGATTGAGCAGTTGCAGATGCTGATCAATCGGTTACAGGTCAACATCCATCAGTCTCATAGACTTTTGGATGATATCCAGAAGAACAATGCCGATCCTCAACAGATTTTATAGTCCCTGTGAGTGCGATGCTTTCCTTAACTCATTTTGTTGTGGTTTACTGTGGCAAGGACGGATAGTGTTGATTCGTCGTCGGAAAATCAGGGAGTTAGAATGAGTAAGCATTCCGCTTTAATCAAATGGCATCGTAAAGCTGGCGAAGAGTTTAGTGATAATAAGTATAGTAGGGCACACATTTGGCAATTTGATGGAGGGTTGCAAGTCCCAGCATCTCCATCTCCCCACGTAGTACCATTACCACTATCCGTAGAAGAAAATGTTGATCCAGAAGAAGCGTTTGTCGCGGCACTTTCTAGTTGTCATATGCTCGTTTTCTTGTCTATTGCAGCAAAGCGGCGTTACGTTGTGGACAGTTACTTAGATGAAGCGGTAGGGGAGCTTGAAAAAGGCGAAAACGGAAAAGAGTGGGTATCAAAGGTAACGTTAAACCCTAAGATAACATTCTCAGGTGAAAAACAACCGACACCATCTCAATTAGAAAAACTGCACCACATGGCCCATGAGAATTGCTTTATCGCCAACTCCGTTAAAACAGAAGTGACAACGCTTATTGCGAATTAAGTGGAGCTCTTTATCAAAAAGCGCGGCCTATTGCGGAGTTATATTAAGCCAGCAGTCATCCTGCTGGCTCGTTCATCTAGACGACACCTTGCTCAATCATTGCATCAGCGACTTTTCTAAAGCCTGCAATGTTGGCGCCTAAAACTAAATTTCCAGGTTGGCCAAACTCTTTACTGGTTTCGTTTGCATTGATGAAAATATTTTTCATGATGGTTTGCAACTGACTATCCACTTGTTCAAACGTCCAGTTTTGCATGCTGGCGTTTTGCGCCATTTCAAGTTGACTGGTTGCAACGCCGCCTGCATTGGCTGCTTTGGCAGGCCCATAAGCTATGTCCGAGTCCACGATAATATTGGCAGCATCACGGGTGGTTGGCATGTTCGCCCCTTCACTAATCAAAATACATCCGTTTTCGATAAGAGCCAGTGCGTCGTCTGACGTTAATTCATTTTGAGTCGCACAAGGGAAGGCAGCATCAGCCTGATATCGCCAAACAGCATGTCCTTCATTAGGATAGTCGCCCTCTGGTGTGTATTCTGCTTCAGGGTAAGTTTCTAAATATTCTTCTAAGCTTGCTCTTTTCACTTCTTTCAGTTGTTTTAGGAGCTTAAGATCAATACCGTGCTCATGATAGATCGTACCTCGAGAGTCGCTGCATGTAACTGGCGTTGCTCCCATATGGTACAGTTTTTCAATGGCGTAGATAGCCACGTTTCCAGCACCAGAAACGAGACAAGTTTTCCCTTTCAATGAATCGTTGCGGTCGTTGAGCATGCATTCTGCAAAATAGACGGCGCCATATCCTGTCGCTTCTTTTCTGGCGAGTGAGCCACCCCAAAGCAGACTCTTGCCTGTAAGCACACCTTCGTAGCGGCCCGTCAATCGTTTGTATTGACCAAACATATAGCCAATTTCGCGCGCCCCGACGCCGATATCGCCTGCGGGAACATCGGTGGCAGGACCGATATGACGGTACAACTCGTTCATAAATGATTGGCAAAATCGCATGATCTCGCCGTCGGATTTTCCTTTAGGATCGAAGTTTGAACCGCCTTTGCCGCCACCGATAGGAAGGCCAGTCAGTGCGTTTTTAAAGATTTGCTCAAAGCCGAGAAATTTTATGATGCTCGCATTGACTGAGTGATGGAATCTCAATCCTCCTTTGTACGGCCCCAAAGCAGAGTTGAATTCAACTCGATAACCTTTGTTTACTTGTACATTTCCAGCATCATCAACCCAAGGAACTCGAAACATGATTTGACGTTCTGGCTCGACGATCCTCTGGATAATTGCTTGTTCCTTATATTTATTATTGCCTTCTATTACCGGCGCGAGAGAAGTTAATACTTCTTCAACCGCTTGGTAAAATTCTTTTTGCGCAGGGCTACTGTGTTGCAACGCAACAATAGTATCGTGTATGTATGACATAGATTTCTTCCTTGATGTAAATAAGCAATCAGTTTATATGAATATATTTCCATTAAATAGTGATTTTGACCAAGATTCAATGGTTGTAGTGGTCTTTCCTGCGGATGAGAATGTGCAGCTTCTAACCCAGGCAGTGTTGGTTGAGATAGGTAGGGCTAGCTAAGTAAGCGGGTGGTTGAGTGATCAGTTTCACATATAACAAGCAGAAATCACTTTAGTCGATGTTGTTGTGCAGTTACGCAAATTGTTTATGTTAACGTCATGTTAAAGTTTGTGTGTGTGATAACTTGTGAAAAGACAACTATATGGATGAGCTTAAGGTTCTGAACTCGTTTATTCAGCAGAATGGTCTACCAGCGTTTGGCCACCTTGATGGAATTCCAACATCGTTACAGCTAGATAAATTTACTTACCTCGATGAGATGGATAAGCCAGTGTCTAAGTGGCGCCGTTACCGCGATTATAAGCAGTTTCAGTTCGTCAATTTGGTCACACCTGATTACGTCATTGGAGTAGCGATTGCTGATATACGGTATTTAGCATCCGGCTTTTGCTACCTGTTTGATATTAAAAAGAATAAGTTGATTGAGCAACAATGGTTGAAACCTTTTAATATAGGTTATCAAACTCAGCCTTCCAGTTGGTACAGTCTTGCCCATCTTGCTAACAAAAGAGTTCAGTTTTCTATTAAGGATGGTATTTGGCACGTCCACTTTGTGACAGAGTCAGTCAATGCGGATCTCTATTTACGTCCAGAAAATATGAGTTTGCCATTAATGTTGTGTACGCCAACAGGTTATGCGGGTTGGACATATACTCAGAAGCACAATGCGTTAGCAGTAGACGGTAACTTGTTCATATTAGGAAAAGAGCAAGATCTTTCAGAGGTGGCTGCTGGTTACGATTTTTCCGCTGGGTACATGCGGCGAGAAACAAGTTGGCGCTGGGCGAGTATCAATTGCTTTGAGGATGACAGGCGTCTGGGGTTGAACTTGGCAGCCGGCGTTAATGAAACTGGCTATTGCGAAAATGTATTGTGGATTAATGGTCAGCGTCACTTTTTGCAACCTGTGCAGTTTCAGTTTTCACGAAGTGATGAAGGGCAAAAGTGGCATATTACGTCTGAAGATAAACGAGTTAACTTACAGTTCACGCCTTTGAATCGACGCTCAGAGAAGAAAAATTTTTGGCTTCTCAAAAGTAACTTTCGTCAGTACATCGGTTATTTCTCTGGCTATATTATCGATGGAAATGGCATCAAACATCAGTTAGAAGAAGTTATGGGTCTTACTGAAGATCACTATGCAAAATGGTAGAAACACAATGGATTGGACGCAGTTGATGGACCGCCCAGAATTACTTCTGATGATTCTGGCTCCAGTTTTCTTTTTCTGCATGCTTGCCGAATATTGGTTCGGACAAAGAAGGGGACGCTTGCCTGAAAGCGCGACGTATTACTTCCCTGAAGTAGCGTGTAATTTTGTTCTTGCGGGCTTACACCAAGCGACAGACATACTCACGGGTTTACTGATTGCTCAGTTGTATTTGTGGTGGTTCGATTGGCGTTTGTTTGATATCGAAATGAGCGTCTCAGCTTTTCTTTTACTTGTTGTCCTGCAAGATTTTTTCTATTACTGGTTTCATCGGGCTAGCCATCGTATTCGTTGGATGTGGGCCGCGCACGTTGTTCATCACAGTTCGGAAAGAATGAACTTCAGTACCGCCTTTCGTCAAAGTTTAATGTATCCGCTAGCGGGGATGTGGATTTTTTGGTTGCCCTTGGTGATTATTGGTTTTGAGCCAAAATGGGTTGTCTTCGTTGTGTTGTTTAATCTGGGCTTACAGTTTTTTGTTCACACCCAATCAATTCGTTCGCTCGGGCCACTAGAGTGGGTATTTAACACGCCGTCTCATCATCGCGTTCATCATGGTGTGAACCGTCAGTACATCGACAAAAATTATGCGGGTGTATTAATTATTTGGGATCGAATGTTCGGAACGTTTGAACCAGAGGTGGAAACGGTTCGGTATGGGGTTTCTAAACCTGTAAACAGCTTTAATCCCATCCGCGTGACGTTTGCAGAATGGAAAGACATGTTTTATGACGTAACTCGACCAAACTTATCATGGAAACAACGCTGCCGCCGTTTGTTCGCTCCGCCATCGGATTTTTATGAGTAAATTGAGATAAAGAGATTGGAGCGGGCAGCGGGAATCGAACCCGCATCATCAGCTTGGAAGGCTGAGGTAATAGCCATTATACGATGCCCGCGCATCGATAGGACTCAATTAATATGCCACACTGGACGAAAAAGAAAAGTCTTTTCTCATCAAATGTTTGTCAGTTGCCTAAAAAAGTAGCGGACTGATGTTAAAGTGTTCATTGTCTCTGGTTTTTTGTGGCACTCGCGATTCCGCTACTAAGCCTAGGGGCTTCCAATTAGGTCGTAAACACCGAATTCTTAGGTGTTTAGATGTTGATGATATTCAAGATTTTCTGTGTAAAGGTTAATCTCGTTTATTGAACAGTCACGTTTCATGGTCAAGACTAGATATTGAAATGATTACTTTTTACTGTTGATGCGTATGTATAACACAGGGTAATTCTGCTGAAACAGTCAGCTTAACCAAAGGAGATTTAACATGATGAGAGGTTTGATATTAGGGCTGGTGGTGATGCTGGTATCTGCTTGTACTACCGTTACAACCGATGTAGATAAACAAGCCGACTTTTCAGCATACAGAACGTTTGACTTCGGTGCTCAGGCGGAAGCTCCTACCAGTATTGATGGTCGACGTATTGAGCAAGGGCTTGCTGAACAGCTTGAGGGTAAGGGTTTAATTAAGGTAAATAGTGGCGGTGACCTTTACGTACATCATGATATCGTAGAAGAATCCGAGCTTGTTTCTTCAGGATCGTCGGTGAGCTTTGGCTATGGCTGGAATAGCTTTGGTGTGATCACTTCAAGCCCAGAAAGATATAAAGAACGTAAGTATGGGAAGTTGGTGGTTGAACTGGTTGATGCAAAGGCTAATCAAGTCGTTTGGAAAGGCGTTTCAAGTCGTAAACTGTCTGAGTCAATGAGCTCTGAGAAACGAGAATCTCTCATCCAAGAAGAAATCGCGAAGATGTTTGAAAGCTACCCTTACGGTGAAAAATAATTAGTATTCTTAACGATTAAGAATACTAATTGCCAATAGTTACGCACAGGGTTAAAAGAACTTATCATTTTGGTTCTGGTTACCTTTGTGCGTACGACTCTGATTGCTTTACTCGGACTACTTTTCTGCTTGTTGGCTCCGAGCATGAGCCTGCCGTACTCACACCCAAATTTTCTTTCCTTTCATAACCAGAATATTGCTGTTGACGCTAAGTCGAAGCACTTTTCAGAACATCCTATCTCTCCAGTACAACAAGACTATCCGAGTTTAAACAGCCGGAATAGATTGAGGGTTAGCCATGCTAAGGAAATGAGCTCGAACGACGATGTAGAACCCGAATGGTTTGAAATGCTTGATGTAGCATGGTGGGCGCATCGTTCGGCAATTTACTCGATGAAGCGGCTAAAACGCATCGGCAATGAGGCTTTAGGTTGTTGTATTGAAAGTATTTTTACTCACTTTAAATACAGAATCGGAGTGAGAAAAGAATCGAATTTCATATACCGCTTTATACATGCTCGCTAACACATTCCATGTTTTTGCAACTTTTTGGTTAATTATGCTTAGGAGCGGTTTATGTTTGATTCGATCATTCAGGTCTTGAGTGCTTTTTGGCATCAAGATTTCACGGCGTTAATGGCGCCAGGCAGTGCAGGTTTGGTTTATTTTGTTGTTGCAGTGATTATCTTTTTGGAAAGTGGTTTTATTCCTGCTGCACCTTTCCCATGCGACAGTGTCGTCGTATTATCCGGTACGCTGGCGGCGGTTGGCGTCCTTGACCCAATTATGATCATGTTGGTGATAGCTGTTAGTGCGGGGTTGGGAAGTTGGGCGGCTTATTTACAAGGCAAGTGGCTAAATCGCTTACCTAAGGTCCAAGGCTGGGTGAGTGCGGTTCCTCAAAAGCGTTTGGAACGGGTCGACGTGTTACTCAGTAAACATGGATTGATTGCGCTTTTGTGCGCGCGGTTTATTCCGGTTGTTCGTTCCCTATTGCCATTAATGATGGGGTTGCGAGTGAAACGTATTAGTAAATTCCATTACTTTGCGTGGCTGAGTGCGATTTTATGGACGCTGATATTATGCGGTTTTGGTTCATTACTTCCTTTGCTACCGGAAAATATGAGCAAAGCAATCACAATGCTATTAATGGCGGCACCAATAATTACTCTTGTGATTGGAGTGCTTAGTTTCTTGTTTGTTAAAGCACGTCGAGCGTTCTGTAAATCCAAGGATGTGTCTGAGTTTTCTCAGTAAGTTTACTTGATTTGCACTTTTAAGCTTGTATGCAGATTAGACATCTAATCGACAGGTTTTTGTCAGTAAAAAGAAAGGCGCAATGTATGCGCCTTTCTTTTTGAGTGTCGTTAGGGTTTCGAATTTAATAGCCAATGCTATATAGGTATTCGCCAACTTCTTTGCACTGAGACTTGTAGATGTTCTCTACTTCAGACTCATTCTTATCTGCTGCTTTAAATTCAAGTTCGGCAGACGATAGCTGGTCAAAGCTGTAGTCTCTCTCAGACATTAAGTAGTGTCTGAACATCGCTCTGTGTTCCGGAACTGCAATACGTGCGTTAGAAACGTTGGCACACTCTAACAGAGTGTCGTTACTCATTTCTTCTGGCTTAGTTTCTGTGTTTGCAAAGGTTGAGCCCGCTGAAAATAGTAATGCTAGTGCGATGGTTGTAGCGATTCTTGTCATTATATGGACCTCAAATTGGTTCTAGTAACAATGAGCATATTGGCTCTTATCGTTACATTTTCGTGTTCTCTGTATGTCATAAAAAGTTAAACAACAGAGAAGGCGTTGCGACCATGAGTAAAGACGTACATTAAGTTCGCTTCCTTTCTTCCTGAGAGGCGATAAAGAGAGCGTTGACTCATGAGTCCGCCATAACTGTCTAGAGGTAAGCGAGATGCTTGTTTTGCCAACTCCAGTAGTGGTGGAGAAGAGAAAGCAATAAGTAAAAAATAATCAGGAGTAAAATCTGATGATAAAACGCCATCAGTAGCTGATGTTCGGCGACAGGAGACAAGCCCGAACAACTCGCGCTTTATATGTAGGCAGTAACTTTCTGAACCCCAAGAGCTCAGAGAAGCTGAGGCATGAAAATCAGTGTGTGCTAGCTCAAAATCGTCTTGTTGAGAGAGTTTAAGTAGGCGCTCGGAAGTGTAATGTTTGGTGTAGTGCCACTCATGCGCATATGAAGCTGTGATGAGCCCTGAGAGCAGGGACAAAGAAAGCATCAATAATATACGGTGTAGATAACGCAAGAAGTAACCCTAAACATATAAAGCCACAGTTACCCACCATGATTAAGGAATCTTAGTGGCACTATGATAACGATGAAAGCCAGTGTCTGATCAACTCAGCGTATACTAACGAGATGGAAGGGGGATGAACAGAGTTTTCTGATCGCACTTAGGTATATCAGCGAATAACACAATAATTTTCGCTTTCGAGTAAGCGAAAATGGAAAGAGAGTCGTTGCACAGGACGATTAAGCTAACAGGATTATTACTAGGGAAGAAATAGAATCTTCTTTTTCTTCCCCATATGTGTCGCATCGATATTATGCGCTTGCGTAAATAACGCTGCCGCCTTTTATGGTGTCAATGATCTCGCGAGACAACTTCTCTGGCAAAGCAGGGCAACCCCAACTGCGTCCGAGGTATCCATTCTTCTTGATGAAGGAAGGGTTTGCGTAATCGGCGCCGTGCACGACAATGTAACGCTCGCGAGCTTTGTCGTTTAATCCAGAGCTTAGCCCATCTAATCGAAGTGAATAGCCATTTGAGCCGTAGTAAGTGGTATCAGTCAAAAAAGTGCCCAATGATGTTTTTCGCGAGTTCACGACATTTGAAAACTGTGTCGCTGTTTTCTTTCCGCTGTTCACGCCGTGAGAAACATACGTATTGTAGATTAGCTTCTTTTTATCTAAATCAACCACATAAAAACGCTTTTCAGTTGATGGTTTACTATAGTCGATGATCGTTAGTACCGACTTCTTTCTATCGGGTGTCTTCTGATAAGCGATGTAAGCGTCACTGAACAACTTAAAGTCTACTATGCCATCTAGCTTGGCTTGTTTAAACACATGTTCAGCTTGCTTTGGTCGTAAATGATCCCTGGGTTCGTTATCTGATTGTTTTGCAAAAGCAAAAGGTGAGACAGACAACAGCGCACATGTAAATAATAAAATTAACTTTTTCATCTTGGCTAAATAAAACTCTATGGTGTTACAAATTTACCGATTGCTTCATGCATTCGTTAAAACAACATGCACATCAATATAATTCTATTCCCAATGTTTCTTATTGCACGCTTAGGTGCTTGATATTGGGTTGACGATAAGTTTTCGAGTTAAAAACTAACTAATTGAAACTTATATAAAATATGAAGTTTAACGATGGTTTCTATAAACTTCGGCGTAAATAATATCTGATATATGTAATTAATAAAACTGTGTTTAAGGATATTTGTGAAGTTGCTAATTTATAAAAACGGCGTTTTATTTTTCGTACTTTAGAAACTCTTTTTATTTCAATGTGTTTTCTTTTTCTACGCTTTATCCAATACCTCAAAAGTTTGTGATTTAACTCGTAACAAATCGTAACGCCGAATCGTTATGTGTATAAATGCATTTATAATGTATGAATAAACAACAGGGTGGTAAGAAAAGGCAGTAAAACAACGGTGAATCGGTTGTTTTTAATTCACGATTGACAAAGCTAAGTCTAAGTCGTACAAAAATTGAACTTGTGAATGTATCGTTTAAGTGAGAGTGATGAGCTCGACAAAAGTGAAGTGATGCGTGCTATTGTTTATTCTCTAATTTATTCGATTACATAAGGAAGGGTACATAGTAAAAATTGAAAAAATAATTCTATCGTGTGGATTAAAATATATAAATAATAAAACTTAGAAATTAAAAGATAAGAACGCCAGATATTAATTCATTAAATTTTTGAACATGAAAGTAAACTCTATCTATTATGTTTGGTTTGGTTTGGTTTGGTGTGAAAGCGCTCGTCTCATTAAGAAAAGCGCTCAAATTTATTTAAGGACGGTTATGACAGCATTTAATAAAGTGTTTATTGTCACTCCCAATGTTAATGATTTTGCAATGTTGCAAGAGTCGCCATTGGAAATGTCTCTTCAAGTAACGGCAAGCAAACCTATCCAACTCTATGGAGAGTCTGTTAAAGCCAGTTGGAAAAGTATTGATATTGAATGGTTAGACGTTAAGGGTGAAAAGCCATTACCCAGGCCTGATATTGCAGCATGGGGATCTTTTACTCTTGCTGTATCCGCTTCTATTGCGGATAAGCTCGATGTGTTGAGCGAGAATGTCGAATTTTTACCATTAAATCTACAAGGAAAGCCTTGGCGAGCATTAAACATTGTCACTCAAATTGATGCCATTGATACCTCTGCTACCGAGTATAATCTTCGTCATGGTAAGCTAAGTCGTGCTAGACCGTTTAAGAAACTCGTTTTGAATAGAGAAGCCGTTAATGAATCTGACTTGTTCAGAGTAAAAGGTGCTGGGCTCAGAACGTTTTGCACGGACAAAAAAGGTGGCTTGTACGATAGCGTCAAAGCGCTGAATTTGACCGGTTTGGATTTCAAGGAAGTGCTGGTTTAAAAACGAATAAATAGTGATTTACTCGACTAAAGTCATAGATATAGGTATGGGGGAACAAAAGCTGAGCATCTATCAATGAAGCTCATATACAACTAAATACAGCCGCCACAGTTGTGACTGCTGTACTTCTCCCCTTAACTTATGTTCTTGAAACCCTAATTGAGCTGACCATGGACGCATCAAATCGACTGTCGTCATTTGCCGATTGCCACCACAAGCTCAATTGTTCTTTAGTCATTGGTTTGCCAAATAAATAGCCTTGCATATAGTCGCAGCGGTATGCCGATAGCCATTCATGCATCATATTGTGTTCAATACCTTCTGCTGTAACCGTTTTATTTTGGGCATGGCATAGCTCAATAATAGGTTTGATCACATGGCCGTTATTGGTGTTCATCAATGTAACGAGGAACTCTCGATCAAATTTGATTTTTTGAACCGGATACTGAACGAGCTGAGTTAACGATGTGTAACCAGAACCAAAGTCATCAATTGCAAGACGGTAGCCACGTTTTGATAGCTCATCAAGTAGGGCCGTGCCTTGTTGTTCTGCGGCAAAGGTTTCGGTTATTTCTATCTCAATACATTTTGGTTTAACCTGGTGCAGTGTCGCTTGTTCATGGATGTAGTTTGCCATTTCTATCGAGTTTAGCTCCGCTGATGATAAATTGACCGAAAGAACAATGTCCTTACCGAAAATATTCCTTAATTGATGGTATTCCGCCGTTGCATTGGCGAAAACCCAGCGGTCAATTTTATCAAATAATCCGGCTTGCTCTGCAATTGGAATAAACTCCTTTGGAGGGATAGGGCCGATACCTTCGGCTTCCCAGCGCAACAAGACTTCTAACCCCTCAATTTCGTTGCTTCGATTGTTCATATAGGGTTGAAAAACAAGGTGGAATTCTTCCTCTACATTGCTTTTTCGGAGCGCACGTTCAAGTTGACTTCGTCTTTGAGACTCAATATTGAGAGCGGCTGAATAATAGGCGTATTGATTTTTCCCTGCCCGTTTTGCTTGATACATAGCCGCATCGGCACTGGAGAGTAACTTCGCGATGTCAGTACCGTCTTGAGGATATTGTGCAATACCTACGCTTGCCGTAACGGGAAATGAATTACTCCAAGATGAACTGAGATTACTAATCGGTTTTAGCAGCTCTGATGCAAGCAAATCAGGCAAGCGTTTTACCTCTTGATTTGAGCTCAGCAAAATTGCAAATTCGTCACCAGATAACCTGGCGGCAAAGCAGGGGCTGTTGTAATCGTGCGAGAACTTTTGACAGGCATTCTTGATGTGTGATGAGAACACTTTTAATAAGTTATCTCCCAATTCATGCCCGTATTTATCATTCACGTATTTAAAGTTATCAAGATCGACGTAAACAACCCACAGAAACTGCGAAGGGGAGATAAGTTCACGAGTGGCAAGCTCATGAAAACGATGGCGATTGGCGAGTTGCGTCAGGTGATCCGTTTCAGCTAGGCGTTTTGTCTTTTTATAGATGACATTAAGTTCCTCATACATATCAAAAAAGCGTGCAGAGAGGCGTCCTATTTCATCGTTTGTTTCTAGCTTTTCAATATTGTCACGTTGATTAGATTCAAGTTCGTTCAGCTGCTTATCAAGGCGAGAAACAGGGCGCAACACATAGCGGTACAACACCAAAATGATTAATGTGATGGTGAAAAACGCCGCTACGCCAAAGGAGAAAGCAAGTTCTAGCCACACTTTATCGACTTTATTCCACATTAAATATTCGGCAGGAGAAAGCACGGCATAAAAGTGCGGCAGCAGCTCAATGGTTTGAGCGAGAGGAATATCAAGATAAATGGGTTTGTCGGCGAAAGTAATCACGCTGTGCGTGTCAAACTCGATGTCATGCTTAATCTCGTTAAAGGCTTCAAGTGATACGGAAACTACCACAAAAAACACATTTTTTGAGTCAAAGCTCAAAGGGTGAGTCCCCGTTCTTTTGTCGACGACCTCATATTGAAGAAGAATGCTTTGTCCACTGGAGTTATAAATAAAGCCAGTGTGACTGAAAGCCTCTCTCTCATTGAAACTTCGTGATATGTACTCTAACACCTTTGGGTCGACCACACCTGATGATTCGTAATATTTGTTTTCTGTGTAATAGAGAAGGTTTTGTTTGCCGTCGAGGATCGCCATGCTCGCATCGCCTTTGTAACCATGGCTTAATACTTCAGCGGTCTCGTCTAATCGATTAAACAAGACTCGCTCACGATAGGGGTTGTTATGATTAACCAAATAGTCTTGTAATACATCACTTTTACTGAGCGTATAGGCATAGCTATTAAGAAAAATATTCGCTTGTCGAAACTGCCCGGCGAGCTTTTCCATCTGCAACTGAATATAGCTGTCTTCCCGCTTGATGAGCGTCACTTTTTGAATGCTATAAATAATATAGCTAGATACTAACGCGCTTAATAAGATCACTGGCGCGACAAGCAAAATGACTCTATTGCTTAACTTCATTATGGTTCTTAGTTTCCGTTTGTGTCCCTACAAACGTCGCGTACCAGGTAAGGTACTGAACGGATGATGTGTTTTGGCAAATTGTAACCAGATTGTAAGGTGAGCGTTCTCCAAAATCAGGCAGCTATCTAAGAATTGTGATGACGTGAAAGGTTTCGAGCTTATTAACTAGAGGTTTTCTCAGTAGTTGGACGTCTCTTTTCCTTCCTCCTTGTATAAAACCTAACCGTAATGATAGGAAAATACCGTCATCGAAACGTTTCGATTGTAAAGTGTGACTCAAGTGCGCTTTTCCTATTCAATGACAATTGAATTACAGATCATTCTCACACCTTATCGATCTCACACTGGTCAAATTGCGATGACGAATTATTATTTCATCGAAACGTTTCGATGAGTTTTCTGTTAATAACGAAAACACTTTAAAACAGGCGCTCATGGTTGTATGAACGTGTAACCGAAAGGTCGATGAGATGAAAAAAAGTACCCTAATTAACTCAGATATTTCTTACTTGGTGGCGACGCTAGGCCACACTGACGAGATCACGATATGTGATGCTGGTCTACCAATCCCAGAGCATGTTCAGCGAATCGATTTGGCGCTAACGCATGGGGTACCAAGTTTTCTTGATACTGTTCGCGTAATTCTATCTGAGTCCCAAATCGAAGGGGTCATCATTGCGGAAGAGCTCTCTGATGCAAGCCCAGTTTTGCATGAAGCGTTGCTCAACGAACTGAGCAAAGAGAGTGAAGAAACGGGCAAATCTATTGAAGTGAGCTACGTGTCACATGAAGCGTTTAAAGCACGCACGGCGCAAAGTCGCGCTATCGTAAGAACTGGCGAATGCTCGCCATATGCGAACGTTATTTTCCAAGCGGGCGTGGTTTTTTAAGCCAGAGATATTGAGGACAGATTATGACTCAAGCCATTCTACAACTAAGCGAAATTGAGAAGGCGTTTCCGGGCGTAAAAGCACTCGACAAAGCAAGCCTGAATGTTTATCCAGGCCGTGTTATGGCGCTGATGGGTGAAAATGGAGCAGGCAAGTCAACGTTAATGAAGGTGTTGACAGGCATTTACCACATGGATGCGGGGAGCATTCAATATCACGGTCAGCCGGCGGCCTTTAAAGGGCCACGCGATTCACAGGAAGCTGGTATTAGCATTATTCACCAAGAGCTGAACCTGATTCCTGAACTGACGATTGCCGAAAATATTTACTTGGGACGAGAGTTCACCGGCTCCTTAGGGCGTATCCAGTGGGGCAAAATGTATGACGAAGCTGACAAGCTTTTAAAACGTCTCAATGTAAAGCATTCATCAAAAACATTGCTTGGCGATTTAAGCCTTGGTGAACAACAAATGGTGGAAATTGCAAAGGCACTTTCGTTTGAGTCGAAAGTCATCATTATGGATGAGCCAACGGACGCATTGACCGATACGGAAACGGAATCACTATTTAAAGTGATTAATGAGCTTCGCGAGCAAGGATGCGGCATCGTATACATTTCGCATCGTCTTAAAGAAATCTTTGAAATCTGTGATGATATTACGGTGCTTCGTGATGGTAAGTTTATCGGTGAGTGCAAGGTGTCCGACACTGATGAAGATGGCCTAATTGAAATGATGGTTGGCCGAAAATTAGAAGAGCAATATCCACGTATTGATGTCCAACATGGCGAAACTTGTCTTGAAGTCATTGGTTTGACTGGGTCTGGCGTTCAGGATGTGAGCTTTACTCTCAAGCGTGGTGAGATTCTTGGAATTTCTGGCTTGATGGGCGCAGGCCGCACTGAACTCATGAAAGTCATTTACGGCGCATTACCTAGTGAGCATGGTGTTATCAATCTTGATAACAAAACTATTAACCCGGTTAGCCCGCAAGATGGCTTGGCAAATGGTATCGCTTACATCTCTGAAGATCGCAAAGGCGATGGTTTGGTTTTAGGTCTTTCGGTTAAGGAGAACATGTCACTTTGTTCGCTAAACCAGCTGACCAAAGGCTTCCAGATTCAACACAGCGACGAAGTGATTGCTGTGGAAGATTTTATTAAGTTATTCAACATTAAAACCCCAACGCGAGATCAAATCATCGGCAACTTATCTGGTGGTAACCAGCAAAAAGTTGCGATAGCGAAAGGGTTAATGACGAAACCTAAAGTTCTGATTCTGGATGAGCCGACACGTGGTGTTGATGTCGGAGCAAAAAAAGAGATTTATCAGCTCATCAACAAGTTTAAGGCCGAAGGCATGAGCATCATCTTGGTTTCTTCCGAGATGCCTGAAGTGCTCGGCATGAGCGACCGTATTTTAGTGATGCATGAAGGTCGTATCACTGGCGAATTTGATGCGAAAGACGCCGATCAAGAAAAATTACTCGCCTGTGCCGTAGGCAAAGAGATCAATGAGGAAGCAGCATGAGTACGAATACCATGAGCAAACCAACCGAAACGAGCAACAAGAAGTTGTTCACAAAAGAGTGGCTGATTGAACAAAAATCACTGATAGCTCTGATCTTTCTGATCGTTGTTGTGTCATTTTTGAACCCGAACTTCTTTACGGTCGACAACATTCTCAACATTCTTCGTCAAACCTCCGTGAATGCCATTATCGCAGTGGGTATGACATTAGTTATTTTAACCGCAGGCATCGACTTAAGTGTTGGTTCGGTATTGGCGTTGTGTGGTGCCTTTGCGGCAAGCATGATTGCGCTTGAGGTTCCTGTGCTGGTGGCGGTTCCAACTGCTTTAGTCGCAGGTGCAGCGTTAGGTGCGATCAGCGGTATCATTATTGCGAAGGGTAAGGTGCAGGCATTTATCGCTACGCTGGTTACCATGACGTTACTACGAGGTGTGACCATGGTGTACACCGAAGGTCGACCAATCTCGACAGGCTTTACTGACACCGCGGATGCGTTTGCATGGTTTGGTACTGGCTACGCGCTAGGCATTCCGGTTCCTGTTTGGTTAATGGTGGTTGTGTTTGCAGCGGCTTGGTATTTACTTAACCACACACGCTTTGGTCGCTATGTTTACGCACTAGGCGGCAACGAGTCTGCGACGCGTCTATCAGGTATCAATGTAGACCGAGTGAAGATTGGTGTCTACGCCATCTGCGGTATGTTAGCAGCGCTTGCAGGCATTATTGTAACGTCTCGTCTTTCTTCGGCGCAGCCAACAGCAGGTATGGGCTACGAGCTAGACGCTATCGCAGCGGTTGTTCTTGGCGGTACCAGCTTGATGGGCGGTAAAGGCCGTATCATGGGTACCTTGATTGGTGCGCTGATCATCGGTTTCTTGAACAATGCACTTAACCTACTTGATGTTTCTTCCTACTACCAAATGATTGCAAAAGCAGTGGTTATCTTGCTGGCGGTATTGGTAGACAACAAAAACAAGTAATTCATAACAATCTGTATATATAAAACAGTGAATACAAACCGAGTCAGGGGACGTGTACTGGCTCACCCTACACAAAGGACTAGAACGATGAAAAAACTTGCAACTCTTATCTCTGCTGCACTTATTTCTTCAACCGTATCGGTAGCGGCGCAAGCTCAAGATACCATGGCGATTGTGGTTTCGACGCTAAACAACCCGTTCTTCGTAACGATGAAAGACGGTGCGGAAGCAAAAGCGAAAGAATTGGGGTACGACTTAATTGTACTGGACTCGCAAAATGACCCGAGTAAAGAACTGTCGAACATCGAGGATTTAAGTATTCGCGGCGTAAAAGCAATTCTTATCAACCCAACGGATTCTGATGCAGTGTCTAATGCAATTCGTATGGCGAACCGTTCTAAGATCCCTGTGTTGACATTAGACCGTGGTGCAAGCCGTGGTGAAGTTGTGAGTCACATCGCGTCGGACAACGTAATTGGTGGTGAAATGGCAGGCCACTACATCATGGAAAAAGTCGGCGAAAAAGCAAAAGTCATTCAACTTGAAGGTATTGCGGGCACATCGGCAGCGCGTGAGCGCGGTGAAGGCTTTATGAATGCCGTGAAGGGCAGCGATATGGATCTTCTTGCTAGCCAACCAGCTGACTTTGACCGCACGAAAGGTCTAAACGTAATGGAAAACCTGCTAGCGGCTAACCCGGATGTACAAGCGGTATTTGCACAGAATGATGAAATGGCGCTAGGTGCACTTCGCGCAGTTCAAGCTTCTGGCAAAGGTGTCGTTATCGTTGGTTTTGATGGTACGGAAGACGGCATTGCAGCAGTTAACCGTGGCAAACTAGCGGCAACTATTGCTCAGCAACCAGACCTTATCGGTGCTTTAGGTGTTGAAACGGCTGACAAAGTTTTGAAAGGTGAAGAAGTAGAAGAGTACATCCCAGTACCACTAAAAGTAGTCACTAAGTAAGTTTTAAGTTCAATAAATCATCCTAATTTTTGCTCTCTCCTCCGTTTATATCTGTCGTTTAGGAGGTGAGGGCAAACTTACCCAAAATACTGCAAAGTGTGGGGTATAGATGCCTTTGGCTTTTTATCGAGACTCCTTCGTCAGGAAGAGAAGTTAAAGTCATCTAATGTATTTTCCTAAACAGTTTTTAAAAAGGGTTCATTCAGAACCGAGGATAACCGTATGAATAAGTTAGTGGTGTTAGGTAGTGTAAACGCTGACCATGTTCTTCAAGTGCCTTCTTTCCCTCGCCCAGGCGAGACGCTGCATGGTCGCAACTATCAAGTTATCCCAGGTGGCAAAGGTGCCAACCAAGCCGTCGCGGCGGCGCGATTAAATGCAGACATCGGTTTTATCGCTTGTGTGGGCGATGACTCATTCGGCATTAACATTCGCGAAAACTTCAAAATGGACGGCATCGATATCACTGGTGTGAAGATGCAGCCAAATTGCCCGACAGGTATCGCGATGATTCAAGTGTCGGACAGTGGTGAGAACAGCATTTGCATTTCAGCTGAAGCGAACGCCAAACTGACAGCAGAAGCGATTGAGCCAGATTTAGAGCGTATTCGCCAAGCAGATTACTTGCTAATGCAATTGGAAACGCCGATGTGCGGCATTGAGAAAGCTGCGCGAATCGCGAAAGATGCCAAAACCAATGTCATTCTGAACCCAGCGCCAGCTCGCGAACTGTCAGATGAATTACTGTCTTGCATTGACGTGATTACACCAAATGAAACGGAAGCTGAAGTTCTGACAGGTATTACTGTAACAGACAACGAAAGCGCGCAAGAAGCGGCGAATGTGCTACATGGTAAAGGTATAGAAATTGTCATGATCACACTCGGTGCAAAAGGCGTTTGGCTAAGCCAAAACGGTCGAGGCGAAATCATCTCGGGTTTCCGCGTTGAAGCGACGGATACTACCGCAGCGGGCGATACATTTAATGGGGCATTCGTCACTGGTCTCCTAGAAGATTTACCTTTAGAATCAGCGATTAAGTTTGCACATGCGGCGGCTGCAATTTCTGTGACCCGCTTTGGCGCGCAAACGTCGATTCCAACCCGCGAAGAGGTGGACGCGTTTCTCGCTGAACAATAAGGCGCACAACGCCTCATTAAAATAGGAGTAGTAACATGGCGACGATGAAAGACATCGCAAAACTGGCAGGGGTTTCCACTTCAACAGTGAGCCATGTTATTAACAAGACGCGTTTTGTGAGCGAAGAGATCTCTGAACGCGTTAACAATGCCGCAAAAGAGCTTAACTACTACGCGCCCTCTGCGTTGGCGCGTAGCCTCAAAGTTAATCGTACCAAAACCATTGGTATGCTCGTGACAACCTCAACCAACCCATTCTTTGGCGAAGTCGTAAAAGGCGTCGAACGCAGCTGCTACCAAAAAGGCTACAGCCTCATTTTATGTAACACCGAGGGTGATAACGAACGTATGCGTCAATCCATTAATACGCTATTGCAAAAGCGTGTCGATGGTTTGATTTTGATGTGTTCGTCGCTAGAAGGAGAGCGTATCGATGTATTTGAGCGTTACCCAGATATCCCAGTAGTGGTAATGGACTGGGGGCCGATGCTATTTACAAGTGATAAAATCCAAGACAACTCACTTCGTGGCGGTTACTTAGCGGCGAAATACTTAATTGATTGCGGCCATACCGAAATTGGGTGCATCACTGGCCCTTTGATTAAACACCAAGCGCAAATGCGATACGAAGGTTATAAGCGAGCAATGAACGAAGCGGGCTTGGAATTTAATGCCAATTGGATCATTGAGTCTGACTTCGAATGTGAGGGTGGGTATCAAGCGTTCAAAAAAATGGCTCAGCGTGGCGCATTACCCAGCTCGATTTTCGTCTCTAACGATATGATGGCGATGGGTGTGATTAACGCCGCAAATGAGCTCGGTATTAAAGTGCCGGACGACCTATCCATTATTGGTTACGATGACATCCATATCGCGAAATTTATGTCGCCATCGCTAACTACCATTCATCAGCCTAAGTACCGTTTGGGGCAGGCTGCCGTTGAGACTCTTGTCCGAAAGTTGGATGAAAAATCAACAGAGGCACAGGTCGTACAATTAGAGCCGACTCTAGTGGAACGAAAAAGCGTCAAGAGGTTAAAGTCAAACCTCACTGAATGACGTGTGATGTTGAGCTAAAAAATTAAAAAAGTCGTTTCTCTTTATACGATAAAGCCTTACTATCGTCGTTGATTATAAATAAAACTATTAATTGTTGTCTGGCGGATTAGTCAAATGTTATCAAAAGGTTACGCTAAGTTATCTGTAAAACACCCTTGGTTTCACCGAGTTAATGTTATTACAGTTGTATTGATTTTTTTTGTGAGCTGCTATCAGCTACTGGTTAATGAAGCATTTGAGTACGCAATTGGCTTTATTATTACACTTTTGGCGTCAGCTTTATTTGCATCAGCTTCTGCATTCAAAAAACGCTATCTAGGCTTGGACTCATAGGCACGTCTATTTCCAACACCGTGCAATAGCATCATTTATTGCTTTCAAGTAAACATTGAACTGAATTATGATCGAGTGCATCAAGAGGAGGACAAATGTCCTCCTTTTTGTTGGGGATCACGCTCTAATATAAGCGTATTCCAAACAAAATAATAAAGGACATGTTATGGACCTCTTTGCCTTACTCGATATTAATAATGCTCTCGTTAACATTCCGATTGGCGACGGCTACGCAATGAGCTGGATCGAAGCTTTCGGTACCGTTTTTGGACTGCTTTGCATTTGGTTTGCCAGCCAAGAAAAAACCATCAACTACTTATTCGGTTTGCTGAATGTCACGCTTTTTGCCGTTATCTTTTTTCAAATTCAGTTATACGGATTATTGCTTCTTCAATTGTTTTTCTTCTGTGCGAACATTTACGGCTGGTATGCGTGGACTCGTCCAAACGCACAAGGTGAAACGCTGGAGGTTCGCTGGTTAAATAAACAGAAACTTATTACTACTGCCTCTATTAGCGTTGCATGTATCGCATTATTAACGATCTATATCGACCCATTTTTCTTTGCGCTAGCAAACATTGCTGTTGATAGCTTGAATCTCTTTGGTGCTGACTTGGCTGAACCGGTGCTTGAACCTGACGCGTTCCCGTTCTGGGATGCAACCATGACAGTACTTTCTGTTGTTGCACAAATTCTGATGACACGTAAATACGTCGAAAACTGGATTCTATGGGTTGTGATTAATATTATCAGTGTGGGTATCTACGCGACGCAAGGTGTTTACGCAATGTCTGTTCAGTACGCGATTCTTATGTTCATCGCTGCCAATGGCACGCGTGAGTGGGCTCGTAGCGCTAAGCGCAATGGCGATAAAACCTTAGCGCACGCTGCTGCGTAAGGAACGAAAAATGGCCAAACAACCTCATATCGGAGTGGATGAAACACAAATCGCTCCCCTCGTTATTGTATGCGGCGAGCCAGATCGAGCGAATCGTATCGCGGTATTATTTGATGATGCAGAAATGGTGTCGGAAAACCGCGAGTACCGTGTGTTTACCGGCAACTACAAAGGCAAGCCTGTTTCAGTATGTAGTACAGGTATAGGTGCGCCATCGATGATCATCGCAGTGGAAGAGCTAAAACAGTGCGGTGTGACTCATGTGGTACGCGTTGGATCGGCGGGGGCAATGCAATCAGGCATTCATCTTGGCGAGTTGATCATTGCCGAAGGCGCGGTAAGAGATGAGGGCGGCTCTAAAGCGTATGTCGATTCGTCTTATCCAGCCTACGCAAGCTTTTCACTGTTAAAGGAAGTTGAGCGTTACTTGTCGATGCAAAAAGTGCATTATCATTTTGGTGTGGTGCGTTCTCACGACAGTTTCTATACCGATGACGAAGATGCAATATGCCAACATTGGAACAAGAAAGGCATCTTAGGTGCCGATATGGAAACCTCTGCGCTGTTTACGGTCGGTCGACTACGAGGCCTTCATGTGGCTTCGATATTAAACAACGTGGTGCTGTATCAACAAGATGTGAAAGAAGGTGTTGGTCAGTACGTTGATGAAGCCAAAGTAATGATGCAAGGTGAGAAGAGTGCCGCGATTACGGCATTAGAAGCCTTGGTTGCTCAGCGTTAGCCAGTCTCTATCTCAGTAAGTCACATAAACAGAATAGATGTAAAGCGACAGGTCACTGTCGCTTTTTTATTTGGAGTTACGGGGTACAATCCACCTTAAATAGTTGTCCGTAACTTTTTCTGAGAGAGCAGAAAATGAAAATCAGCCCTTATCCGACTGGTCGCTTCAAAACATACCTTGAAGAAAAGAGTGCCACCTTTCGCGATTTGATTTATCAATGCCAAATAAATTCGCGTTACTTTGATGCTGGGGAAGCAATTCTCCGCCAAGGTGAGCAACTTCAGTACTTGTATGTTGTGCCAGTAGGTCGAATCTCGATGAACATATTGGCCGCAAATGGACGACGTTTTCAATTAGGGGAAGCTAACTGCGACTATCATATTTATGGTGAAATGGAGTTCTTCACTCAGACCCCTTGTCAATGGAATGTGATAGCAGATGAACATATGCAGGTTGATGTTATCTGTATCCAAAAACTAACCGAAGCACTGCAAAATCATCCCCAAATGATGGTGTTCTTCGCTTCAGCATTGGCTGAGGATTATCAAGACTCCATGGATATCTACACTAATCGTTTGTTGCATCCCATTACTTACAACATTGCCTATGATCTTCTCGTCCGTAATCAGACGGATAAGTTGCTTGGTGGTTTTGATAAAGTGAACCAAGAGGCTGAGCGGTTTGGCACCTCAGGCCGAGTCTATCGACGTGCAGTTAAGGACTTGATTGAAAAGGGATTGATTACAAAAACGGACAACGGTTTGGAGATTATTGATGAGCTGGCACTCAAAGCGTTTATTGAAGCGCATGAATGATACGCCCAGGTATTGAAACTGATGGGTTTTATAAGTCTTTGATATATCTAAGTCTTGAGTAAACGTAACTAATGTAAAGTACCTTAAATTTTGTTGAATGCATTAAAGAGTAGCGTTATATTGCGAACGCGTATGATAATAGATCTCATTAAGGCTTAACAAAATGAAAAAATTCGTCGGTGCGGCTATGCTGTCGTTATTTACTGTTTCTCCTTCTTTCGCTGCTAAAGTTGTGATTGACCACTACATGGGTCAAACAGAGCTAGAACAATCCCCAGAGCGTGTGGTTGTGATTGGCTTTGGCCCGCTAGATGCGTTGGACAACTTTGGTATCGATCCCGTTGCAGTATCTAACTCTTCTAATCTTCCTAGTTACCTTTCAAAATACAGCAAAGATAACTACACCTCTGCGGGTAGTTTGTTTGAACCTGATTTTGAAACCATCTACATGCAAAAACCGGATTTGATTTTGGTTGGTCCGCGAGCGTCTGCGAAATATGAAGAGCTGAGTGAAATTGCCCCTACAGTTGTTTTTGCGGCGAAAGAGAACCAAGGCTATTGGGAAGGCACGCAAGCGCAATGGCGCAATATTGGTAAGATCTTCAATATCGAAGAAAAAGTAGAGCAGAAAATTGAAGCGCTAGATGCTCAATTCAAAGCAATCCGTGACTACAACCAATCGAACAAAAATGATGCACTAACGATTTTAAGCATGGGTGACAACATCAGCGCGTTTGGTGCCCAGTCGCGATTTGGCGTCATTTATAACGACTTTGGCTTCTTGGAAACGGTTGAGCACGTGAAAACGGGCACTCACGGAGATGTCATTTCTTATGAGTTTATTCGTGAAGCTAACCCGAAAAATATTCTCGTGGTTGACCGTAATTCTCTGACAGGTACGCCGGATAACGATATTCGTAAATCCATGGATAACGACTTAGTCAAAGCGACCGCAGCATATAAAAATCATAAAATCACTTATTTAGATGTGGACGCGTGGTACTTGTCGATGTCTGGTGTGACAGCAACAGAAAAAATGGTCAGTGAGATAAAGCAAACCGTTGAACTGTAATCCAAGATAGCAGAGGTTAACTTTGAAGAAGTTATTGCTAACCCTTGTGGTTTTAAGCACGGTTTCGTTATTTGTTGGGGTGGCAAACATGACGCCCCAACAACTCTTTTCAGGTGATGAGAAAGCATTAGAGCTTTTCTTTACTAGCCGTATACCACGTTTATTTGCCATACTGCTTGCTGGTGCTGGCTTGAGTATTGCGGGTCTTGTCATGCAGCAAATCAGCCAGAACCGATTTGCTGCACCTTCTACAACTGGTACGATCGAATGTGCCATGCTGGGCTACGTACTGAGCGTGGTTTTCTTTGGTAACGACAATCACCTTTTGCTCGTATTCGGCATCTCGGTATTTGGGACGCTAGCGTTTGTTTTCTTTATTCAGCGCATTCAATTTAAGAGCGTGGTTTTTGTGCCTCTTGTCGGGATTATTTTCGGCAATGTCATCCAATCCATGACTACGTTTATCGCTTACAAATATGATGCACTTCAAAGTCTGAATGCTTGGACAGTCGCAAACTTCGCCAACATCTTGCGTGGTGATTTTGAACTGCTGTACATCGCGGTACCAATGGTCATCCTCAGCTATCTTTTTGCCGCAAGGATCTCTGCCGTAGGTATCGGAAAAGATTTCGCGATTAACTTGGGTTTGAATTATCAGCAGGTTGTGACGATTGGCGTGCTATTGGTGTCCATCATGTCAGCAAGTGTCGTGATGATTGTTGGCCAGTTGCCATTCTTAGGGCTGATTGTACCGAATCTCGTGAGTCACTTTTATGGCGATAATCTCAAAAAGAACATTCCGCTTACGGCCATGTATGGGGCGATTTTGGTGTTGTGTTGCGACTTGGTGAGTCGTTTAATTATTTTCCCTCATGAAATGCCAATCTCTATCGTGATCAGCATATTGGGTGGCGTGGTATTCATCGCTATGTTGTTGCGAGGTAAGCAACATGCGTGATTCAACGAAAATCCTGCTGCTAGGTGGCATTGCGATTCTTTTCGCGTGTCTGTTTATTGGTATTGGGCTAACGGCTGACAACTACCAATATTTTTTGTCTCGTAGAGTTCCTAAAGTATTGGCGATAGTGCTAGCGGGTGTGGCCATTGCTCAGTCTTCACTTGTATTTCAAACCATTACGCACAACCGAATTTTAACGCCAAGTATCATGGGTTTTGATGCGCTGTATGTGTTAACCCAAATTTTGATCGTGTTGATTTTTGGTGGGTTGAGTACCTTAGTGCTTAACTTGTACGTCAATTTCGCGATTGCAGTAATTGTAATGGTGTCGTTTTCGCTACTGCTGTTTGGGTTTTACTTTTCAAAAGGCAGCAAGAACTTGATTACGTTGCTATTGGTCGGCTTGATCTTTGGTCAGCTATTTTCCAATGCGGCGTCATTCTTTTCTTTGCTGATGGACCCAAACACATATGCAATTGTTCAGTCGAAACTGTACGCCAGTTTCAATAATGTCAAAGTGAACTTGGTTTACTTTAGTGCTCCGGCTTTGATGTTTGCATGTTGGTTGTTGTTTAGGATGCATCGCACTTTAGATGTGTTTTGGCTCGACCAAGACAATGCGAAAAGTTTGGGTGTTGATGTACCTAAAGTGACGAGAAATGTGTTTATTATCTCGGCGGTTTTGATTGCTATTTCTACGGCTTTGGTAGGGCCAATCATGTTCTTTGGTTTACTAGTGACCAACTTAAGCCGAGAAATGTTCCGAAGTTACCAACATAAAACGCTATTGGTCGGATGTTCGTTTTTATCCATCAGTTCATTACTTGCGGGGCAATGGATAATCGAAAACGTGTTCAGTTTTGAGACGACGTTGAGTGTCGTAATTAACTTTATCGGCGGTGCGTATTTCTTATACCTGCTGCTGAAAAACAAAGTTGTATAAATATGATAGTAATAGACAAATTAACGAAGGCTTTCGGTTCAAACAAAGTCGTAGACGAGGCCAATACTCAGTTTGAAAAGGGCAAGGTAACATCGATTATCGGTCCAAATGGCGCGGGAAAGAGCACGCTGTTATCTATGGCCTCGCGCTTAACGGAGCGAGATGGCGGTAGTGTTATCATTGATTGCAAGGAAATCGCGGAATGGGACACAAAAGAGCTAGCGAAAAAACTGGCAGTACTTCGCCAAGCTAACTCGATTACAATGCGGTTTACCGTAAAAGAGTTAGTCTCTTTTGGTCGTTTCCCATACTCTAAAGGAAATCTGACTAAAGAAGATCATGAGGTCATAGAACAAGCAATCGACTACTTAGATTTGCAAGATATTCAAGACAAATACTTGGATGAATTAAGTGGTGGTCAGCGACAGCTTGCATTTATTGCTATGGTGATTGCACAAGATACAGATTATGTCTTTCTTGATGAGCCTCTTAATAACTTAGATATCAAACACTCTCTTCAGATCATGAAAGTTGTGCAGCAGTTAGCCCATGACATGAATAAAGCCATGGTGGTCGTGATTCATGATATTAATTTCGCGGCGTGTTACTCAGATGTCATATTGGCGCTTAAGAAAGGCAAGGTTGTGGCGAGTGGTGCGGTTGAAGAGGTTATTCAAGCGTCTACGCTAGAGGACATCTACGAAACGCCATTTAACATCATAGAGTTAAACGGTAAGCGCATGTGTACCTATCATTAAGCGAGCTAGTTCGTTTTTAACGAGATCAATAGATAGGCGGGCTTACTTGGTGAGCTCGTCTATGATTGGGCATCGGCTCTCTGCATCTCCAGGACAAGAAGAAACCCAACCTTCAAGTTGCGTTTTGATCTCCATGAGGTGTGCAATTTTTTCTTCAACCTCTCTCAGTTTGTCCATGGTTCTTGCTTTTACTTCGCTACTTTTGCGGTTGGGGTTATGAGCAAGTTGTACGAACTCTTTGCATTCTTGCAACGAAAAGCCTGCGCTTTTTGCGCGTGATACCAAGTTAAGCTCTTGAATATGATTATCTGAATATTCGCGATAGCCAGAGTCGCTACGCGCTGGTGGAGATATGATCCCTTTGTCTTCATATAATCGAATCGACTTAGATGAAAGCCCTGTGAGCTTCGCGACAGCACCAATATTCATGTTTAACCTCCATAACGTTTAAGGCGAGTATATACCGATGTTGTGGATAAGACACTCCTAAATAACAGTCAGTTACCTAGAGTCCCCTTACTCTTTAATCACTTCATGTGGTGGCACACCAAATGCCTTTTTGAAGGCATAAGTGAAGTTAGAAGGGTGGTGGTATCCGGCTTCATAGGCGGCTTCTGTTATCGTCACTAGGCCACGTTCCAAATGTTGCCTAGCAATCTCAAGACGTCGAAAACGAATGTAGCCGTTTATGGTCATATTAAGTGATTGTTTAAATCGGCGCTGCAGGTTTGAAACACTCATTGAGAATTGGCTCGCCAACTTTTCCAAGCGTAGTTCTTGATCAAGGTGAGTTTCAATATAGCTGACAATATCCTCAATCCGACCATCAATGTGTCGTTCAATACTGCTGTTTTTAGCACTGAAATTCTTAGGAATTTGCTTGGTGGCTTGATGTAATATTTGATAGATCAAGCTTTCGACCTCTAGCTTTTCTTGGAACTCTTGCGGTGTTTCTCTATTTGTTAACGTTTCGGCCAGCTCGCATAGCGTCTGGTTAGGCTCCAACTGTTGAAACGCCTGATGAGAGTTAAAAAAGGCTCGATGACTACAATTTTGCTCAAGGCGGGCCTCTAGCCATTGGGGCTTAACCAATATGTTGATCTTATTAATGAGGTTATCTTTGAGCAGTGAACGACGAAAATTTGCAGGTTTGAGTAAGTTCACCACTACACCCTTAGGGCCGTCGCTCGCGTCTAAATCAAATTGCAAATCGTCGTAGCCAAACGAGAGTCTACCTTCTAAAAGAATAGTGACCAGCAGTGAGGCGTGTGCAGTAGAAACAATATTCGAATCAATAAGTTCTAGACAACGCCCGCCATGAACAAAAATTTGATCATTGTACTGATATGATAGGAACTTACCTTCGGCCAGTTGAGTTTGACAAGGTTGGCCTTGCGTGACAATCCATTGTTTCTCTGTCGCCTCTAGTCTTTGGGTTAAAGCTATCTTGGCAATTTTAGTTCGTTTTGTTGTGACTTCCTGCATTTGACACTTCCTCATAACACTTGTGCGATTTCGCATAACCAAATCGCCTTTGTATTTATAAAACTCGTGCTTATTATACCTGAGAATTATTATCATTAATATTTAGGAATGAAGTTATGGAAAGCCCTGCTTGTTCACCTATCAAGCTTTCAAGCCTTTGCCTTGCAGTGGGAATGGCGCTATCAACCCCTGTTTTAGCTCAAGATACTGAGTCACATTTTGAAGAGGTCGTTGTATGGGGAACGAAAGTTTCCAGCAACACTGAGTCGATGTTTGCGGACGACATGTCACTGAAGCAAGCGGATCATATGTCTGATTTACTGCGCGATATTCCCGGTGTAGATGTTGGTGGAACACACTCTGTGAATCAACGTGTTACGATTCGTGGTTTGAGCGAAACCGATTTGGACATTCGTCTTGACGGTGCTTCTCAGCATGCGAGCATGTTCCATCATATTGGTAACTTGACGCTGAACCCTGACATTCTCAAATCTGCGGACATTCAGGTAGGTAATAACTCTGTGACTCAAAACGGGTTAGGCGGTTCGGTTTACTTTGAAACGAAAGACGCTCGTGACTTACTTCGTTACGATGAAAAGTTTGGTGCGCGTGTTTATGGCGGCTATGCATCTAACGACAACCAGCAAGGTTCGTTGACACTGTACGGACTTTTGTCCGAAAACATTGATGCGATGGTCTATGGCCATTACGTTACGCGTGATGATTTTGAAGATGGTGATGGCAATAAAACCTATGGTGCTGCAGGTGATGTTTACAACATTCTGGCTAAGCTGGGGCATGAACTAAATGACATCCATCGTTTTGAGCTCTCTTATGACATGTACCGAGACAGTGGAGATTACAGTCCGCGTCCTGATATGTCTGGTAGTGCAAATAATAGCCTGTCGAGCAAGTTACTTATCCCTACGGATTATGACCGCGATACCGTTACCTTGAGTTACGAGTTGCGAGGCGAACAACACCAAGGAAACGTCACTCTTTATAATACCGAGACAGAAATTAAACGTGACGAAACGGTGATGGCCCCTCGTTGGCCCTCGAACCGTTTATCAAAGAACACCGCCAAAAACCAAAACTTTGGTTTGAATGGCAAATTCCAGTCAGATGTTATGTTAGGTGAGTTTGATAATCGAGTCACTTATGGCTTCGACTACATGGATAAAACGTCTTCGAGTTACTACGGTAGTCGTAAGTTTATGGACGAATCGGCGATTTCAACCGCACTGTTTGTAGAAGATCAGTTCTTCTTCTCTGATGCCTTCTTTATTACCGCAGGTATGCGCTTTGATGATTACAAACGCAAAGCTGAGACAGGAACCAGTAATTATGATGATGTGACTTGGGCTCTAGCAGCAGAGTGGGCGGTGACTCAAGATTGGACGTTGTTTGCGAGTGCACGTTCTCTATTTAAAGGTCCAGAGCTAATGGAAACCTTTATTGCTTACCAAGACGTTGCATTTTTAGAGGATGGGTTAAAGCCAGAAACGGGATTGAACACGCAGGGTGGTGTTCGTTTTGATAAAACCTTTGATAAGCATTTCTTTGGGGCGAATATTACGGTATTCCAAACGGAAATTGATGATTACATTGCAGATCAGTACCAAAACGCGACTCAAACTTACCTGATTTACAACTTAGGTGATGTTGAGATTAAAGGCTTTGAGGCAAGTGCTTCTTATGGTTACGACAAGTTTAACAGCAAACTTTCTTACTCTAAGTCGGACACCAAAAACAAGAATACTGGTGGTCCTGTTGCTGGGGGCAATGGGCGTAGCATTGATATGGGTGATAGCATTGCTCTAACTTTGGATTACCAGTCAGACGCTTTAGAAACGATCTTCGGGTGGAACTCAATGTTTGTTCTAGAGGAAGACAACGTCTTTGATGGTCAGCCAAAGAAAGCAAGTTATGATGTACATAATCTATACGCTCAATGGGTGCCGTCTGATATTGATGGACTGTCGGTGACCTTTGGTATTGATAATGTATTTGACGAGTTGTACAGCTCTCATGCGTCTCGTTCGGGGACTGCACGTGGCTTCACGCTTGATGACTACGAGCCGGGTCGCAACTTCAAGCTCTCTGCAGCTTATCAATTCTAACAAGGTTCTTCATAGGACGTTTCAAAGTAACGAGTAAGTTCATGATTAAAGAAAGCACCCGAATAGATAGCGAACACGCTGACAAATACTTAGTGACGCTTTGTCGGCATTTTGGACGAAAAGTTCCTGCTACTTGGAATGAAAATAGCGGTTTGGTGACATTTCCGACGGGAAAAGCTGAGTTTAACCTTTGTGCATCTAGCTTAACTATAACCTGTGAGGCGGATTCAGAAGAGAAACTGAATACGGTGAAGGCGATCATTTCATCGCATGTGGACATGTTTTCTCGTCGAGAAACACTAGCACTTAGCTGGGTTCGTTAGCGCTCGTTTAGGGATGCTGTGATAGAAAGGGAATGTTAAAAGCAAAAGCCCGCAATCTTATGATTTGCGGGCTTTTATTGTTTGAATGCTATTGCGCTTTCTCAGGCTCTAGGCTTTTTTTTTCCTGCTGCATTTTTGCTAGGAAGTAGATGTTAACGCAAGCTATAAAACCGTTAGTTAGTACTACAGGCCAAGAATCAATCATTAGTCCGTAAGCAGTAAATAGCGCACAACCAATAAAGTTAAGGATACGAAGCTTAACAATATCTTTCATAGTTAGCGAAATCGCGACCATGATTGAAGCTGCATAACCTAAAATCTCAACCATATTTATGTCCATTTTTTGACCCTCTTAAAATCTGCCGAATTTTGTCGGTACCAATTCTTCTCATCTTGAGATTAATGAGGAAGCTCCATGCCTCGAATGGTCTTTTTTTGTTGTATGGACGCACTATATCAATGGAAAAACCGTGATAAAAGCCTCAAATCAAGGTTAAGAGAAGGTTAGCGATTACGCAAACGTTTAGGACTGGAATTACTGATAATTTTACTTATTGTGTTGATTGATAATAACGATGACATTAATAGCTCAAACACCATTGAAAGTAAGGGAATATTTACATATGATTGAAAATGATAATTATTTTCAAGTGCTGTGTTTATGTATTTTATTATTAGCTTGCTCGTGTTTTTTTTGCTGTATATCAGAACAAAACCGAACTCGTGGTGTGCGGGGATTCATATCGTAAGCCACTTTTTTATCGTTGCATTTTGTCCTGCAATTTATGTTGTTCAATATTTAATCGTTACGTTTTTTTCGTCACCGATATTGATTAAGATGTCATCACGCTCCGGTGTATACAACATTCTCATTGCTTTTCTTCCATTATTGATCGCAACCGGCAGTCTGGCGTTTAGCTGAATGATTTCATCTCTCTTCTTTTCTTAAAACAACTACACTTAATCAGAATAAGGTATCAATTTCATATAATTATTCGATATCTACGCGTCAGCACATGTGTCACATTTCTGTGACTACGAGTAAGTTTTACTTATGTTGCTTGGTAGTAGGGTATTTATCGATTGTTTAATGATTCAATACTTAGTTTAATCGTATAAAGGTGTGCAGTATGCCGCACTAAATTAATAAGAAATTATCTAAAAAGGTTAATGGGAAACGTAAGCCATTAGCGGAGGTCAGATGAGTACGCACACGGTACCGCAGAGCGCGATTGTAAATGCTGTCAAAGGTGAAGTTTTGGTTTTGGGCCTGGATGGAAACGTTAAGGTCATAAAAGCGGGGGATGAGTTAAGACCTGGCGAGATTATTATCACAGAAAATAATGCTTCTCTCGACGTACAGATAAATAATGAGCTTTATCTGGTCGATGCAAATTGTGTTGCTTGTCTTCCTGTGCCTTCTTCTGAACCGTTAGAACCAGTATTGGTACAATCTCCAGTTAATGGCTTGGTGACTTTTGACCCAACGGCTATAGGAAGTGCTGACTTCGACGCCAACGATATTGCCGCTATCCAGCAAGCTATTTTAGACGGAGCTGACCCTACCGCTATCTTAGAAGCAACAGCTGCTGGCGCAGGTGCTGAAGGCTCGGCTAATGCTGGCTACGTGACGGTTGAATATAATAACCCGGAAGTACTCGCGTCTACTTTTTTTGAAACGTCTGCGACTCGCAGCGGAGAAGATGATCGCGACGAAGATGACGGTTTGAATGTCACGATTTTTGCTGATGGTGGGCAGTCACTGCAATCTAGCGTAACAGAAGGCTCAATTTCTCTATCTAGCTACCCGCAAACCATTTCTTCTAGTGTGCTGGTTGAAGCAGGGGATCTCGCACTTGATACTGCTTCATTTGTACCTGAAACGTCCTCATTAGAGTCTTTGTTAATCGAGTTAAATAGTGACATTACCTCTGGTGGTCAGCCAGTGGCGTTCGTTTACGACGAAGCGCAAAATGCTATTATCGGCACTCAAGGTGGTAACGAAGTGCTTCGTATCGAGATCGAAGCGACATCTTTAGGCCGTGATTTAGAGTTAGAGGTCGTTACCACGATTAGCCAGGGTATTGACCATGTTGCGTCTGTTGCTGATGGCCAAGTATCGATCGTCGGTGATCAAATCAATATTGCTTTTGATATTACTGGCGCAGATATTGGTGGGAACAGCATTCAAGCGCCTATCGATTTTACGACAACCGTTATTGATGGCGATGATCCTGCGCCGCAGAACGTTACTTTTGAAAACGTTGAATCTTCTTCTACACCAATTACTGGCACTTTTGTTGATATTGGTAGTGATCAATTGGCAACGGTCACGTTTAATCAAGAAGGACTTAGTCAGTTCGATGGCCTACTGAGTGATAATCAGGCGACAGAAGCGGTACTCTCTGAAGACGGCAGTACTATCACCTTGTCCATTGCGGGCTCGAATGAAACCGTCTTAACCATCAGTTTGAATACTGATGGTACCTACCAATTTGAGCAATTTAAGCCGTTAGAACAAACAAACGGTGAAGATACGATTGAGCTCTCTTTGCCAACCACAATCGTCGATTTCGACCAAGATACGGCAAGCAACACCTTTACGATGACCATCCTCGATGGTGATAATCCAGTGATTGAGAACGTGACGGGCTTGTCTTTAGACGAGGCGGGGGTCGACCAAGGTTCACAGGAAGGCGCGGCAGTAACAAGTGGCACTGGGTCGATCACGACAGCGGTCGGAAGTGACATCATTGACCACTATGAGTTGGAAGCGACAGAGTTTAATGTTGGTGGAGAACTCCAATCTCAAGGGCAGGTTGTTCAACTAGAACTAGCGTCCGAGAGTGACGGCGTACGTACTTACGAAGGCTTCATCGAGCTGGATGGTGTGCGTATTACCGTATTTGATGTGGCGATTGATGCACCTGCATTGGGCGAATACCAATTCAATTTGTATGAACAACTTGACCACACGGGTGCTAACGATGACTCGCTTACTTTCTCACTGCCAGTTTACGCGGTAGATGCGGATGGTGATCGCTCCTCGATTACCGACGGTTCGAACACACCAGAAGCTGCGCAAATTGTCATTCAAGTTCAAGATGACGTTCCTACGATTGATGGCGTTGAGGCTCTAGCCGTCGATGAAGACGATTTATCAAGCATTGGCTCCGATCAAAGCGACTCTGTGTTCGCGCAAGGTAGCTTCACGACGACTCAGGGCTCAGACCGTGTTGTAAGTTATCAATTAGAGAGCGGCACTGATCCACTCAATGGGTTGGAATCGCAGGGGCGATCTATCTCTCTGACGGAAACAACCAATTCAGATGGCAGCTTTACCTATTCTGCAACGGCAGAAGGGGACGCTATCTTCACCTTACAAGTGAACCCTGACGGTTCTTATTCATTTACCCTTGAAGGTCCAATCGATCATGCTGTGGGTAGCGATAGCTTAACTCTAGACTTCACTATTGTCGCAACGGACTTTGACGGTGACACCAGTTCACTTGTTCTACCGGTAACCATTGCCGATGATGTGCCAACCATTAATGACGTTGTCGCTCTTACCGTCGATGAAGATGACTTAAGTTTGGTAGGCTCTGACCAATCACAGTCAACGCTGGTCGAAGGTCAGTTTACGACAACTCAAGGTTCTGATGGCGTCGTACAGTATCAGTTGGATGTAAACGCTGATTCTTTAAATGGCCTGCAATCTCAAGGTCAAACCGTTTCCATTGCCGAAACGCAAAATGCAGATGGCAGTTACACCTACAGCGCAACGGCAAATGGCAGTGCAGTTTTCACATTAATTTTGAATACCGACGGCTCGTACAGTTTTGAGCTGCAAGGTCCAATTGACCATGCGGCAAATAGCGACAGCTTAACCCTTGATTTTAGCGTTATTGCTACAGACTTCGATGGTGACACAAGCCAAATCGTATTGCCTGTTACCATCGTGGATGATAAGCCAACTATTACCGATGTTGATGCGATTACTGTTGATGAAGATGATTTAGGCACGATTGGTTCGGACCAGACTGACCCGATTTCTATTGATGGTAGCTTCACCACCACACAAGGCTCTGACCGAGTGGTAAGTTATCAGCTTGATGCTTCTGCAACACCAGTTGACGGCCTTACATCACAAGGCGTGGCAGTTACGCTGACTGAAACCGCAAACGCTGATGGCAGCTTTACTTACGAGGCGACAGCGGGTAGTGAAGCGGTCTTTACGCTGACGGTGAATACTGATGGTAGCTATAACTTCACGCTTGAAGGTCCAATCGACCACGCGGTAGATAGCGATGAGCTGACACTCAACTTCCCAATCATCGCAACAGACTTTGATGGCGACACCACAAATGCCACTATCCCAGTGACAATCGTGGACGATAAGCCTGTTATTACCGACGTCGACACCATTACGGTTGATGAAGATGATCTAGCGTCAATTGGCTCAGACCAAAGCAATCCAATTTCTATTGATGGCAACTTTACTACCACACAAGGCTCTGACCGAGTGGTGAGCTACCAACTCGATGCTTCAGCAACACCAGTGGACGGTTTAACATCGCAAGGCGTGGCTGTCACACTGATAGAAACCGCAAATGGTGATGGTAGTTTCACTTATGAAGCGACTGCGGGTGGCAACCCAGTATTTACTCTGACAGTAGATACTGATGGCTCTTACAACTTCACGCTAGAAGGGCCAATTGATCACGCGGTGGATAGTGATGAGCTGACACTCAACTTCCCAATTATCGCAACCGACTTCGATGGCGACACCGTTACTGAAACCATTCCAGTCACGATTGTTGATGATGTACCGACCATCACAGCGGTGGATGCGTTGAGTGTCGATGAAGATGACCTTAGCGGCGTGGGCTCAGACCAAACTGACGCTGTGTTCGTTGAAGGCGCGTTTACCACTATTCAAGGCTCTGACCGAGTGGTGAGCTATCAACTGGATTCAACGGCTGATCCTGTTGCGGGGCTAACGTCTCAAGGTGAGGCGATTACCTTGGTGGAAACCGCCAACGGTGATGGCAGCTTTACTTATGTGGCGACCGCAGACGGCAATCCGGTATTCACGTTAAACGTAGCAACAGATGGCACTTACGATTTTACGCTGCAAGGCCCGATTGACCATGCAGCTAACAGTGACAGCCTGACGATTGATTTCCCAATTATTGCCACCGATTTTGATGGTGATACGACTTCGGCAACCATTCCAGTCACGATTACGGATGATGCACCAATCATCGATAATGTTTTGCCTCTGGCTGTAGACGAAGATGATTTATCAGGTATTGGCTCAGACCAAACTGACGCTGTGTTTGTTGAAGGCGCGTTCACCACTACCCAAGGTTCAGACCGTGTGGTGAGCTACCAACTTGATTCAACTTCTGATCCTGTTTCGGGGCTAACCTCCCAAGGTGAGCCAGTTACTCTGGTAGAGACTGCGAATGCTGATGGCAGCTTTACTTACGTGGCTACCGCGGATGGCAATCCGGTTTTCACCATGAACGTGAATGCTGATGGCACATACAATTTCCGTCTGGAAAGGCCGGTCGATCACGCGTTAAACAGCGATGAATTAGTACTGAACTTCCCAATCATTGCAACAGACTTTGACGGCGATACGACGACCGCGACCATTCCCGTCACGATTACTGATGACGTTCCAACTATCGACAACGTTGTTCCACTCACGGTGGACGAAGATGATCTCGCCTCAATTGGCTCAGACCAAAACGATGATGCGTTTATGTCGGGTTCTTTCACCACAACTGAAGGCTCAGACAGCGTTGTTAAATACCAGCTTGATGCAACAGCAGATCCAGTATCTGGGTTGACCTCTCATGGTGAGCCTGTCGTGCTTGCTGAAACTGCTAACGGCGACGGTAGTTTTACTTACACAGCCACGGCAGATGGCAATGCCGTATTTGAATTGATTGTGAAGCCAGATGGCAGCTACAACTTTACACTGCAAGGTCCACTAGACCATGCGGTGAATAGCGACAGTCTGCAAATCGACTTCCCGATTATCGCAACAGACTTTGATGGCGACACCTCATCGGAGACGTTACCTGTCACTATCGTTGATGATAAACCAACCATCACTGACGTAGACGCAATCCGTGTGGATGAAGATGACCTAGCGACGATTGGCTCTGACGGCTCAGATCCAATTTCAATCGATGGCAACTTCACTACAACGCAAGGTTCTGATGGGGTAGTAAGCTACCAATTAGATACTGCTGCAACGCCAGTTGATGGCCTAACATCGCAAGGTGTGGCAGTGACGCTGACGGAAACTGCAAACGGCGACGGTAGCTACACTTATGAAGCGACAGCAGGAACTGAAGCCGTATTTACGCTGACCGTGAATACGGATGGTTCATACAACTTCACGCTTCAGGGGCCAATTGACCATGCGACAGACAGTGATGAGCTGACACTGAACTTCCCAATCATCGCGACGGATTTTGATGGTGATACCACCACAGAAACGATCCCAGTCACCATCGTGGATGATAAGCCGACCATTACCGATGTCGATGCGATTACCGTTGATGAAGATGATTTAGGCACGATTGGCTCAGATCAAACTGACCCGATTTCAATCGATGGCAACTTCACCACCACACAAGGCTCGGACCGAGTGGTGAGCTATCAGCTTGATGCTTCTGCAACACCAGTTGACGGCCTTACATCACAAGGCGTGGCAGTTACGCTGACTGAAACCGCAAACGCTGATGGCAGCTTTACTTACGAGGCGACAGCGGGTAGTGAAGCGGTCTTTACGCTGACGGTGAATACTGATGGTAGCTATAACTTCACGCTTGAAGGTCCAATCGACCACGCAGTAGATAGTGATGAGTTGATACTGAACTTCCCAATCATCGCGACCGACTTTGATGGCGACACCACAAATGCCACTATCCCAGTGACGATCGTAGACGATAAGCCAGTTATTACTGACGTGGATTCCATTACAGTTGATGAAGATGATCTAGCGTCAATTGGCTCAGACCAAAGCAACCCGATTTCTATTGATGGTAACTTCACCACCACGCAAGGTTCAGACCGAGTGGTGAGCTACCAACTCGATGGCACATCAACACCAGTTGACGGTTTAACCTCGCAAGGTGTGGCTGTCACGCTAACAGAAACTGCAAATGGTGATGGCAGTTTTACCTACGAAGCAACAGCGGGCTCTGAAGCGGTCTTTACGCTGACAGTGAATACTGATGGCTCTTATAACTTCACGCTAGAAGGGCCAATTGATCACGCGGTTGATAGTGATGAGCTGACACTCAACTTCCCAATTATCGCAACCGACTTCGATGGCGACACCGTTACTGAAACCATTCCAGTCACGATTGTTGATGATGTACCGACCATCACAGCGGTGGATGCGTTGAGTGTCGATGAAGATGACCTTAGCGGCGTGGGCTCAGACCAAACTGACGCTGTGTTCGTTGAAGGCGCGTTTACTACCACACAAGGCTCTGACCGAGTGGTGAGCTATCAACTGGATTCAACCGCTGATCCTGTTGCGGGTCTGACATCTCAAGGTGAGGCGATTACCTTGGTGGAAACCGCGAATGGCGACGGCAGCTTTACCTATGTGGCGACCGCTGACGGTAATCCTGTCTTCACGTTGAATGTCGCAACAGATGGTACGTACGACTTTACGCTGCAAGGCCCGATTGACCATGCCGCTAACAGCGACAGCCTGACGATTGATTTCCCAATTATTGCCACCGATTTTGATGGTGATACGACCACGGCAACCATTCCAGTCACCATTACGGATGATGCGCCAATCATCGATAATGTTGTGCCTCTGGCTGTAGACGAAGATGATTTATCAGGTATTGGCTCAGACCAAAGTGACGCTGTGTTTGTTGAAGGCGCGTTCACCACTACCCAAGGTTCAGACCGTGTAGTGAGCTACCAACTTGATTCAACGGCTGATCCTGTCGCAGGTTTAACTTCTCACGGTGAGCCTGTTACTTTGGTAGAGAATGCGAATGCTGATGGCAGCTTCACTTACGTGGCTACCGCGGATGGCAATCCGGTCTTCACCATGAATGTTAATGCTGATGGCACATACAATTTCCGTCTGGAAGGGCCGGTCGATCACGCGTTAAACAGCGATGAATTGGTTCTGAACTTCCCAATCATTGCAACAGACTTTGATGGCGATACGACAACCGCGACTATTCCAGTCACGATTACTGATGACGTTCCAACCATCGATAACGTTGTCCCACTAACAGTAGACGAAGATGACCTTGCCTCAATTGGCTCAGACCAAAACGATGATGCGTTTATGTCGGGCTCTTTCACCACGACTGAAGGCTCGGACAGTGTTGTTAAATACCAGCTTGATGCAACAGCAGATCCAGTAGCAGGGTTGACCTCTCATGGTGAGCCTGTCGTGCTTACTGAGACAACAAATGGTGATGGCAGCTTTACTTACACTGCCACAGCAGATGGCAATGCCGTATTTGAATTGGTTGTGAAGCCAGATGGCAGCTACACCTTTACTCTGCAAGGTCCACTAGACCATGCGGTGAATAGTGACAGTCTACAAATCGACTTCCCGATTATCGCAACAGATTTTGATGGCGACACGTCGACGGAAACACTACCTGTCACCATCGTTGATGATAAACCAACCATCACTGATGTAGACGCAATCCGTGTGGATGAAGATGACCTAGCGACGATTGGCTCTGATGGCTCAGATCCAATTTCAATCGATGGCAACTTCACTACAACGCAAGGCTCTGATGGGGTAGTAAGCTACCAATTAGATACTGCTGCAACGCCAGTTGATGGCCTAACATCACAAGGTGTGGCAGTGAGCCTGACTGAAACTGCAAACGGTGATGGTAGCTTCACTTACCAAGCGACGGCAGGTACTGAATCGGTCTTCACGCTAACAGTTAATACGGATGGCTCATACAACTTCACGCTTCAAGGTCCAATCGACCATGCGACAGACAGTGATGAGTTAACACTGAACTTCCCAATCATCGCAACGGATTTTGATGGTGATACCACCACAGAAGCGATCCCAGTCACCATCGTGGACGATAAGCCAACTATTACCGATGTTGATGCGATTACCGTTGATGAGGATGATTTAGGTACGATTGGCTCAGACCAAACTGACCCGATTTCAATCGATGGCAACTTCACCACCACACAAGGCTCGGACCGAGTGGTGAGCTATCAGCTCGATGCTTCTGCAACACCAGTAGCTGGACTCACATCACAAGGCGTGGCAGTCACACTGACGGAAACCGCAAACGGCGATGGTAGCTTTACTCACGAAGCGACAGCGGGGACTGAAGCGGTCTTTACGCTGACAGTGAATACCGATGGCTCTTATAACTTCACGCTAGAAGGTCCAATCGACCACGCGGTAGATAGTGACGAGCTGACACTGAACTTCCCAATCATCGCAACCGACTTTGATGGCGACACGTCTGCTGAGACAATTCCTGTCAAGATCGTTGATGACAAACCGACACTTGGTGGCATCGAAGCAACAAGTGTGCAAACGGTTGATGAGGACGATATCCCAACAATCGGATCTGATGGTACACAGTCGAACAGCATTGCCGGTAACTTCATCGCGACTGATGGTTCTGATGGCATTGTCGAGTACAGCGTTTCTGACCTAACGACGCCAGTACAAGGCCTGACCTCTGGTGGTCAATCTCTGGTTATGGTTGAAGTATCAAACGCAGGTGGCGTTTCAGTTTACGAAGCTCGTATTGATGGCACGACGACACCAGTATTCCGTGTAACCCTCGATGCCTCTGATGACAGCTACACGTTCGATTTGCTCGCTCGTCTCGATCATCCAAATGCTGATGGCCAGAATGAACTGATCATAAATTTACCGATAAACGCGACTGACTTTGATGGAGACGTGTCGAACAACATCACCTTACCAATTACGGTTGTGGATGATGTTCCGACCATTGATGGTTTGCTAGCAGGCAGCGAACAAACCGTTGATGAAGATGACCTACCAGCAGGTACGGATGCTGCAAGTGCAGAAGATACTGTTATTTCAGGTACTTTTGATATCACCGAAGGTGCTGACCAAGTTGCTTCTATTCAGCTGAGTGACCTGACCACGCCAGTTGCGTCACTGACTTCAGATGGTGACGCTATCACCTTAGTTCTGTCTTCTAGCGCAAACGGCGTGAACGTATACCAAGGTGTCGCTGGCAATCCTGCTGAAGTGGTTTTCGAACTGACGTTGGATGCAACGAACAACACCTACGAGTTCGATTTACAGAAGCCGCTTGATCATCCAGATGGTAATCAGCAAAACGAGATTGTTATTAACCTCCCTGTGACGGCGACAGATAATGATGGTGATACTTCACCAGCCTTCACATTGCCAATTACCGTTGTGGACGATGTTCCAGTTGTTACCAATATTGAAAGTCTACGTGTCGACGAAGATGACTTACCTCTTGGTTCTGATGGCACTAAAGAGCCGTTAACGGTATCAGGTGAATTCGAAGTCACTAGCGCAGATGGTATTGATGCTTTCGAATTGGATCTGAGCTCAAATCCTATTTCGAACCTGAAATCGGGTGGAGAAGAGGTAACACTTTCTCAAGACGTTGGCGCTTCAACTGCTGACGCGCTTGTTTACGTGGGACAAACTCCGGGTGGAGTGACGGTCTTCACGTTGACACTTCATCAAGATGGTAAATACGACTTTGAGTTATCTGGTCAGTTAGATCACGCGGTTAACTCTGATGAGATTTTGTTGAATCTACCTGTGAAGATCACGGATGGCGACAACGATACCATCACTGCGACCTTGCCAGTTACGATCGTAGATGACAAACCAACCATTGATGCTATTAGCTCTGGTAGTACCTTGTCTGTGGATGAGGATGATATTCCAAGCCAAGGTTCGGACGACACGCCAGAATCCAATATCATTGGTGGCAACTTTGACGTTACTGATGGTGCCGACTCTATCGTTAGCTTCCAGTTGGATAGTTTAACATCGCCTGTTTCTGGCCTTACCTCAGGTGGTCAACCGCTTGAGTTGGTTGAGTTTTCAAATTCAAACGGTGTGATTGAGTACCGAGCTTATGTACAAGGTACGACGGACACCGTCTTTAAACTGACGCTAAATGGTTCAGCAGACAGTTATGAATTTGAACTGTTGGGTGCACTTGATCATCCTGCGGGTAACGATGAAAACTCGTTGGTCATTAACTTCCCAGTCAACGCGACTGATTTTGATGGCGATGTGTCCAATAACATCACCTTGCCGATCACCGTGGTGGACGATGTTCCAGCTATTGTGAAAGTGACAGACTCTAGCCAACAAACCGTTGATGAAGATGATCTTTCCGGTGGCTCTGACACGACAAGTAATGATTCTACGGTATTGAACGGCGGATTTGAGGTCGTTGCTGGTGCAGACAAGATTGTCAGCTACCAAGTTTCAGACCTCGATGCAGTCGTGTCTGGTTTAACGTCGAACGGCAGCAGCATCGAGTTGAATCTAGTAGGCACGAATGGTGGAGTAACCAGTTACGAAGCGGTTATTACTGGCACATCAACTAAGATCTTCACGCTGTCTCTTGATGCGAATAATGACAGCTACCAATTTGAGCTGTTGGGACCAATCGACCACGACGCTGTTCAAGGTGAAAACAACCTTGTCATTGATATTCCAATTACAGTAACAGACTTTGATGGTGACACGTCATCACCACTGAATCTTCCAATTACCGTAGTTGATGACATTCCCGAAATTAAATCAGCAGATGCTTTGGCTGTTGATGAGGATGACCTTGCCAACGGCTCCCAGGCAACCAACAAAGACAGCCTAGAAGCAACGGGCAATTTCGATACGGTGGAAGGGGCAGATACCGTTGTCTCTTATCAGCTGGATCTTACTTCTAACCCGATACCAGGAGTAACTTCAGGTGGTCTTGCGGTGACGTTAGTTCAAACCGCGGTAAGCAACAACAACTTTACTTATCAAGGTCAAACACCTGATGGTAACTCAGTGTTCACGCTAGTTTTGAACGCTGACGGTTCTTACAAGTTTACGCTTGAGGGTGCGCTAGATCACTCAACTCAAGGCGAAGATACACTCATACTTGATCTCCCAGTCTTTGCGACCGATGTCGATGGCGATACGGCAGGTATTAACTTACCAGTGACGATTACCGATGATGTTCCAACCTTGCACGATGCATCTATTTCGCGTGTTGAGGGACAAGGCAGCCGCACGGTTCGTTTATTCCGAGACCCTGTAGAGGGGGATGATGACCTTGGTGCTGACGGCGCACAAGTGACTTCATTCTCGGCTGATGATTCAGGCATTTACTTTAAGCAAAACGGTGTTGATTCTGATTCTGTCGATTTGAACGGCAGCGACCAAGTCGTATTTGTTCACAAGGTTCTTGACGGAGTGGATACTGAAATCGGTCGTTTGGTTGTTCGAACCGATGGCAGTGTGTCATTCCGTCCGAATGACGATCTTGACCATACCGAAACCGACTCGATTGATTTCACCATCAACGTTGTTGCAACCGATGGTGATGGCGATATCGCAGATGCCGATGTGGATATCTCGATAAGAGACCGCAATGCGCAAATTGACACGTCTACCGTTACTGCGTTCGAAGACCAAGGGCGTGATGGTGTCGTTGTGGGCGTTGACTCTGCAAATACTCAGGACAACTTGTCGACGCTGGATGTTAGCCCTGCGAAAGTCGACTTGGTTATCAATTTACACGATATCGACCGTAACGAGAGCTTAGGTGACATCATTATTCGAGATGCTGATACTCACAACGGTACGTTCTACTACAGAGACGGCAGTGGCAACTACATTGAATTAACATCTGTGGGCAATACGGTTGTTCTCGACGCATCAAATGTTGAGCAGTCATTCAATGGTGAGCTTGTCTCGTTAGATAACTTGTACTTCGTACCAGATCGTCATACATCAACCGATGCTTCTGGTATCGATCCTCGTATCCGCGTGGAAATTCTTAACAATGGTACGCCAGATCATACGATTAATGGTCGTTTAGACATTGAAGTTGCTGCCGTCGCAGATATTGCAACGTGGACGGCAAGCAGCGAATTTAACTACTCGGTTGATGAAGATGGAAACAATGTCGCACTTAACATCACGGCTGAAACCCAAGACACTAGTAACCCAGAAGGCATTGTGTACGAGCTTGTCTTTACACAAGGAGAAGGTAACGCAGAGTTAGTCTATTCAGATGGTAGTGCGATACCAAAATCCGGTGGTGTTTATCTGGTGGATGCAAGCCGAATTGATGAAGTTCAAGTTGATCCGATAGATAACTTCTCGGGCGAAATCAGAATTGATGTCACCGCTATTACGACGGAAAACAACAATCCACTGCTTGGGAAAGATACCGCTCGCTCAGAAACCGAAACCATCATTATTGATGTAAACCCAGTTGCGGATAAAGGTAGTTTTACTGTAAACCGAATTAATGTGTTTGAGGATAATGCTCGAACTCAAAATACGGTAGACCCTGTCACTGATCACGACCCACTCCAATTAAGTGAAGTGATCACCATGAAACCATCAGCGGACTTAGATGGTTCTGAAGCGTTATTTGTGCGCATTTCTAACTTCTCAATTGATGGGGTTACTTTGGTGTGGCTGGACTCAGCAAACCCAAGTCAGATAGTAGAAGTGACCGATTCAGGCGGCAATGTACTTTATTACGAAGTGCCAGAGTCTGAATTAGCGAACGTCGAAGTTCTTCCTCCTTTGCACAGCAATGATGACTTTACTTTCAATGTCGAAGGAATTGTGAAAGACACAGCATCATTGTCTACCGGTACGACAGAAGATGTGTTGTCACTGGGCAGTAAGACCGTCATCGTTGGTGTAAAAGGTGTTGCTGACATACCAGACACGGTATTAATTGACGCGGGGAACGTTTGGAACCGATTCGTAGACGGAGATGTGGCCGGGATAGAGACGACTATTGAAGAGAATGGTGTTGTAAACCTCAACTTCTCGGTTGTATCAGGTGAAGTTGCCGATAGACCACAGGATGATTCAGAAGCCATTACTGTTATCCTGTCCAACATCCCCGACGGTGTTCGTGTCGTAGATTCAGACGGTTCAAGCGTTGACCTCACCTTTGTTGGCTATGATGGTAACGGTCAACCGATTTACGAAGCAAACATCACTGGGCTGAATTTTAATTCCGGTATTCAAATTATTCCGGAAGCCTCTTCAACTGAAAACATTGCGATTACAGGGACGATCATTGTTACCGAGAATGATGGTCATAGTCGTGTGATTGAAAGAGAGGTAAGGATCAAGGTCGAACCCGTTATTGACGCTCAAGATAACTACGTTGTCCGATCGGAGGGAGATGAAGATACGCGCTTTGACATCGATTGGAAACCGACGCTCGTACAAAGCCCTGATACCGATGAATTCTTTAGTGATGTAACCATCTCTGGATTTCCTCCAGGCAGCACGGTCTATGTAGATGGTGTGGCACAAACGCTTGTTTCTGGAACACTAACGCTTTCACCGCAAGCCGGTGAATCAGAACAAGATTTTTCCGCTAAAATCTCTCAAAGTGGCTATGTTCAAGTTCAGTTGGAGCAGGATTCAAGTACTGACTTTGACTTGACCACAACCGTCACTGTGAAAGAGATTGACCATGAATATGTTGACGCTTCGAATCCCGGTGAAGGTATCGCTGAGAAAACCATCAATGGTACGGTGAATGTCCAAGTTAATCCAATCGTTGAGCCAGAGGATAAGACGGGGGCAATAGACGACCAAACCCGTCTGCTTGTCACTGAAAGTGGTGGTGGTGCTACCGATATCGTGAAGTCAGACGATCAAGGTAACATTGACTTTACGATCAACACTTCTATGGGGGGCGAATCTGGCGCTCATATCATTAAATACCAAGAGTTTGATGCGTCTTCAGATGAAGTGGTGACTCAACTTGTTGTTCAATTTCACAATGTGGACCCTGAGATCCTCAACCAATTGGTTATCGTCGGTGCACTAAATGAAGGTGGAGGTCGTTGGACAGTAACTAATGAAGACAACTTCTCAATTAAAGCGCCGTCTGGACTTGATTTAACACCAAACGATGACAGCGACGATGGCGATAACGGTGGTCTCTCTCAAATTGGCTTAACCATTTACGCAGAAGTGAATGATTTGGGCGAAGATTTGGGCAACGAAAAAGATGCGACGGTCGTGCGTCAAACGGATGTGACACTAGAGTTTCCAACCGTCCTCACACCGAAAATGAGTGTAGCGGCAGAGATTCAGGTGGCTGATGATGTTCAAATTCAAGCGTTGGAAGACAATTCTATTAACCTTGGTGCTCAGTTGACGTCGAAAGTCGATGCGATTAATGCAGATGGTGTGGAGGATGTCTTGACTATTATCGTCGACCCGACAGCTCCTGGCATTCCTCCTGGTTTGGTGATCACGGGGACGGATGTTGATTTTGTCAATGGTAAATACGTGTTCCAAGCCCATATCGATGCGAGTGGAAATATTACTGGCCTTGATGGTTTGACGATGCACTTGGCAGAAGATTACGCAGGTGATTTCGAATTGCCAATTCGGTTTGTCACTAAAGACACTGAGTCCGGTGATGAAAAAGAAAATAATGTCCAGTTTCCAGTTCAGGTTTTACCGGTTGCAGACGTTCCGAGTTCAGCCGGGGATCAGCCGTTGGATAGCGATGTCACACCAAATGTAAGAGTAGATATCGTCGGTACTTTCGGCTTGGATGCAAACAAACAACCTGTGACTGATCTAAATAACGACGTTCCCACGGCGGATGGTGTTGGTTACGAAGATGGCTTAATCCAACTTAACTTGAGTGTTGATTTTGCCGATCAATTTAACAACACTCAAGGTGGTCGAGAAACACTAACGAACATCAAGTTAGAGCTTGATGACACAACATTAGGTGAGTTTGTTGATGCCAATGGTAACAGCTTAGGAACCAGTATTGAGTTTAATGAAGCTGAGATTTTAGCTGGTGCGCTTGACAATGTTCTGTTTAAGCCAAAAGAAAATTACCCCGTAGGTGGTGGCCAAAATACCGTCAAGATTAATATCGAGGGAGAAATTACTGATGAAGCTGTGTTTGATCAGTCTATCTTGAATAACTCTGGCGATAATATAGATGTGAGAACCTTCACTGACGATGTCACATTTGAAGTTACGCCAGTCGTTGATGACATTACCATTACAGGTGCCGATCCGACGCAGCCAATCACGGTGATTGGTGACGAAGATACTTTAATTTCGCTGAATCAATCGGGCTCTGGTGTTTCGATCAGCCTGAACGATAATGACGGTTCTGAGAGTTTCGTTTCACTCAAGTTAACGGGGCTTCCTGATGACTTTATCGTTAAATCCAATTCCTCTGATTATGTTGTTAAGAACAACGGTGGGGGCGAATGGAGTATTCAACTAAAAGATCTCACTCAGACGTCCATTGACCTGAGTGACATCCAAGTTAAACCGCCAAAACACTTTAGTGGCGAGGCTGAGATAGGTATTACGGTCTTCATTCAAGAGGAGTTGCTACAAGTTCCAACGGAACGAAACAACAACTTTACGCTTATTGTCAATCCTATTGGTGATGATGTTGATGTGAACCCCGACACTTCGGCTGCAGGTAATGAGGGCGAAGACATTGTTATTAATGTAAATGCGTTAGTGGTTGATAACAAAGAGTCCATCGGAGATGGTGCAAACTACCAGGAAAATGATCCAGAGACGCTGAGAGTTGAGGTCTCCAATGTCCCTGATGGGGCGAGTGTTTCATTACCTGATGGGACAGTGTTTACTGACCAAGGCGGCGGAATTTTTGTCTTAGAAATCAATGCTCAAGACTTGGATCAAGTGGTGTTTAATTCTGGGGATCGCAACGATAACTCATGGGATGGTTCGCTGCATTTCAAAGTGCAAGCCGTTGATACTGGGCTCGATGGCAGTCAAAGCTTGGGCTCCGCAGAGGAGTTTGATGTCACTGTTGATGTTGAAGCAGTGAACGATCGTCCAGAGTTCGTCAATACCGTGGATGTGGAAACACCAGAAGATACGCCAATGCTGCTTGATGGTTTCAGCATTACCGATATTGATGCCGTACTCGATGATCCGAATGCTGAATATGTACTCAATGTGAACGTCGACAGCGGTATCTTGGAGCTTAATCCAACGCTCATCGCTACTTACAACCTAACCGTGAGCGGTGATGGTACGGACTCCGTTGAACTGAAAGGTACAGTGGCCGATCTAAACAATGCCATTGCAGACGGTCTGATTGAGTTTAATCCAGACCTGAACTTCTTTGGTGACGTTCAGGTGGACGTGACAGTCGATGACCAAGGTAATGAAGGTATCGTAATTGGTGGGGTAGATGACACCCTAAATACCAACAGCAGCAGCTTCAATATTGAAGTGACAGCGGTGAATGATACCCCAGAAACTACGCCAGTGACGCTACCGGATATTGAAGAAGATAGTGGTGTGTTCTCCATCTCTGAAGCGGATCTTATTGCGAATGCGACAGACGTAGAGAACGATAATCTCACGGTTAGCAATGTTCAGTTAACGGATCCGAATTCGGGCAGCATTATTTTCAACAGTGGCACGGGAGAGTGGGAATTTACCCCTGCACCAGATTACAACGGTCCAGTTGAAATCACGTACACCATTACAGATGATGGCACGACAAATGGTGCATCCGATCCTAAATCGGTTAACGGCAGCGCATCGTTCAACGTAACGGAAGTCAATGATGCTCCAACGACGTCTGAAGTGACACTTTCTGATATCGCAGAAGACAGTACGGCGGTTGATATTACCCAAGCTGATTTGTTGGCGAATGCGTCTGATATTGAAAACGACACCTTGATGGTGAGCAATGTCCAGTTGGTTGAACCAAGCAGCGGCACATTGGATTTCGACAACGTAACAGGTACATGGTCATTTACTCCTGCGCCTGGCTACAACGGCAAGGTCGATCTGACCTACGACATTACCGACAACGGTACAACGAACGGTGTTTCAGATCCTCAAACGGTGTCAGGAACGGCGACCTTCGAAGTCACTGAGGTGAACGATGCACCGGTAACATCAGAGGTAACGTTGAGTAGTACCGAAGAAGATGGTGGTTCGGTAACTATTACGGCTACTGAGTTGCTGAGCAACGCAAGTGATCCTGAGTCAGACAACTTGACCGTCGATAATGTTGCGTTAGTGGACCCAACTTCCGGCACGTTGACTCAAGTGAGTGCGACAGAGTGGACGTTTGAACCCGCAGCAGATTTCTTTGGTGACGTTAATTTCACTTATGAAATCACAGATGACGGAACCACTAACGGCGCTCCAGACCCAATTACAATCTCGGGCACAGCAGTGTTGAATGTTGAAGCTACCAATGACGCACCTGAAATCACTGCAACGTCGGTAACGGATACGATCAATGAAGCTGATGGCCAGAAAGTAACGGGTATTAGTGTGAGTGACGTCGACTTTGCGGGCGCACAAGCAAATGAAAGCATGACCGTGACTCTTACAGTTACCGAGGGCGACCTTCGTGTCGAGCCGCCAGCAGGTAGTGGTGTGACTGTTGGGGCGGGGATGGCTGGTGAAATAACCCTAATGGGCACACCAGATAATATTAACTCTGTTCTTGGAGCAACAGACGCTTCTGAGGGTGTATTTGTGGATGCAGGAGATGTCAACGCAGCTTCAATCACTTTATCGGTGAAAGTCGAAGACAACGGCGTGTACTTCGAAAATGCGGGTACCGCATTGGAAGCGAATCAAGATTTCACTATCAATGTGACACCTGTAGCTGATGCACCTACATTGAGTATCAATCCTCAGTTTAATTACATTCGTCAAATTGCGGCTAGCCAAACCGCGAGCAGTCAAGGTTTAGCGATTGTCGGAATCATGGCGGCGCTTACTGATATTGACGAGGTGCTGTCTTTGGAGCTAACGGGCGTACCAGCTAGTGCTGAGGTAACAAGTGGCGTTTCTCCATCAGGCATTAGCTTCGATGGTACCACTTGGACAGTACCAAGCGATGAAATTGATACGCTAGAAATTGTCGCAACAGATACTAACAGTGGTATTGATGTCGGTTCTTACGATATTTCGCTTACGGCGATATCAACGGAATCTAATGGCGATGAAGCGCAGTCTTCACCTGTCCAAATTAGTTTGGATGTGAGTAGTGATAGCGACGATATTGACCAGTCAACCGCAGTGGACGACAGCTATTTAGTCGGTGGAGACACAGGTATCAATTTGATTGGTGGCGACGGTGACGACGTTATTCTGGGTGGCGATGGCGATGACGTTCTTATCGGTGGCTTAGGCTCAGATATCTTAACGGGTGGAGACGGCAGCGATATCTTCAAGTGGACGGTAGACTCCGTTGATGAAGGGGCAGTGGATACCATTACTGACTTCACTGTTAACGAAGACAGTATCGATTTACGTGAAGTTATCTCTGATCTCAATAACTCAATGATCGACATGGATGATCTGCTTGGTCACATTTCGGCAGACTACGATGCATCGACGGAAAGTGTTTCTCTGAACATTACGACGGATGCAAATGTTCAACAGACTATTGTCGTGGAAAACTTAGGTACTTCAATCGACTTCAACGGTCTCAGCTCCAACGAGATTGTAGAGTCATTGCTCAACAACGGTGTTATTGATAACGGATAAACCTGTATGCAACATAAAAATGGGCGGCTCTGATAAGCCGCCCATTTTTTTCGGGAAAGCTTGATTTTAAACAGGAGATATTTGAATCGAAATAGAAAGAAAGAGCGAAGCAAAGGGGTTATCTTGTTACGACGTTATAGTGATAGTTGGAAATTAAAATAGCGATAATTTGACGTTAAATCGCCTAAACGTGGATGTCTAGCAAGCTGCCAATGATTTCATTGTTTTTCTCTATGACAGACGCGCCAACTCGGTTATAACCAGCGGCTTGTGCTAGGTTGATGAGAGATTCAACTTTTTGAGAGGGAAGGCTAGGTGTTGAGGCTGTTATTGCGACATCCGCAACCGCAGCTAAATCGATGTTGTGATCAGAAAGCTCTTCTTTTACCTTACTTACATTATTGTAAATGCCATGTGCAGCTTTCTCGGCCATTTGTTGTGACATCTGAACGATGTGGTGTCCAGATTGAATTCCCGATACAGGCATATCACTACTCCCAACATTATGATAGTGAGAGCATAGGTGGAGTTTATAAAACGTTCAGGTGTTTTATATCAATGACTTGATTAGGCAAACAGTTTGGCAAGCATTTCTCTTTCTTCACCAGATAGAACCGGTTTTTGCGCTTTATTTAGTTTCACGCTGATCTCACCTTGTAATGACTTTAACTGACTTGCCGTTAAATCACTGAGCTTTTGTTTAAGTTCATTAAATTGTTGTGCGTTCATCTCAATACCTTCGTCGTGATTCGGTTTATCCGTCGTTGCCCGAAATTCTTCATCCTTTGGATACAACATATTTATTCAACCAAAATAGATTAGAATTTGATCGATTGCTTTTTGTCCGAATATTGTCAAGGTGTGTTAAGTGATACGTCAGATTTTTCCTAAGAAGGTACATAATTACCCACTTTGGGGTAGATGGAAGCGTAAAAAGAAAAAGGGAAGCGATATAGCGCTTCCCTCTTACATATGGTTTGAATGTTACTAACTTACCCTGACGGCAAACTTACTAGCAAGTGAATGAAGCTCTGGGAGCATGCGATAGATAAGATGAAGTTGCTGCAATACCATGCGGGCAGAGCTGTCGTCTTCATCGCGCCATTCGTTTAAGCGTTGCTCGAGTCCAGCATCATCAATATTAGATAGGTCACACTCCTCACAATGCTGGTGAAGCTGTTTATGAAGTACATCCAGATGCTGATGAATACAACGGTGAGCATCTAAAACGAGTTTATGAATTGACTCATCTTCGATGCGAGTTCTGTGCGCGCCTAATGCAGAAATATAGTTCAACATTGCGTGATTTAACGTTAGGAAGCGAAAACTTTCATCAACAGCTGCGCGATATTTGCCAGGCTCCGCCAGCATCGTACTAATCGCAGAAGAGAGTGAGGCATCATTATTGTGGGCTTGGCGGCGAGCGATACGGTAACTCAAATTGTCTTTCTTGCCGATTCTATACTGACCAATGATCTGATCGAGATACTGCTTGTTTGCCTCTATCGCATCCGACATAACTTTGTGAAGCCTTCTCGACTGCCAGTCGGGCAAAATAACTAATACAGCTCCTACTGCAAGTACACACCCGATGAGGGTATCTGCTAGTCGAGGAAGGACAACTGCGTAACCTTCACCTAGTTGATTAAATAAGAAGAGGACGAGCAGTGTAATAAAACCAGTCGCGTACCCATAGTTGTTCATCCGGAAGGCGAAAAACATCACACCAGAGATAACGATAAATACTAACTGGCTTTCTTGAGAAGGGAAAAAAGTCAGCAATGGTACACCAATCAACAAACCAGCTAATGTACCTATTACTCTTGCCGTCAATTTTTGGCGAGTGGCACTGTAGTTCGGTTGGCATACGAATAAAGTGGTTAAGAGTATCCAGTAACCTCGGTCGATGTTGAATATTTGAATGATTCCATAGCCAATCGTTAAGGCAATTGACATACGTAATGCATGCCGAAACAGCATCGAATCTTTGTGTAAATTTGCTGATATACGCTGCCACATCGCTTTTAGCGTGTGTGGGTTGGTATCGGCGAGAGTATCTTCTTCGAGGCCTTCAACATCTGGGTTGTTAATGTTATTAAGCTGTTTTTCTACCGTCGCTAAGTTATTGAATAAATATGTTAACTGCATCAGAAGACGTTTCCAGTGCCCTTGCTTTTGTTCTTCTAGATAAGCAAGAGAGTTTTGTACTTCAGCTAATGCCAGAATAGATTGATCGGTATGGGAGTATTCATTTCCTAGCTGAATGGCTAGTGCAATATCACGACACGCTTGGGCTTGAGACTCCAAAAGATATTTAAAACGAAACAGCACATCAGAACGTTCAAATTCGGTCGCTAAATCCTGATAGCGATAATGGCTAGAACTGACTCGTTCGTGAATGTCTTGAGCGATGAAATAAATATTTAAAAATCGGTCACTAGGCCCATCAATGTGACCCCGTTTCGATCGGTTAAGTAATGTGGTTTTACAAGCGTTTAGTGCCGTAACCGTGGCAGCATTGCATTTTGCAGCTTCAATCCGTAGCGGTTGTGGCGTCAAGTTGGTCACAGGGTGAAAAAGCTTGGCTTTCGCATCAAGATAATTCGCCATTTGGAAGAACACATTGGCTAAGCTTTGTTGCACCGGTTGAAGAGGCCAAAATATCTGCCAAATCATGGACATGAAGTAATACCAGGCGGCACCAGTCAAAAGCAGTAGTGGCTGAAACCAAATGTCGGTGCTTTCATGTGCGCCAAGCATAGTATAAATAGCGATCAGCAACGAACCAAAAGCAATACTCGCGTACTTAGGACCTATCGCCCCAAGAATGATAAAACCAAAGGTTGAGATAAATAACCCTAATGCAAATGCCCAAGGGGTGTCGAACAAGATTTCAATTGAGAAAGCGGCGAGCGCAAAACAGAGAAAGGTCAGAATCAGCGCCTTGATGCGCCCAGTGAAACTATCATCACTCTCTGCCAAAGCAGCAGCAATAACGCCCAGTATTAGCGGCGTGATCAGCGTGTTTTGCTCGAAGTACCAAGTCGGGATAACTACACCCAGTAAGGTGATTAGGATAAGAACGCTGTAATTTATGGTCTTGTTTGCCCAATAGAGCCGAAATTTAGAAGTTGCTTGCACAATGCGCCTTATGTTTCCGATGAAGAACGGGGGAATACTACCAAACCCACTATAGCGCGTTTATGATTTACTTTAAGAAAAATTCGTTGTTGCTGATAAAATCAACAGGGATGTCATTGACTTATACTAAAGCAGCCACGCAATGTGTCTATAATTGTAAAGTCAGCTTCAAATAGAATGAGCTTTAGGTTACTAAATCGACAGTAATGTGAATTTTATTAAAGAATAAAAGAAGATGCTTACTTAGGTGCTCGCCATTGCTACAATTTGGCGCCTTAAAATGATATAAATCGACAACTTCTAAATTAAAAGGCGCACGTTTCATGCAGCTCACTGCCACTAGCAAAGCACAGTTTTTTATTCAAAATGAGTACCATCACGTCGAAATAAAAGAGAACAGTGTTTTATTAAGCTCAATAGGCAGTGAAGAACATATTCCTTTTACGATCTGGAATGGCAAAGTTAGCGTAAAGCGTGGGTTGTTATGGAGCTCTTTGCAGTTTTTTGCTCATGAGCACGAAGGCAAACAACAAAGTTGGCTAGTACAAGGACTACCGTGGCCACAATGCCGTAAGTTTGCTCTTGAAGCTGTTCGTCAGTATCAAGAATGGCACAACACTCAGTGCCGAAAACTGGCTGAGTATCTACCTAAGTGGGAAGAAGAGCTTTACAAACTAAAGCACTTGCCCGCTTACTTATCGCATTCTCAAGTGGTCTCCTGGGTTGAAAGTCTTAACCAAGAGTTAAGCGAGATGAAAACCACCCTAGAAGAAGCCAAAATGCGAATGCCGAATCGTATGTCGCAAATAGAGCCTTGGCTCATTGATACCTCTGAGGCGCTTGGTGAGCGTAATCGCGATTGGCTAGAAGCAGAACGTCCAAATTGGGAAGTGCTGTTTAATCAAATTGAATCCTCTCCTTTGAATTTATCCCAGCAATATGCGGTATTACTCAACGACGACCACAACTTAGTTCTTGCTGGTGCCGGCTCGGGCAAAACCAGCGTTTTAACCGCACGAGTTGCCTATTTGTTGCAAAGCCATCAGGCTCAAGCAGAAGAGCTTCTCATGTTAGCGTTCGGTCGTGATGCGGCGACTGAAATGAAAGAACGCTTAGTAGATAAAGTGGGCATGGCGGCAGACGGTGTGCGCGTCAACACATTCCATCAGTTGGGCTTGTATATTCTTAAACAAGTCGAACAGCAACCTGTCGAAATTAGTCCTTTAGCGTTGGACGAAAATCAACGAACAGCATGGTGTGTAGACTGGTTGAAAAAACATTGGATGACACCCACCAACTTTAAACGTTGGCAAAAACATTTAGACAAATGGCCGATTGCGTACCTAAAAGGGGATGATGAGTTAGGAAGCCATTCAGAAAATCCAAAACTGATCGCTTGGCTAGATTCGCAGCTGTCTCATTTAGCGGCGGTGGGCTTGACCAAAAAGCAAGTACAAGAAAAGCTCGTAAACCACCAAGACTATACGCGTTTAAATAGTGAACTCGCCTTATGCTGGCCATGTTTTACAGCGTGGCAGAAAATGCTTAAAGAAAGCAACCAAGTGGATTTCCCAACCATGATCAGTCGTGCGACAGATTATGTGAATAAAGGGAAGTTTGTCTCGCCATGGCGCTTTATTATGGTCGATGAGTATCAAGATATCTCTCCAGATCGTCTGGCATTGATTGAAGCACTGTGTGAATCCACTCAGAAACAAGCAGGTGCCACGTTATTTGCTGTTGGCGACGATTGGCAAGCGATCTATCAGTTTGCAGGAGCGGATGTCGATCTTATCACTGGTTTTAAAGAACGCTTTGCTCACTCAACCGTTCATCACTTAGATACAACTTATCGTTTCAACAATCAGATTGGTGATGTAGCGAATACATTCGTGCAGCAAAACCCATCGCAGTTGCCGAAAACACTAAACAGCCACAAACAACGCAAGCAGAAGAGCGTACATACCGCGCCGAGCAATCAAGTGGAAAAGATCTTGGACCACTTGAATCAACAAGCCAAGCAAACCAAGTCAGTTTTATTGCTAGGACGTAACCATTATCATAAGCCCGATTTGTTCGACGATTGGTTGCGACGTTTCCCTAATCTCGATATTCGCTTTATGACTTGCCATGCGAGTAAAGGACGCGAAGCTGACTTTGTGATTATTCTTTCTGTGGATGAGGGGCAATTCCCCGCTAAGAAGAAGCAAATTCACATTGATGGTGCGTTGACGGAGTCCAAAGACAAATTCCCTTACGCAGAAGAGCGCAGGCTATTTTACGTGGCGATTACACGTGCGAAAGAGAAGGTTTGGATTACGCATACTGGTGCGGGATCTGCATTCGTTCAAGAGCTCGTTAATGGTGACTATCCCATCGTGACTTCTCGTTAAATGCAACGTTTAGAATGTTAAAAACAGTAAAGGCGATACTTGGTATCGCCTTTGCTTTATTTGGTTAGCATCAAAGCTTACATGCGCTCAGCAAGATAGGCTTCGTAATCCGGCACTTCGATGTCTACTTCTTGCTCAAGAAGAGGGGAGTTAAACAGGAACTTAGCGGTGGCTCGGTTCGTTGCTACAGGAATATTCCAAACACTAGCAATACGAAGAAGCGCTTTAACGTCTGGGTCGTGAGGTACGGCATTCAGTGGATCCCAAAAGAAAACGAGAACGTCGATTTTGCCTTCTGAAATAAGAGCGCCTAGTTGTTGATCACCGCCCATCGGACCACTGATCATGCTCTTGATCGCAAGTCCAGTTTCTTTACTTAGCATGTGTCCTGTCGTGCCAGTTGCGTAAAGGAAGTGACTCTGTAGCTTTTCTTTGTTTTCTTTTACCCAGCGAAGTAGCTCAGGTTTGCAGTTGTCGTGAGCAACCAAAGCCACATGTTTATGGGTTGGCATGGTACGAATGGTTTTTTGCATCAAGATGTTTCCGTTTGTATGATTTTAAAATTGTTGTGACTCAATAGAACACGTTTTTGGTCTTTCAATCAACAGCCTTAACACGGAATGTCGGCCTATATTCTGACGGAGATAACGATTCTTCGATCGTGTCGTCATGAAGCGTCTTCGGAGTCAGTGGTTTGATGGTTGGTGAGGCATGTTTGTCATACGTTTTACCTCTTAAGTAATGCGTTGCTTGCATCATGGAAAGCCGACCTTGCTGCACCATTTTATCTGTTGGTGCGAAGAGCACTTTGTTACGTAACAGGCCTCGATATACACCATGACTTAAGTACACAGAAACTAGACCGATCTCCTCAGCTTTGCCGGCACTGCGCAGCTCACTGATGGCCGCTTCAATCGCCACTGCACTGCCAACAATGTAATCTATATTTCCCATATCGATCACACGTTGAACTAGGTTACGTTGTAACTCCTTGTCGTTGTCTGCCCAAAATGAGTCAACAATGTTGATATCACTTCCTTGTATCGCTTCATAGAATCCGGCAGTAACGGGTTTCGTACCACCACGAGTTCGCGGCCCCAAAAGTAAGGCAATGTTGGTTTTTCCTGACCCCTTTGGATGGCGAGCTGCCAAATATTGACCCGCTTCGTATCCCATCCAATGCCAGTCAACACCGACAGTCCCTTTTAGCAACTCACTTTGTTCTTCATCCAAGTCGAGTTGGTTCACAGTAGCAAAAACGGGAGTATTCCCCACCCAATTTTTAAGTGAATGCTCGTAAGCCTGTGGGTCCACGGTCCCAAGGATAACCGCATCTGCTCCCCATTGGTTACACAGTGCGAGTTGTTGTTCTTGACGGGTTTTGTTTGGGTAGCCGCCCGCTTCAAGGACTCGTAGCTCGACACCTTCTCTTTTCGCTTCGGACACCATTCCATAGTTTACTGACAACCAGTATGAATCCTTTAGGTGAGGGTATATTGCACATATTTTCTCTGCGGCAACCGCTGGCAAAGAAGCAACTAGGGTTAAAATGGCTGCAGAATGTTTGAAAAATGTGCGAAATGCGTGTTGATTTTTAACCATGAAATGAAGTTCGTTGGCATAGATTAAGTAAACACTGCAAAATATAACGTAATATGTCGCTGAACACGAACATTAAGGTCATGAAAATATGCTGCTAGCAACTGCAAGCATCGGTCGTAAACTTTTGTTGTCTTTCATTGCGATGGCAATACTGGTCATGTTATCGGCACTTATTGGTGTGTCTGGATTTTCTTTGGTTGCCAAAACCGAAAGAAATGTCGTGGATTCTGCGATTCCCGCCATGATTGAGGCGAGACAAGTCTCTGAGTTGAGTACTCGTATTATTTCGTCTGTACAAATGTTGTCGAACGCAAGAAACGAGCAGGAAAGAAAGGAGTCAGGGCGAGTGCTGTTCGAACAGCTCGAGTCTTTACTCACTCACATCAAGGAGCTCGGGAGTGAGTCGTTCGATTCTCAATTGTTAGAAGCTTTAGAGAATAACGTCCAGAACGTTATCGACAATTTGGCAGAACTCGGTGTTTCGGTTGAAAAAAAGCTGTGGCTTGCAAAAGAGATAGATACTCGTGTTGAAGAAATGCGTCTGCTCAGTGAAGAGCTAGAACAACTAACTCGTACGCAAGTTCAGAATACAAGCACCATTGCTGTTGCTAACGTCACGCATATTTATGACTTATTAGAATCGAATAAAAAATCGCAAGTTTATCAGGCGCTAGATGCACTGGTGGAGGTCGATCTTGATCTGACTGAGCGATTGCATGAACTGCACTTGTTGGCCTTTAAAATGTTGAATCAGATTGAAGAGGCTCGGACATTAACGAATATTGAGCGAATTCAACAGGTTCAAAGTGATTTCGATAGCAACCTCAAAATCATGCAACGCCGTGTACTCGCTGTGGAAGATCCTACGCGCTCTAAGCAAATGAGCCAACTGCTCATAGAGCTTGGTAAGCGTCAGGTCGTATTTTCTATACTGATGCAGCAATACGAGAATAACGAACAGTCACAACAGCTGATGCAAAAGACATTAGAGTTGTTCTCAGAGCTTAATGGCACGGTCAACAAATTGGTTGATGATTCAAACAAAACCACTACCGTCGCTGTAGACCAATTGACCAGCACACTGAAATTCGCTCAGTGGTCTTTAACCGTTATTTCAATTGTTGGTTTGATTGTATTGGTGCTGATTTTATGGCGTGTGGTGTACCTTTCTGTTGTGAAGCGGTTAGCTGAATATTCCGCTGCGTTGCTGTCTGTGGCGCAGGGTAACTTAGCGGTTGAGTTGGAAGTGAAAGGCAAAGATGAGTTGGCGCATATGGGGCAGGCCATCATCACGGCTCGTAATACCGCGCAAGCACTAAAAGTGGTAGCAGAGGGTGAAGCTCAAGCCAAGCGAGAGCTTGAGGAGCATAAAGAGCATTTAGAAGAGCTCGTTGAGCAGCGCACTTCGCAGTTAAAACAAGCAAACCGCCGTTTGAATGAAGAGGTTTTGAATCACGCTAAAGCTCGCAAGCAAGCAGAGCAAGCGAGCCGAGCAAAATCGGCATTCTTGGCGACGATGAGCCATGAGATAAGAACGCCAATGAACGGAGTGTTGGGGACAGCACGCTTGTTGATTGACTCAGGCCTCAACCCAATTCAAAAGCGTTATGCGGAAATCATTAATCGTAGTGGTAAAACGTTGCTCGCGATCCTTAATGATGTACTGGATTACTCCAAGATTGAAGCGGGGCATTTAGAAATTCGTCACATGGGCTTTGATTTACACCAAATGGTGGAGGACACTTTCCAGTTAATGAACAGTCGAGCACAAGAGAATAAGCTGCTGTTCTCCTACCATATTGAAAGTGATGTTAGTCGCTACTGGAAAGGGGATGTCACCAGAATCAGTCAGGTGCTGAACAATCTCGTTGGTAACGCGATTAAGTTCACTGACGAAGGAGAAATTGATATCTACGTTAGCCTGAACCCTGAGGACGAGTCGCAAGTCCTGTTTGAAGTATCAGACACTGGAATAGGAATTGCCAAAAAATACCAGAGAACGTTGTTTGATGCCTTCACGCAAGCTGAAGGTGGGATGAGCCAAACTGGAGGCACGGGGCTTGGACTTGCCATCAGTAAGCGAATCATTGAAGCGATGGGCGGTGTTTTAGAAGTTGATTCCGAAGAGGGAAATGGTAGCCGATTCTGGTTCTCTATTCCGTTAGAGGAAAGCGAACCTGTTGAAACAGGAACCGTGGCAACCGCACGTTGCAAAGTGAAAGCAAAGGTCTTGCTAGTAGAAGATAATGAAGTCAACCGAGTGGTCGCGGAAGGTTTTCTAGAAAGCATGGGGCACCAAGTCGTGATGGCAGAAAACGGCTCACAAGCAGAGCAACTGATCAGCACACAAGATTTTGATATCGCTTTGGTCGACATCAACCTCCCTGATTGTGATGGAACTGAGTTGATCCAACGCTTAAAGCGGATTGAGTGTGATAAGCCGGCCAATAAAGCGCTTGCCGTCACGCCAATGATTGCAGTGTCTGCGCACGTTTTTGCGGAAGAAGTTGAGCGCTATCTAGCCGCTGGTTTTGACGGATACTTGCCTAAGCCATTGGCAAAAGAGGCACTCGCGGCATTGATCCAGGATGCGCTAGACGGAAAGCCGTTGTTGTTGCCACAAAATGCCGACTGTACCCCGTTTGATCAAATTTCGCCTCAAGAGCAAGAGCTACAATCAAAGGTCGTTCAAGCACCCCAAAAAAAGGAACCCGATGTGGTTATCATTAATCCGAGCGTGATTGAGTCCGATATGAAAATCTTGGGCAGAGATAAGATGTTGCACATTATTAATCTGTTTAGATCCACCAGCACTGATGTATTAAGCAAACTGCAAGCGTCTGCTGAGGACAATGATAGTAAAGAAGTAAAGAACCTTGCCCATAAATTAAAGGGCAGCGCGGGAAGTTTAGGACTAACTGCATTAATGAACGCTTGCCAAGCAATTGAAGCCGCGGCTCAACCTTTAGATACCTATAATGCGACTAAAGATGATTTAGTTTCTCAAGTGTCTGCATCAATTCAAGCTCTGGATGAGTTAATGGCGAAGTAATCCATCGAGCATTGAAAATAAAAAAACCTCCGGCTTTCCGGAGGTTTTTTCTATTCGGTCATGTCATCTTCCCACTCGAATCGAGTGTCTAGGGCATAAGGGTCATCATCAAAAGGATGTTCCACTTTGCCACGCAAGTATTCGAGTTGATGCTCAAGCATATTGACCGTTTCGTAGTCTCCCTCAGAACAAGCAACGTAAATCTGTTGTTCAAGAGCGGCAATGTTATCTCGGATACCCATGAGAACCCCCTTAAATCATCATCGATTCTCAAAACGATTATAGTCAAGTAATCCAAATTCGATCGGTTGTTTTGTACGGTACCAATTGTGTAAACGATCGCTAAATGACCAGAATTTTTCTGAGCTTCTACGAATCGCAAAATTATCCAATAACTTAACGTAATCGGACTCGTTTTGGATGGCACTAAATTGATCGACAAAATCTTTTACTTGGTTTTCGTTGATCGAGAAAAATGCCGCAGGGTAGCTTCCCACAACGCCGCGTACAATGGTCATGTCATCGTTAGCAAAGTCACGGTTACTTTCTTCATCAAACAAGCTAGAGATGTTTGTGTGTGCATTGTTGTGAAGTAAGGTGAACAATTCATCTTCCCCTGATTTACTTCTCACCATAAGCATAGTGATTTGCGGAACGGTTTTCAGGCCTTCACCACGAACGTGGTCAATGCGTTTTAGTTGTTTTTCATTACTCGCAGAAAGAGCCGTATCTTGAATTTCGTAGCGAGGCAGAAGCACACCTGAGACATGTTCTCTCAAGAACTCCACCAACTCCGTTTTTGGATCGTCACTCTTATACTGAACGCTGGTTGGTTGGTTAAACGGCTTCACATTTCGTTGTAAAAAGTCACTCAACTGCGGGCTTTGATCTTTATACCAGCTAGATTGAAGTTCATGGCGCATATCGGCGGGTAACAACGAGATAAAGTTACTTTCGCCTTCTAGACGCAAGAAGTCCATAAACATTCGTGTCATGAGCTGATGGCCGAAGTTACCGTAAACGTCAAACCCAGCAACAAGCAAATAGTGGATACGCTCTAGTAGCGCGTAGTCAAGAATCCACACTGTTTTAGGCTGCTCACCAACTAACCCTTGAACAACAGAAGCACTATCAAAATGGCGGAATATCGTTAATGCCGCATTATGGTTGGTGCCATTACCATCCCAAATTACATTGGTGGATAGGTTTTCACCTTCTTTAAACCAGTTATTAGTGAACTCAGATTTAGCCTCTAGGTAGCGAGCTTGTTGACGCGCGTACTTGACCCAGTTGGTAACAGGTAGCGTGTTACTTTCTTGCTCTGCCGGTAGTTTTAGATTATCAGCCTGAGATCGGTAAAACTCATTTACTTCTGGGATGTCTGCTTTATCTGGATCAAGGAAAAACACCCAAAAGCGATCATTGATAACATTCAATGCCAGTTGGCCACGACAAACTGGGCCTTTGATGTATGCCATTATTGTATTTTGTGCATTATCTAGCATGAACTTAAAGCGCGACTTCACTGGAAGGTCGATGAATGATGTCATCGGGTTTGCAGCAACTTCTGGTTCATAACTCGGTAGCTGACTAACCATGTAATCAGCATCAATAAACCAAGTTTTCCAGTTCTCTATGCGTTGCTTGTTTAACGCGAATGGCATGTGAGTTTTATCTACTATGGTCCCTTGCTCTGGAATAATTCGATAAAACACACGTTCAACCCCTGGATCATCGTACGGGCGACGCGTTGAAATACGTTTGACGGGCTGTCCTGGTGGTGTAGCAGAGCGGACGAGCGTGAAGAATCGGGGATCTTCATCGAGTTCCGAAAAGTAGAGATGAGATAAAAACAAATGCTCATATATATACCTAGCCATCAGCTGATTTTTCAAATCAGAGTGGTTAAGTAATGCTTCGTACTTATCTATTTGCGCTTGCTCTTTCTCACTAACAGGTCGGTGAACGTTCATTATTGCGCCGTTTTCCAACCAAGTCATGAGTGTGTGGTATTCACTGTTTGATAGATTTGGCATACCAAAAGGCATGCCCCAGGTTGGGTTATCCTTTTCGTATTGCTCGTATTCTTCAATCGTTGGACAGGTTTGCTCTCGGTCTATCGAAAAGTCAAAGCCTTCTAACTGGACTTGGTCAGGCAATGGGTGGCGCTCTTTTTGCTGTAGCAAACGTGCGATAAGGCCTGCGTCAATGTTGGCTGCCATGCTTTGATCACGTTCGTTGAGAACCGGATGAAAACCCGCATCGCGCCACTCTTGGGTTGTTTCTGCATCTTCGAATAAGCGTGTTGGTGCTGCGGCTGTGAGTCTTGTTCCTTCATATACCAGTGCTTTACTCGCACCACGGTCAATGCCTTCAACAGAAGAGAGCTTAAGCTGACATGGTGCATCGTAGCACGCGTGGCAGACGACACAGCGGTTATCCATAATGGGTTTAACTTCGCTTTGGAAGAAGTTTGCTTGAGGGGTTTCCACGTCAACTGTGCGTTCACGCACGAGCTGTGGACCAAACAGTTGGTCATAGTTAAGACCAGCATAGGTTGCACAGCCGGCAAACAAAGTAGCAATGCAAAGTGTAAAAATTAAGCGCAAATTCATTGAGTTATTTTACGTGATTCGAATTTGCATTAATTAAAGCAAAATAAGCGGTCAATTACCAAAAGTTGGGCCAATTAGCGTTAATTTTTCTGTTGATTGTCTGAGCGCTTGAAAATGTAACCCTGGCGGTGGACTGTCTGAATTCTGTCTGTTGGAACGCCTTCGTGAACTAGACGCTTTCTCATTCTGCTCATGTGCATATCGAGTGCTCGATCATGTTCAGTAAATTCACGTTTTAGTACTGTTTCGTAAAGAAAATGCTTACTAAGTACTTGATCTTGATGGTGAGTGAGAGTTTGCAGCAGCTTAAATTGAATGCTTGTTAACTGAACAGATTTCTTGTTTGGCAAGTAATTGAGTATCACAGAGTGAGTGCGCTTATCTAGTAATAGCTCCTCATCATTATGGTGAACGCCGTTGTGTTGGCATTGGTAAGTTTTTCCATTTGAAACCTTGGAGTCAAGCACGCGGGCACCTTAATTATTAATGGTAGTAAAACGTATTATCATTAATATTTATATAAAAGCAATCAGGTACTTTATGGGCACTGTGATATGCGTAGACAATCTTAATATTTGAGATTAACAGTAGTGATGAATGGTGCGATGGCGCTCTGAACTAAAGTGCTATTGGAGTGCGTATTAGCTACAAATAACGGTGTAATGTTAGGCGAAGATAGAAAGAATTCTCATTTAGTAAATTCGCTTATCCGCTATTTGTGAACTATACATTCTGTTGCAGGAAGCACTTTTCTAATACACACAGAGGTTTATATGACAGCGAAATATGGCGTTAAACGCCGATTAGCGATTCTTGCCGCCGCTTTAATCGGTGCGACAAGTAGCAGTATCGCAGCAGAGAAACCAAATATTCTCGTCATTTGGGGTGATGATATTGGCCAGTCCAATCTCAGTGCTTACACGTTTGGCTTGATGGGGTACAAAACACCAAATATAGACAGTATCGCCAAAGAAGGCATGATGTTCACTGACTATTACGGTGAGCAATCTTGTACAGCGGGCCGTTCTACTTTCATTACGGGCCAAACCGTTCTTAGAACAGGTTTGAGTAAAGTGGGGCTTCCAGGTGCTGATCTTGGCTTGAAGGAAGAGGACGCAACCATTGCCGAAATGCTGAAGCCGATGGGCTATATGACAGGGCAATTTGGTAAAAACCACTTAGGTGATAAAGATGAGCACCTTCCTACTAATCACGGCTTCGATGAATTTTTTGGCAACCTTTATCACTTGAACGCCGAGGAGGAGCCAGAAAACGTCGATTATCCTAAAGATCCTGAGTTTCGTAAAAAGTTCGGTCCGCGCGGCGTTATCCGTTCGTACGCTGATGGCAAAATTGAGGATACAGGACCTCTAACCCGCAAGCGCATGGAAACCGTGGATGAAGAGACGTTAGATGCGGCACTCGACTTTATGGATCGTGCAGTCAAGGCTGAAAAACCTTTCTTTGTCTGGTGGAACGCAACTCGTATGCACTTCCGTACTCATGTGAAAGAAGAGAACTCTGGAAAAACAGGTATCAGCGAGTATGCAGATGGTATGGTCGAGCATGATAACCATGTAGGTCAGCTACTGAAAAAAGTGGATGATTTGGGTATTAAAGACAACACAATCGTCTTTTACTCCACCGATAATGGCCCACACATGAACTCGTGGCCAGATGCAGGTACAACGCCATTCCGTGGAGAGAAAAATACCAACTGGGAAGGTGCGTACCGAGTTCCTGCGATGGTACGTTGGCCGGGTAAAATTAAAGCTGGCTCTGTTTCGAATGATATCATGCATCACATGGACTGGATGCCAACGTTCGTTGCTGCCGCGGGTGATGACAATATTAAAGAGAAATTGCTCAAAGGTTATAGTGCGAATGGTAAGAAATTCAAAGTTCACCTAGACGGCTATAACTTCCTACCATATTTGACTGGTAAAGAGGATAAGGCCCCACGAGAAGAAATTTTTTACTTCTCAGATGATGGAGACTTAACTGCACTTCGCTATAACAAATGGAAGCTGGTCTTTATGGAGCAACGAGCAAAAGGTACGTTGCGTATTTGGGCTGAACCATTCACCACACTTCGTGTTCCTAAGATCTTCAACTTGCGTATGGATCCTTACGAAGTGGCTGATATCACTTCTAACACTTACTACGATTGGATGCTAGACCGTGCTTACATGCTTGTTCCTGCGCAAGCTTACGTAGGCAGATTCCTTGAAACGTTTAAAGAGTTCCCACCAAGGCAAAAAGCAGCAAGCTTCTCGCTCGATCAAGTGATGGAGAAACTAAAAGAGAACCCAAATAAGTAGGAAAAGCTAAGTGAAGTATCACATATAGAAAGAGGCTCATTAAAATGAGCCTCTTTTTTATCTGTAAAATTCTATCTATTCAGGTTTGTAGAAAGCTTGATGACGAAAACGCCTAACGCTTCAATTGACAAGAGTTATAAACAAATTGGTTCGTAGTGGGCTGCCGTTAAGTTGGCTTTGATTTTTTCACGTAGAGCGATGTGGGCTGGGTTGTTTACCTCTCGCTTATGGTAGACGAACTTGTAAGGGATAGAGCGTATCGAAATGGGGCAGGGCAAAATTTGAAGCTTGAGCGCTTTGCTCCACTTGTTTGCAAAAGATTGAGACACGATCCCTAAACTGTCTCTTTGGGCGACATACAGCGCCATGCCCGCTAGCGAAGATGTGATCAAGTCGACTTTTCTTTCTTGAATTGTTTCCTTTGCTAGTTGCTCGAACCCCGACATGTTGTTCCATTTTCCTGAAAATAAACAGTGAGTTTCCTCATAAAATTGCTCTTTTGTGAGCGTGCCATGTACACGGGGATGGTTCTCACTACAGATAACCACGGCTTCTTCCTCATAAGCATCTTCAATAATAAACGCTGCATCTTTCGTGATCACCGTATCGATTACTAGATCGACTTTTTGTTGTCTTAACAGCTCAAATAATAGGAATTTTTCGGGTGGTGATTCATAAAAAATAGTGTTCTTTATCGGGTCCATAATGTGCAACAAAATTTCCGAACAACACACTTCAAAATGATTTTTATCAGATATCGCATTGTCAATAATATTAACCGCTTGCTGGAATTGCGGCAGTAATTGATAAGCGGTGGAGGTTAGTGCGATCCCTCGTCCTTTTTTAACGAATAATTGCTTATCTACGACTTGCTCTAAACGCTTTATTGCAGCGCTCACAGCAGGTTGTGTAAGCCCTAATTGTTCCGCGGCTTTTGTATAAGATTGAAACTCCGCAACAACAAGAAAAGTTTGGATCAAATTCAAGTCCATAACGTCACTCATAAATTTAATTTATAGGTTAACTAATTTTGACTGCATTTATCGCCTTAAATTAGTGCTTTATCTTATATCAACAATGGTATTGAAAAGCGAATACCATTTTTTACGCACTAGCGAACTCTTGGAGATAATATGAAAAATGCGACCAAAACGAGCAGTAAAAAACTCGTACTTAACGCATGTACGTTAGCTTTGGGCGCTGCATCTGCAGTTGCACATGCAGCAGACAAACCCAACATTCTTGTCATCTTTGGTGATGATGTTGGTTACTGGAACCTTAGTACCTACAACCAAGGCATGATGGCGTACAACACGCCAAACATCGATAGCATTGCTAAAGAGGGTGCGAAGTTCACTAACTTCTACGCACAGCAAAGCTCGACAGCAGGCCGTTCTGCATTCATCACTGGTCAAATGCCAAAACGTACAGGTCTATCAAAAGTGGGCTTACCAGGCGCTCCGGAAGGTATCTCGGAAAAAGATCCGACGATTGCAACCGTGCTTAAGCAAATGGGTTACGCAACCGGACAATTTGGTAAGAACCATTTAGGTGACCGAGACGAGCATCTTCCTACCAACCACGGTTTTGATGAATTCTTCGGCAACCTATACCACTTGAACGCAGAAGAAGAGCCAGAGAACGTGGATTACCCTAAAGACCCGGAGTTCAAGAAGAAATTTGGCCCTCGTGGCGTTATCCATTCTTACGCTGACGGCAAAATCGAAGATACCGGTCCACTAACGCGTAAGCGTATGGAAAATGTTGATGGTGAGTTTCTTGATGCCGCAGAGAGCTTCATAGAAAAGCAAGTAAAAGCGGACAAGCCGTTCTTTACTTGGTTTAACACCACTCGCATGCACAACTTCACACATGTTCCTGAAGAATACCAAGGTAAAACAGGTGCCGGTTTCTACGCGGATGGTGTTAAGCAGCACGATGACCAAATCGGTCAGCTACTTAACAAGATCAAAGAGTTAGGTGTGGATGACAGTACAATCATTGTTTACACCACTGACAACGGCCCTATGGTTGATTTGTGGCCGGATGCAGGGATGACACCGTTCCGCTCAGAGAAAAACACTGGCTGGGAAGGGAGTTTCCGTGTGCCAATGTTGATTAAATGGCCTGGAAAAATTGAGGCAGGTAAAACATTCAACGGCATGATGTCATTAGAGGACTTTTTCCCGACACTAGTTGCTGCGGCAGGTGATACCAAAGTTAAAGACGAACTGCTAAAAGGCAAAAAAGTTGGCGATATGGACTACAAAGTTCACCTAGACGGTTACAACCAACTGCCATATTTAACGGGTAAGTCAGACAAATCCGCACGAAATGAGTTCGTTTACTGGAGCGACGACGGCGATCTTGTGGCATTGCGCCAAGGAAAGTACAAGTTCCACTTTATGATTCAAGAGAATGAAACGGGTATGGATGTATGGCGTAAGCCGTTCACTAAACTTCGTGTGCCACTGATCTTTGACTTGAGCATTGATCCATTTGAACGAGGCGATCAAGGCATGGGTTATTCTCGTTGGATGTACGAGCGTTCATTCTTAATGATGCCAGCAATGGATACAGTGAAAGAGGTGATGGGTACATTCAAAGAATTCCCGCCTCGTATGGAAGCAGGTTCGTTCGTACCTAAGTCTTCTAAGTAAATTAAGATTATATAGCGCTTTTTGGAGCGCTATATACCCAAATAGCTTCACTTTTGCTGTACAGCGCTCACGAGGTTATTTGGGTATATGTAATAGTGAGAAACGTATGAGTAAGATTTCCCCTCGCCATTCTACTACTATGCCTATTGTTCCTCTTAAAACGGCGTCTAAAGCGCCGGTTCTGGGCGCGTATGACCGTCGATTCCATGTGATGGCAAAGCCAGGCGGAGCAAAGTGCAACATCGATTGTCAGTACTGCTTTTATCTGCATAAAGAAAATCTACTGCACCAAGAAAAGCAGCCAAAAATGGACGACGCAACACTGGAAGCGTTCGTGAAAAGCTATATCGAAAGTCAGGATGGCGAAGAAATTGTATTCTCATGGCAGGGCGGGGAGCCGACGCTGCTTGGGTTGGACTATTTCCGCAATGTCGTAGCTTTGCAAAAGAAACATCAGCCGAAAGGCGTTCGCATTGAAAACGATCTTCAGACCAACGGCATTTTGCTAAACGATGAGTGGTGTGCGTTTTTAAAAGAGCACAACTTCCTAGTTGGCTTGTCGATTGATGGACCACGAGAGCTGCACGACAAATATCGCAAAACCCGCAGCGGTAAGCCAACGTTTGATCTCGTGATGAAAGCGGTAGATAAGCTCAAAGCGCATGGCGTGAAATTCAACGCGTTGGTCACGGTGAATCGTCACAATGCGAAATACCCGCTCGAAGTATATCGATTTTTAACCCAAGAATTGGGTGTGACTTATATTCAGTTTGCGCCGGTGGTAGAAGCCAACAACTTCCAAACAACCGCGCCGCAGTTTTGGAACGAACAGATGATCCCAACCAAAGGCAGTGATCTGGCTAAACCGGGGCATCCAATGTCGATTGTAACGGATTGGTCAGTCGATCCTGAAGACTGGGGACGCTTTTTAATGGCGACCTTTGAAGAGTGGGTGAATAACGATCTTGGCCGTGTGTTGGTTAATCTGTTTGAAACCGCGGTGGCGCAAGTAATGGGGAAACCGTCTCAGCTTTGCATGACGGCGGAGTTTTGTGGCAAAGGGTTGGCGATTGAGCACAATGGCGACGTGTTCAGTTGCGACCACTATGTGTATCCAGAATACAAACTCGCCAACATTCATGAACACTCACTGAATGAAATGGCCTTCTCTACAAGACAATATACTTTTGGCATGGCAAAACGCGATTCATTGCCGACGTATTGTAAGCAATGCCCTTACTTGCCTTATTGTTGGGGTGAGTGCCCCAAAAACCGTTTGATCAAAACGCCGAATGGTGAGAGTGGTCTAAACTATTTGTGTTCGGGAATCAAAATGTTCTTTGATTATGCGTTACCGATGTTGGTTGGTCTTGCACAACTTCTCCAATCTCAAGAACCGCAAAGATAACATAGTGAATATAACCTTAAGTTATTTCATTTGTTCTTATACTTAACTATCGAAAAGACGGCTTAAACCATTGAAAAGGTATCCTATGAACCACGCACAACAAGCGATAAAAGAACTCATCGAACAAACAGAAAAAAGCGTCATTGGACAAAGCCACGTGGTTCGAGCTTTAGTCATTGGGTTATTAACAAATGGGCATATTCTGCTAGAAGGTTTACCGGGAACGGCAAAAACACGTTCCGTAAAATCGTTGGCGAACTTGTTAAACACCAGTTTTGGTCGAATCCAGTTTACACCGGATCTTTTACCATCTGACGTGACGGGTACTGAGGTTTATCAAGAGCTGGATGGTAAGCCGCAACTCCATTTTCAGTCAGGGCCAATTTTTAACAGCATTGTACTTGCTGATGAGGTCAACCGTGCACCAGCCAAAGTACAAGCGGCACTGCTTGAAGCCATGGCCGAAGGCACAATCACGGTAGGCGATAAAACTCACGTATTGCCAGACTTATTTATGGTGCTTGCAACGCAAAACCCAGTAGAGCAAGAGGGCACGTACCCACTGCCAGAAGCGCAAATGGACCGCTTTATAATGAAGGTTACCGTCGATTATCCAGAAGATGACGCCGAACGTGACATCATTCGTTTGGTGCGCAGTGAAGAATTGGGTGCGGAAACCAGCAGCGAAATTGTTACGCCAAAACACATCGAGCCAGACGTGATGCTAGAAGCGCGTCGTCAGTTACCAAACATCGTGGTATCAGACCTAGTGGAAAACTACATCGTTGCGTTAGTGATGGCGACTCGTAAGCCAGAGCGTTATGCCGATTCAAACTTAGCAAAATGGATTGAGATTGGCTCTAGTCCTCGTGCTTCCATCGCACTCGACAAATGCGCTCGTGCGTATGCGTGGATGCAAGGACGTGACCATGTGACTCCTGACGATGTGCGTGCCATGGTTCCGTCTGTATTGGGCCACCGTTTTTCTTTGACCTACGATGCACTAGCAGACGGAGTCGATCACCAACGAGTCGTACAAGAGCTGCTAGATTGTGTAGAAATTGGGTAAGTGGGAGGCATTATGGCTAAGCCAACTCTTGCGCCAAAATCACAGGGGATGGATCCTCGTTTGTACTGCGATTACGCTCGTTTAGTACGTCTTCAAGCACAAGCAGAATCATTCAGTTTACTTCCTCACCTAAAGGCGGGTAGCGTTCTCTCTGGCCGACACAATTCGTTGTTTCGCGGTCGTGGATTGAACTTCGAAGAGCTGCGCCATTACCAATTAGGTGATGATATTCGTAACCTTGATTGGAAAGTTACGATGCGTACGGGTAAGCCGCATGTACGCAGTTATACAGAAGAAAAAGATCGCAACGTAATCGTGTGTGTCGACCAGAGAAGCACAATGTTTTTTGCTTCGACGCAAGTAATGAAATCAGTTGTCGCGGCAGAGATCGCAGCGATGTGTGGGTGGCGAGTATTAAAAGATGGCGACCGAGTCGGTTTTGTCATCGCATCCCCGCAGGCGTTGTTTCACAGCAAGGCACAGCGTTCGCAAAACGATCTTCTGGCGCAACTTAAACGTCTCGCTAAAGCCAATAAATCGCTCAATGTGGACTCCCGCAACTCCGAAAAAGTAACGTTCAGTCAATGGATTGAGCTCATTAAACGCATGAAGCTCAAGCAATCCACTTTGATTTTTATCAGCGACTGGAGCGACTGCGAGGAGCACCATCTTGATCACCTTAAACAGCTGCAACAGCACAATGATGTTCTCGCAGTGATGGTTAGTGACCCATTAGAACAAACGTTACCAGACGATTTGGCAAAATCGAAATGGGTGGTTGGTGATGGGCAGTATCAACTCAATTTAGACAGCAAAGCAAAGGTAGAAGCCGCGAGCGCAAAGCTTGAGGCTCGAACCAGCTTACAGCGTCAATCACTCTCTCAACTTATGGCGATGAAACACCTTCCGCACATTGAACTCGATACGACTGGCGAGCACATTAAACAATTTCAAAAACTGGTAGGAGGGCGTTAAATGAGTGGTCTTCCTACGCCTCCGAGTACCTACATACTCAGAGAGTTACATGATGTGGCCGTGCCACCAAGCGTGAGTTGGTATCCGCAAACTATTGGCTGGAAAATTTTAGCGGCGGTTGCGCTCATTGCATTGGTGTATGTCGCGTATCGTTTGGCTCAACAGTGGTGGTGTAACCGCTACCGACAAGAAGCTCTGTTGGCGATTTCGCAAATCAAACCGAGCGACAAAGGCATGCCTAAAGCATTGTTCTCTGTGCTTAAAATTGTGTTGATTCATGTTGATAGCCGTAACGCGAAATTGTTTGATACCGCCTTTTTGCGCAAGCTCGATGCGCTATATCTGCAAACCGGAGATTCTCAAGCAAACTCGCAAGTGGTCTTTAACGATGAGCTTTCAAAGCGTTGGCTACAAAGTATTGTTGACCCAAGCGTTATGCTAACCAACGAAGAGCGAGTAACGCTTATTGCTCGTGCGAAAAACTGGGTGAGTGAACACCGTTGCGATGCTCAAAAAGGCACAACAAAGAAATCACCACTATTGAAACGCAAAGCAAATCAGGGAGGTCAACATGAATGATCTTCTTGTATCGCTAACTGGTTTGTCTGGTTTTGAATTTGCTCACCCACTGTGGTTTCTGATTTTGCCGTTGCCATTGGTGGTATACTACTTGGTGCCTGCATATCGCACTAAGCAAATGGCGATCAAAGTGCCGTTTTTTAGTCAGTTGGTGGAAGCGATTGGCGAGACGCCGTCAGAAGGTGCAAGCCAGTTAACCCCAAGCTGGTGGCAACGAGCAACGTTAATTCTCTCATGGCTTTTGGTGGTGTGTGCGATGGCAAAACCCACCGTGTTAGGCGAGCCTCAAGTTCGCGAGAGTTTAGGGCGCGATGTGATGGTGGTGGTGGATCTTTCGGGCTCCATGGCCGAGCCAGATTTCACCTCACGTACAGGCGAAAAAATTTCTCGTCTTGATGCGGCAAAAGAAGTGCTGTCGGAGTTTGTTCAGTCTCGTAAAGGTGACCGATTAGGCTTGGTGCTTTTTGGTGATGCTGCTTTCGTGCAAACGCCATTTACCGCAGACCAAAAAGTGTGGCTCGAACTGCTTAACCAAACCGATGTGGCAATGGCAGGGCAGAGTACCCATCTTGGTGATGCGATTGGCTTAGCGATTAAAGTTTTTGAGCAAAGCGATAAGTCGCGTAGTGCTTTAGAACAAGACCAAAACCGTGAAAAAGTCGCGATTGTATTAACCGATGGTAACGACACGGGCAGTTTTGTTGAACCGATTGATGCGGCGAAAGTTGCGAAAGCCAAAGGCGTGAGAGTACACGTCATTGCGATGGGCGATCCGGAAACGATAGGTGAAACCGCGTTGGATATGGACACGATTCATCGCATTGCGAAAGAATCCGGCGGTGAAGCGTTTGAAGCACTCAACCGTGATGAACTATCGGCTGCCTACGACGAAATTGGCAAACTGGAACCTCAACTTTACGAAAGCACTACATACCGCCCAAAACAAAGCCTTCATCATTACTTGATGGCGTTAGTGGTCATCATGCATTTGCTCGCGTTCAGCGTCGCAACACTCAAAAGAAGGGCTGTTACACGATCATCATTAGGAGAGGGCGATGTTTGATTCTCTTAGTTGGACGCAATTCTTTACGCAGTTTCATTTTATTCGACCACAGTGGTTACTGGCTTTGGTCCCCATGTTTTTCTTGGTGTGGTTACGCTGGCGAGAAGAAAGCAAGCCAAGCTGGAAGGATATTCTGCCCGAACATTTACGCAATGCTTTGACGATAGGTGAGCGAGGCTGGCGTAAGCAACTGCCGCTTAAGCTCTTGATGCTGATTGTGTTCATCGCCATTGTGATTTGTGCAGGCCCAACGTGGCAACGTGAATCTTCCCCCTTTGGCGAAGATAAAGCCTCTATGCTTGTGGTGCTTGATAACAGTGACTCGATGCTGCAAAAAGATCTCCCACCAAGCCGCCTTGAGCGTTCCAAACAGAAAATACGCGATTTGCTAGCCGCGCGAAAAGGCGGAAAAACGGGTTTAGTCGTGTTCGCGGGCAGTGCTCATGTCGCGATGCCTATAACTCAAGACAGCAAAGTATTTGACCCGTTTTTGGCGGCCATTACGCCAGAAATTATGCCCGTGCAAGGTAAGCTTGCCGAAAAAGCATTGCCGTTAATTGACCAACAATTGCAAGGTCAACCAGGCTCCACTGTTCTGTTGGTGAGTGATGGCGTTAATCCAGCCACGATTGAGCAATACCAAGCGTATTTCTCGGGCAAACCTTATCAACTGTTAATTCTTGCGGCAGGGAATGCTGACATTGTGAGTAACAACCCAATGGATTTGGATTCTCTACAAGAACTGGCTAGTCAGGCTAACGGTCGATTGGTGGAAGTGACCGTCGATAATAGTGATATCGAGCAACTGAATCGATACGTTGAGCGCAATATGCAGCTTAATGGCGAATCTTCAATGCCTTGGAAAGACATGGGGTATCAAATTCTGTTCCCAATCGCGCTGATCATGATGCTGTGGTTTAGAAAAGGGTGGTTAGTGCAGTGGTGCGTGATTGTAATGGTGAGCGGCACGTTATTGATGCCAACAAGTGCATTGGCCGAGAACATTTCAGTTAAAGCCGAGCAGCCACAAGTTGTGCAAAAAGTGACGGCTTTCGACAAGGTGGCGCAATGGTGGTGGGATTTGTGGCTAACGCCAGATCAACAAGGACAGCGTTTGTTCAACCAACAAGCGTATTTAGAAGCTGCAAAACACTTTGTCGATCCATTACGTAAAGGCACGGCGTACTACTACGCTAGCGAGTTTGAGCTCGCGCACAGTGCGTTTTTGGAAATGCAAAACGACCCGTCCGAAGAGGTTAGAGATTACGGTCTTTACAATGCGGCGAGCGCATTGGCGCGTCAGCGAGAATATTTGGCTGCTCGTGACTTGTTAAAATCCCTAGCCAGTAAGCCAACGTTGAGCGAGTCGTTAAGACCTGATGTTGAGCACAACTTGAAAGTGATTGCTGGCATCGTCGATGAGATAAATCAGATGAGTGAAAGTCAAGCCGGAACAGAGCAAGAGGCGTCAACCGAGCTAGGCGACAACCCTCAAACCGCAGAAGGGGCGGATGAAAAAACGTCAGCGGAGTTGATGATTAAAGAGACGTTAAGTGCAGACGACATCTTAGGTAGCCAAGAATTAGCCGACAAATGGTTAAAGCGAGTCGAAGCGGATCCTAAATACTTCTTAAATGCGAAGTTTCAGATTCAATTGCGTTCAATAGAAACCGGAGAATCAACCTCTACTGCGAACGAAAATACAGAGGAGGCGGTGCAATGATGAAAAGCCACCGTTTTACGCCCTTTGCTTTACCCTTGTGGTTAGTTATCTGTTTCGGTTTCCTCCTGAGCAGTAGTGTGTTGGCTCAAGATATTCGTGACGTTCAACGAGAGCATGGTGTTGAGTTACAAGCGTGGGTTGGTAAACAACCAACGGCTGGAGAGAAGCGTAAAACACCAAGTTTTAGCGTCAATGAGCAAGTTATTTTAACCATCGAAGTGGCAACGCCGCGTTGGTTTACGGGTGGTACGAGAATTGGCAATATTGAAATACCCAATGTTATCGCCAAACAGCGTAATCAACTAGCAACCAACTTTACTGAGCAAAAAGAGGGACAAACTTGGTCGCGTCAACGCTGGGAAGTGACTTTGTATCCACAAGCATCTGGTGATTTTGTGATTCCACCTGTCGCTGTGGGCGTTCAGGTGTCGGCGCCGGATGGCGAGAAGGTGTCAGGCACACTTTATACGCAGCCGATTAAGTTCAAAACTGTCTTGCCATCGGGCCTGCTGAGTGGTGAGACACCTTGGTTTTCTGCAACAGATGTAGAGGTAAAGCAAGAGTGGGATACCTCCACCGAGTCACTCAAAGTTGGGGATGCAATCACGCGTAAAATCACCATTTCGGCTCAAGATTCACTATCTGTATTGCTACCAGACTTGTTGAAAGGAGAATCAACAACCCGTTATCAAGCGTATCCTCAACCCCACCGTTTGACAGATACGCAAACACGTGGTGATTACCAGTCAACACGCACAGAAGAGAGCGTGTACGTGATTCAACAAGGTGGTGAATTAACCCTGCCTGATTATGAGTTTCGTTGGTGGAACAGTAAGACTCAGCAAGTGGAAACGGTGATGTTAGAGGGCAAAACTTTTGCCGCGAAGCACACGTTGAAGTCCTTCATCAGAACGTACTTTGCATGGATTGTTTCCACGCTTGTGTTGCTGGGTTTTGTGATTATTTCATTGGTAGCCATTAAACGTTACTACCGCAACAGACCGACACCAGCATGGTTGACGTTCCACCGTTTGTTAAAGGCTAAACGTTGGTCTGAAGCAAGGACCATATTGTACAAACAATTGCGTTTAAATACGGCAGAGCTGGAAATGAACAAAGCCGATACGAGTGAATCGTGGCAAAAAAGTGCGTCGCGAATGCAAAATGGTGAAAATAGCGCTCATTTACTGAAGTCGATGTGGCGCAAAATCCAGACCAAACAAAAACGCTTTAAATTCCGTACTCTGCGAGCGTTACCAGAACTGGACAAAGTCATTGGAAGAGATGGCAATGAATAAAACGGGGCGCTAATATAGCGCCTCGTTTTTATTAGAGAATAGAGTTCAAATGAGCCAAGAGTTTATGCGCCGCGCATTGGAAGTGTCCAAAAATGCGCTTCCTGAATGTCAACCCAACCCGCCGGTTGGCTGCGTGTTAGTGAAAGACAATCAAATCGTTTCTGAAGGTCATACTCAAGCGATTGGTGGCAATCACGCGGAAGTGGAAGCGCTGAATGCGTATCAAGGCTCGTTAGAATCGGTGACGGCATACGTTACGCTGGAACCGTGTTCGTTTGTTGGTCGCACGCCAGCTTGCGCGGTGACATTAGTCAAATCCGGCATAAGAAAAGTCGTCGTAGCCATATTGGACCCCGACCCGCGCAACAGTGGTCGAGGTATCGAGATTCTAAAACAAGCAGGTATAGAGGTAGAAACGGGTTTGTGCGGCGAGGAAGTCAGCGAGTTTCTTACCCCTTACCTAGGCAAAGCCTAAGTCAAGCTTTACGTTGCACTATGGTGCCAGTTTATGTGGTGAATGAAGTGCGTCAAAATTGAGTTAAAACTCATTAAAACAAGCGATACCGCCCATTTATTGCACTTGGCTACGTGAAGGATCATGCTGTTAGATTAAAATAGAGAAAGTGACTTTTGAAAAATTTAATAGCATGAAACCGACCGACCTTAATCTTATTCCCATTTTCACTGCCATCTATGAAGAGCGTAACTTGTCTCGGGCGGCGTCGCGTTTAAACATCACCCAGCCTGCGGTGAGTAAAGCGCTTGCAAGGCTACGTGATATCTACGATGACCCATTGTTTCATCGTTGCGTTAAAGGTGTCGAGCCTACCTCGTTTGCGATGGATATTTATCCTGCTCTTCTAGCTTCAGTACAAAATTTCACTTCGACATTATCGGCCTCTAGTGAGTTTGACCCTAAAGTGTCGAATAGAGTGTTTTCTATTGCCTGTGTGTCCGTTGCGAGCTTTGAGTTGCTACCTCAAGTCATGAAACAAATCCGTGTGTCGGCGCCAAATGTTGCATTAGAAGTACATCCGCTTTTTACGGAAGATTTTGAAAGTGATCTGCGGTTACAACGATACGATTTGATCATTGATATCACACCAAGAGCAAGAACGGTGCTAAAACTGGAAACTGTACTTACAGAGCGTTTGGTGGTGGTATGTAGCGAAACGCATCCACGCCTGAATGACGAGATTACGGCTGAACAATTTTTTGAAGAAGAACACGTAGTGGTTTCGCAGTGGCAGAGTCGTAAGAGCTTGTTAAACGCCGATGACATTGTCGACTTGGATAAGAGAAAGATTAAGTATCGAGCCTCAGGCGTACTAGAAATGCTCCCAATTATTTGTGGTAGTGAATACATTGGTTTAATGCCAGAGTCGATGATCAACTTGTTCAATAACACCTATCATGTTAAATCTTTATCAATGCCATTTGATGAACAAATGTATGAGCTTTGCACAATCTGGCATCCTAGTCGCACAAACGACAGCGCCCATCAATGGTTGCGTTCACAGATTAAGCAAGCAGGAAAAGTCATCAACCAATAGGAAGTGCAATGAAAAAGACAATACGTGCCATCCTTAACGGAAAAAAAGCTGGGAATCCAGAGTTAAGAGATGCAATCATGAAAATGAGAGAAAAAGGCATCGACGTACAGGTGCGTGTGACGTGGGAATCTCAAGACATGCCGCGGCTAGTGAAAGAAGCGGTTGATGAAGGCATTGAACGTATTGTTGTCGCTGGTGGCGATGGGACCGTCAATGAGGCGGCTTCTGCGATTATTCAAATTGACGAAGAAAAACGCCCTGAGTTAGCCATTATTCCCCTTGGTACCGCCAATGACTTTGCTACCGCTATTCAAGTACCTAATTCCATTAAGGCGTCTTTATCTCTTGCTGTTGAGGGGCAGTCCGCTTTGGTCGATTGCGTCAAAGCGAACGATCGCTGCTTTATTAACGTGGCAACAGCAGGGTTTGGTGCAGAAGTTACAGCAGAAACGCCTGTTGAACTCAAAAACTTTCTTGGCGGCGGAGCTTACACGTTAACTGGTGTTATAAAAGCACTTGGCTTTAAACCATATGACGGAACAATAAAGATTGAAGGTGGCGCGTATCAGGGAGAAATGTTGCTCGGTGCGTTTTGTAATGGGCGCCTTGCTGGAGGTGGGCAAGAGTTAGCTCCAAAAGCGATGATTAATGATGGGATGATGGATCTAACATTGGTGCGCCCATTTTTACCTCATGAGCTGCCTAAAGTAATCGACGAGATCAATAACCCGAGTGAGAAAGGAGAGTTTGTGAAGTACACTAAAGCAAGCTGGTTGGAGATAGATTTTCCGAATCCATTGCCTCTTAATTTAGATGGAGAACCTTATCATTCGAGAACCATTAGATTTGATGTTCAGCCTAAGAGTATACGATTAGTCGTACCGCAAGATTGCCCTTGCTTGACTAGCTAAACGAGCGTTTTCCATGATTATTGCGTAACACAGCCACTAAAATGTGGCTGTGTTATTTGTGTTGAGGTATTAGTCAACTTCTTAACGTTTTTGAATGGTCTCAACGTCTATTTGCGTAGTTGTCCAATCTGAATCAACCTCTCCTCGAATCATTACGGTATCTTTTGGTGTCACTTCTTGACCCATCCAATCTTCGTTGTCGATCTCTACTTCGATCTCACCAGTGTTGTCTTTGAACAAGTAAGTCTCGTTACCAAATGATTGAACAATATGCCCGGTTAGCACTACAGCGCTGTCGTCGGTTGCGTTGCGCGCCTCTTTCACCGTATTGATTGCACTGACTTCTGGACCATTAAACGCGGCGAAAACCGAGCTTGAAAGTAGGGCAAGCATGGATGTTAACAATACTCTTTTCATTATCCTCTCCTGATATTAGAAGTAATAAGTTGTGCCTACATTAAAGGATGCAGTGTTTGCGTAGCTGTCTAGTTGGTATTTTGCGTTTGCGCCAATGGTGAGCTTTGGCAACACTTGGTATTCCGCGCCCACAGAGAACATTGCGCCTAACTCGTTGTTTTTCTCTGAGCTATGGAAAAGCGTGTTGCTTATTTCCACATCGTCATTCACGACAAGCTCATATTCTTGATGTTGAGCAACCTTGGCGTCGTATTGTGTGTAAGTTAAACCCGCTTTGAATTTTGTTGTCCATTTGTCACTTAATGCATAGCTAAACACTGGTGCTAGCGAGACTTGTTTGGCTGTGATAGAGGAATCCCAATCCATTTCATGATTGTAATCTTTGCCATCAATTGTCTTGATACCAAGGTCCTTAGAACGGCCGTCATCAAGGTCAAACTGGCTGTAACCTAGCTCAATTGCCCAATTGTCATTAAACGAGTAACCGATAAATCCTGAGAAAATACCATCCTCAAGTTCTGGGTTAAGTGTTACATTTTCAGCTGAAAAGTGAGGTTCCAAGTCATGGTCAGTGGTGCCTAGTCCATATTCCAGACCTACATAAGGAGCCGCAGATACCGAAACTGAGCAGGTAACGAGTAACGCAAGAATGGTTTTGTTCATTTTATTTTGCCTCTTCAAATCAACTTAATGAGTAGAAGCGCATTGTGTGTGATGAAGCGTGAAGTGATCGTGAAGAAACAAAAATATTTCAGAAAAAGAGCAAGGTGCGGTAAAAAAGAAATTGTTTTAATGAATATGCGCCAAGCTCTTTATATAAAGAGAGTTAACTTGCGGCGACGTAACACACCGCAAATGGCACATTAAGGCGAGTAAACTCTTTAATCCAACGCCATTGGTTGTCTTGGAGTTTATCTCCTGGGCCTTTTACTTCAATCCATTCGAACTCGTTTCCTTTGAAAGCAATCAGATCAGGCATCCCATTGCGGTAAAGCTTTAGGTCACTCAATTGTATTTTAAATAGCGCCACCAACATGCTAGTTGGGATTGTATCGAGTGCCGTTTCGAGTAGCTCTTTACTTATTAAGCTCCAATGCACAAATGGATTGCTGATACCAAACTTCTCATCGTACCTAGTTAACAACGTATGAGTATTGCCCGTTTCCAACTCATCAAACGTCGCATCTATCAAAGCTTGGCGTTTGGTAACAAAATCAGAATGGTACAAATCTAAAGGACGGTGTTGATAGGCATTGATGAATGCGCCTTCGATGGGAGCGAAAATCGCATCCCAAAAAGTGAGACCAAGTAATGCATTAAGCAGTGCATTTTCGGCGTAAAATACAGTCCAGCCTAAGGACTCAAAATACGCTTTGCTGGCGAGTTCGACTCTCTGTTGAGATAAATCCAGTTCAAGGCGGTATTCCGTACAGGTTGGCTTCGTCACTCTTGGCACTTTCTCGCCTTGTTTTCGTTTTAACCGTTGCTCAAGTTTTTGTGCAACTTCGAGCTCAGACACATCGATCGGTGAGTTAAGCATATCTGTGACAATGTCACCAAATAAATCATCATGGTTTAATTTGTCATAGATACGTGCGCGTCGTTCTCGGCTCGGTGTGAGTTGAGTTTGGCCAAATAGAGATAGGGCGGTCTCTAGATCATTAAGCCGTTCGTAATCACGTGCTATGTCATTCAACATGTGCTCGCGTTTACGATCTACGTAACGGTGTTTAACGGGCTGAGGCATTGCCTCAATTAATAAGTCGAGATTGGCTTTGTCTTTTCGGTCAAATTGCCAGTACAGGTTGGCCAACTGGCTCAGTTCAATTAAACGGTCTATTTGCTCACGTGAATCAAAGAAACGGCGCACTTTACTCAATTGATATTGCTCGAACTGATGCAAACCTAAGTCATCAAGCACAAACTGACTTAAGTCTTGATGGGTGTTGGCAAAAAACAGAGTGAGCAACACGTCGATCATATGAGCTGAATTGAGTTTGACGATCGTAAACTCAAGCTTCTCTATACGATCAAATTCCGTATTACTCAAACGTTCGACAAGGGCGTCTTTCTTGAGTGATTTCGGCAGTTCGGGATAAAGCGCAGAGATTTCTGGTTTGGTCAGTAAATTGGCCGCTAACTCTTGATGAGAAAGGGGTGGGGAAAGGGCTACAAACTCATGTTGACTCAATTCCGCCAGCGCTTCATTGATAGAAGGTATTTCTTGATAACTCAGCTTATCACTTCGAAACCAACATCCCTTTCGGCTGTATAAACGTACCAAAAGGCACTGGGCGTGTTTGCTCAAAGAATCAAACGAGCAAAGCCATGCGCGTTCTTCCTTGGTCAGTAAATCGCTGTACCAAGTTACTGCGTGATGAGTCAGCTTAAAGAAGTTCTCTAGATAGTAGTCTGGTGCAAGTTCGATAGGGCTTTCCATAAACGACCGATAACAAAAAGGCTTAACCCATAGGTTAAGCCTTTTTGCTATCAAATCAATTCGCAATTATGCGTTTTTTAGCTGTGCTACTTTCGCATCAGACAATGGCTTAGTGATGAACGCAAGTACGATACATACTGCCATCATTGCTGAAGAAATTGTGTAAGCCAAGGTGTAGCCGTCGCCATTTGTCATCGAGAAACCAACAACCGCTGCGCCGATTGCACCACCGATACCCCATGCTGTGTAAAGCACGCCGTAGTTAGTGCCGTAGTTTTTCAGACCGTAGAACTCAGCCGTTAGAGTAGGGAATACCGCTAGAAGTGTGCCGTAACCTACCGCTGCGATTGCTGTACCGATGATCAGTGTAAACTCAGAGTCGAACGTCGCGAACAGCACCATGTTTACGCCTTGTAGAACGAACGCGAGTAGAAGCGTACGAACACCGCCGATTTTATCTGCAAGCATACCCGCGGCAACACGACCGCCAGAGTTAAATACAGCAAGAATAGACGCTAGGTAAACCGCGTTTGGCAAGTTTGCTTGAACGCTTGCGATTGTCGTGATGTTACCAATGATCATTAGACCAACAGAAGCTGCAAACGCGTACATGATCCATAGAGAGTAGAACTGTGGCGTTTTCAACATTGCTTTCCAAGTTAAGTCATCTGACTTTTTCACCGCTTTAGGTGCTTGGCCTTCTTTTACTTTAGGCTCCGCAGGTGTGTAGTCTGCTGGTGGGTTGTTGATGGTTGCTGCAAGAGGAACCGCAATCGCTAGGATACCAACACCAAGAACCATAAAGCTAGTTTGAATGCCCATGCTGTCTATTAGCGCAGAAGTTACTGGCGCAAGGTAAATAGCCGCTAGACCAAAACCTGCCGCAATAATGCCGTTAACCATACCTTTCTTCGAAGCGTGGAACCACTTCATCGCAGAAGGTGATAGGCATGCGTAACCAAAACCGATACCTGCACCTGTGATCACGCCGAATGTAATGTTCAACATTAGTGGAGAGTTCACAAAGCCAGAAGCGATCATGCCCAGACCTGTAAGAACAGTACCTAGGATAAGGATCATTCGAGGGCCCATGCGGTCTTGAAGAATACCTGCAATAAGAAGACAGATAGAGAAAGTGATGGTTGCAGTTGCGTAAGGTGCAGAAGCTTCTGCAGCACTCCAGCCTGATTCAGTTACCAGTGCCTTGTTGAATACACTCCAAGCATACAGGATGCCAAGACAAAGGTTGATACAGAACCCTGCTAACAGGATGCGCATAGCTTTATCAATCTTGCTCATTTTTATTCTCAGTTTTTCCTCTTATTGGCAATGCCGCAAAGAAGGTTGGTTTAAAGATGTTTTTTCTCAAAATTAGTTTGCGTTTTTCAACGTTTAACGCAATGAGCGCGGATTATAACCAATAAATATGTGATTGGAATCTCTTTTTACGGTTACTGATAAAATAATTTGCAACATTAAAAGTGGATGTGAATTCATGGTTTTGTATGTAGTAAGAACGTTGTAAAAAAGTGATATTTTTTGTTCGCTAATAACGAATGATGAGTCAAGACAGAGAGGTTTTACGCTGTTGAGTGCACAGTTCACATTTCAAATAAAAAATTTCAAAATGTTTCCATGTTAACCATCTGTAACAAAAATGGCGAATTTATCATCTAACTGTCGTAAGTATCAGATGCAAAGGGTTTCTTAATTTTTAATTGTTAACCTTTTGTAATAATTGAAGCTGATTAGCTTTTGTGTTCATTAAGTGAGCAAAAAAGTAACTTGTAATTGCTGATTTTAGGCGCAGAATATAGTGAAAAATGAGTTTTCATTTATGAAGGGATGCTTTTTAGATTTGTTGTGAGGTGACTTATGAAACTGTTCCTATTACTCATGGCTTCGGTATCCGCTGGTATCGCATCAGCAGACCACATCCATTCATTTATGTTGGGCTTATCTATTGCTTCTTTAGCGGTAGGTAGCTGTTATTTCTTCGCATTTCGCAGCTCGCGCTTTCCACAGCTTGCTTTATTCCTACTCATTTGCGGTATGCTTTCTAAGTTGACGATAACCGTAGTCGGTGTGATGTGGGGAATGTCCGCGGAATTAATCACGTCTCCAATCGTATTCGCACTTTCATATTTATTCTTTTCGCTTGCCGTTACCTACTTATGGTTTAGCTACAGAGAGAGCATCACTAAGATTCCTGACCGATTTAAGTCAGCGTAAATCAACACATTAGAATAAAAAAACGCCAGCACATTTGCTGGCGTTTTTAATTAAACGTAATTTTGTTCGGATATTGCTTTTAGTTTGATCGTGGCAATACCGTTAGGCACTCATTGGAACAAGCACCATAGTCCCAATAATCACCGTGATAAGGCCTGCTAGAACTGGAACGGATGTGCGTTTTACAACCTCAAACGGGCTGATGTTTGCCATACCTGATGTCGCAACGATTACGCCAGATACTGGTGAGATAGTACGGCCTAGGTTTGATGCTTGAAGCATCGGGATAATTAGGAAAGCAGGGTTTAATCCCATTTTCGCAGCCAAAGATGGTGCTAACTCCACGAACGCATAGAAAGGCGCGTTACCCGAACCCGTTGCAATTGCTGCTGCAACTGTCAATGCAGTTAGAATAAGCATTAAAGCAACGCCGCCTGCACCAGCATTATCTGCTAGATGAAGTAGGTTATCGATAGCTCCGATAGACATCAGACCTTGTGCAAAAACCCCAGCGGCAACCAAAAGCATCACAACGCCTTTGAACGCGTCAGCCATGCCTGCGTAACAAGAATCTAAATCTTCTAGTGATTTCTTACCATCGAACTTATTTACAACATAATGGATCAGAGCTCCAAGGAAAATCGAACCAACCACAATAGTGTAGATGTCTAGACTAAGTCCTGGAATGGTACGACCGTTGAATAGGAAAACGCCGATGATAGGTAGAAAAGGAAGAGCTGCATAAAACGCTGGTGCGTCAGCTTTGATCTCTGATACATCAATTTTTTCCATTGGTGTATTTTCTTTCTTATCTAAGTATTTGTTCCAGAAGAACGCTGCCGCTGCCATGACGATGATTGCGCAAATAGAAACAGGCAACACAGTTTGTACCGCAAACACATCAAGCTCTAAACCAGACTTTTCTGCTGCGATAACAACATCACCAGAAGTAGGAGAAAGGATGATTGCCGCTGGAGAGGCACACACTGCAACGGCTGCTGGACGAGAAATGCCCATCGCGACCATCATTGGGAATAATGTCGCCATTAATAGTACGCCAAGGCCTGTTGCAGAACTTACCGCAAGAGACATTAAACACGCCACAATGTAAGCCGCTACCAAAAGGACGTAAGGAGACTTGATGACAGAAAGCGGTTTAGAGAACTGTTTCACTACCACGTTGTTCGCGCCGATATGAGTCATGTATGACGCAAAACCACAAAGCAGCATGATTTGCATACCAAGACCGCCACCGCGGTATTGAAGCATGTATTTCACGTATTCAAGCGCATCTGTCACCATGTTACCAGTTGAGGTGATTTTTGACGGCAGCACGTCGTGCCCCAAAACGCCAGTCATAAGAAGTAAAGCAATACCAGCGGTCAGTAACACGCCCGCAGCTTTATAGCCTTTGACAATAAAGTAACCCACCGCAATGGTAACCACTAAGCCAATTAAGAGCTCTAACATAGGGATCTCCGAATGTTATGTGAAAAAGAAAGAAACTGTTTCAGTTTATGACAAGGAATTTACAGAATTCTTAGCTGTGGCACGAGACAAATATGGGGCTTGCATGATCTGAGACAAATAATAATTTAATAAATAATTTCGTTAGATTGTATTGTTGGAATTTGGTTTTCTAAGTGTTATGTGCTGGTTTGAAGCTATTTATAGGAAGGAAAATATGACTAGGAAAGTGAATGAATAAAGAGTGAATTGATTCACAATAGGAAAAAGACTTTACTCAGTAAGCAATTATTGGAAAACACTCTTCACAACAAAAAAGCTTCGCCGAAGCGAAGCTAAGTAATCGTAAGAATGAGGATAAACTATGCGTATCGACGAACCATAAGGTTCCAACTACGCTGCTGCCGTTCGAACTCTGCTTTAATTTGCTGGTACTTCATTTTCGTTACAGAACATTCGTATTTTTTTACCACACTGGCAGTTTTGGCACCGAGTACTTCTTTGCGCATCTCGTAGTATTCCTGCATGTGATGAACTAAAGTATCAAACTCGTGCTGTAGCTGATCGAGGATTGTTTGCGTGTTCGGTTTCGATTCTAGCTTTTCTCTTGCTTTCTTCAAAAGTTGACTCGCACGGGCTTTTTCAATTCTAAATGTAGGCGTTGTGCGCAACTTAGATGTGAGTCCTAGCCAAGAACATGACTTTATCAACCACTTCGTTGGGTCGTAATGCCACCAATACACGCCATTGCGATAGTCATTCTCGAAAATATGATGGAAATTATGGTAACCCTCTCCAAATGTGAAAAAGGCGAGTACACCATTATCGCGAGCAGTGTTTTTGTCTGTGAAAGTTTGCTTACCCCAAATATGTGCGAGGGAGTTAATGAAAAAAGTTGTATGGTGACTCATAAAGAGTCGAGCTGCACCAACGACCAATAACATCCCCCAGATATCACCGTAGATCAGTCCTAGTATGACTGGGAAACCAATATTAGTCAGTAGGGCAAGTGGAACATAATACTTATGCTGCCACATGACGATTTTGTCGCGCTTTAGGTCACGGCAGTTTGTATATTCGTTTTCCTTTGATTTATTGTAATCACGTAACATCCACCCAATGTGAGAATACCAAAAACCCCGCTTGGCTGAGTACGGATCTTTATCGTTATTGTCGACATGTTTGTGATGCACACGATGATCAGAAGACCAATGTAATGCACTATTTTGCAAAGAAAATGCTCCTCCAATCGCAAAAATGGCGCGCAAAATAGGATGAGCTTCGTATGTTTTGTGGCTCCAGAGACGATGATAGCCTGCTGTAATAGAAAGGTTAGTAAAACTAAATGCAATCACTCCCCAAATTAGATGTTCCCAACCCAGTCCAAAATGATATGCATACCAAGGCATTACAATAAAAGTCAGAACAAAACTGGCAGAAAATATTAATGTATTCAACCAGATAACAGGTGGTTTGTTTTGAGTCACAGGTGTATCCCTAACTTTGAGCTAACAACTGTTCGCCAGAATATCAGCGTACACATGTAAGTCAAATTAAAGTTAGACAAATGTGACTATTCCTTTGGGTGTAGATTAAGGAACTTGATGGGATATTTTGCTTTTAATTGAATAATGAGTAGTATTAAAAAATGAGCTCTGGCTTAAGGTGTATAAAATCTGCCAAGAAACAAGTGTTATAAAGGTGGAATATACCGAGACTCTATAAAGAAGCAAAAATGTAAGAAAATAGGAATACGTAATGGATTTACGATTAGCGGAATATAAGGACTACGAGCGCATTGCGCATCTTCATGCGGATAGCTGGAAGCGTCATTACCGTGGCATTCTTAGTGATAACTATCTTGAGAAAGAAGCGATTGACGACAAACTACTGATTTGGCAAACCCGTTTGACCAACCCACCATTCAATCAGCACATTGTCTTGGCGGAGGAGGGAGGTTTGCTACTTGGCTTTGTTTGTGTGTTCGGCAACCATGATTTCGAGCGTGGAACCTTTATTGACGCATTGCATGTTGATGACAGTTACCGTGGTCGTGGGATTGGTAAGCAGCTATTACTTGCTGTCGCAGAATGGCAACAGCAGTACTTTAAAGACACAGGTCTTTATTTAGAAGTTGTGTCGCAAAACATTTCTGCGATTGAATTCTATCGCCACATTGGTGGACAAGAGGATCAAGAGCGAACTTGGCGCGCACCTGATGGCAAAGAGGTGTTAGAAAAAGTATTCCGTTGGAAGAACGCCCAGTCATTAGTTAGTGGGATTGAGGAAAACGTGATTTACTCCTAACCTAGCGTTCTAAAACATTAGATAAGAGCAGTCTCAACACTGCTCTTTTTTGTTTATGCACCCTAACGTTATGTTTTTATTAAAAGCTTTCTAGAAGTTAACCCCCATGGCTTTTAGTTCGAGCTCACATTGCTGAGCATTTTCAAACTGAATAGCAGCCATGCCAACTGCTCGGGCACCTTCAACATTGTAAGGCATGTCATCAATAAATACTGTCTCTTCGGGGTTAAGCTGATACTTTGAAAGTAGAGTTTGGTAGATCTCCGCTTGTGGTTTTAGTAATTGAACTTCAGAAGAGATGATTGCTCCATCAAACAGTGGCCAAAACTCATAGGTAGTACGAAGATGTTCCACAATTTCGTTGATGTTGTCTGTGAGCGCATATACGCCATATCCGGCACTTTTTACTCGTTTTAACAGCTCTATACTGCCGTAAAGTAGTATTTGAGTGTGTTTTACATAATAAAAGAAGCGGTCTATTTCTTCCGTCGTTACTTGGTGTTCACGTTGATAACGCTGTTTTGCTTCCCTTTCGGAGATCGTCCCTTTATTTAAATCTTTCCAGATTTGTGATGAAAATAGCATCTGAGCCATTTTCTCTGACTCTACGGAACCACCAAATGTTAAGCGAACGATTTCTACTGGAGACCAGCGTACCAATACATTACCTACATCAAAAATGACATTTTTTATCTGGACAGAATTCATAACACATCCCAAGCCAATTGTTCTTCACCACGCTATATGCGGTGAGTACTGTTTTTGAATCGTTGGAAAGTCGTGCCAAAGGCGCGACTTAAGTTTCTTGCACAAAATGAGATTAACATCCAATTGGATACAGAGCGATTATCGCAAAATTGCACTAAACTATATGCAACTTTGTTTATTTGGTTGTAAATCAAGTGTAGCTGTCTTAAAAGATTGAAACTAAAGATAAGTATTGCGAGCTGTTTACGTCATTTCGCGCTGCTTATAAATGATGATTAATATATAATTAGTTAATAATAAAACGATAAAAGTGAATCAAAATCACACTATTGTGCGTCAGGCGGAGTAAGCAAAACAGATTATATGGACTCGATACGTAAGGTTTATCAATATGCAGAACCAAACCTAACTCTCGTTGGCTGGATGGGGTTTCTTGGCTTTCCGCTGTACTACTTTGTCTGGGAGTTTGCCTTTCCACAGGCTTATGAAAATTTACCTCTTAGATTGTTTTGCTCGTTATTGTTTTTCGGCATCATTTTTAGAAACCGCTTATCATCGACTTGGAGAGATTATGTTCCTATTTACTACCAAGTGACGATAACGCTGTGCTTACCGTTTTTCTTTTTTTATATGTTACTGATGAATGACTGGTCCAATGTATGGGTTATGTCGTTTATGTCTGCAATTTTCTTACACATTTTACTGGTTCATGTTACTAGGGTCATGTTTGCTCAAACCTTTGCTGGGATAGGTTTAGCAACATTCTTCGCTTGGGTTGCAAAAGGGTTCCATCTTGACTTGACCATGGATTGGACTCATGTGCCAATCTTTCTGTTTATTTATGTCTTCGGTAATTTGTTCTATTTTCGTAACCAAGTTGAACATGAAGCGAAAGTCTCGCTGGCAAAATCATTCGGGGCAGGGATCGCACATGAAATGCGTAACCCGTTGAGTGGGCTTTGCACTTCAATAGATGTTATCCAGTCGATCTTGCCCAACATGAAAGAGGCAGGAAAAGAGCAGTACGTCATGAGTGTAGAGGATGTCACCTTATTACGTGAAGTGAGTCAGGATGCAATGAACATTATCCAATCGGGTAATGAAACCATCGATTTATTGCTAACTTCGATTGATGAAAATCGAGTTTCTCGTTCTAGCTTCAAAAAATATTCAGTTCACTCGGTCGTTGAACGGGCAATTGAAAGCTTCAGTTATAAACGTGCCACTGATCGATTTGCCATATCGCTGGATGCGAGAAGTGAGTTTGAGTTTCTAGGTAGTGATACATTACTTAAATACGTTATGTATAACCTCTTCAAGAATGCCTTCCATCACCGTAAATCTGAAGATTTTCACATACATGTATCCATGATAAGTTCAGAACGCTTTAATCAAATTGTTGTAACCGATAATGGTGCTGGCATTGCTCCTGATGTTCTACGCAATATCTTTCAAGACTTTTACACCACTGGCAAATCAGGAAGTTATGGTTTGGGTCTACCGTTTTGTAAAAAAGTCATGCGTTCATTTGGGGGGAACATTGAGTGTCAATCTCAGTTAGGGGAGTGGTCTCAATTTACGTTAACTTTCCCACTAACGACATCTGATACCGTTACTGAAATCAAAAACGATCTGACTAAACTCAAAACCATTCTAACGGTGACTAGCCAAGATATCTTGGTGTCTAAAGTAACAGATATTAGCCGTTTTATGGGCTTTGACTCGACGATTTTAGATGCCAACCAAGTACTCAAAAAGAAAGAGTACGAGTTCGAATTCGATCTGATTTTTATCGATCTTGAGCGCTTAGATCCAAGAGCAAACCAATTGGATAGATTAGAATCTCTCTTGTCTTTCACTGAAGCACGCATAGTTTATCTTTTTGAGCATCATCCGACTCAGAGAGCACGTAAGGCTGCATATGAACCTATTTGGATCGAAACGCAAGCCTGGTTATTGAATACTAAACCAACTATTGAGCGTCTCTTATATGATTCAAGCTATGTATCGACACCAACGGCCTCGGTGACGTTAGATAATTCAAATAAGCGCACAATTATGGTCGTGGATGATAATGAATCTTTGCGTAAATTCACGGCAATGTTACTTGAAAAGCAAGGCTTTGAAGTGATTCAGAAAGAAGACGGGCAGCAGGCTCTGGATACACTAGAGCAAGAAGATGTTGATCTCATTCTGATGGATATCGAAATGCCAATTATGGATGGTGTAGAAGCGTCTAGGCGAATTCGAAGCTCGGATAAAAACTATGCGTCGGTACCTATTATTGCACATACAGGGGATAGTTCACCTGTCACGTTGGACAAAATTGGGTCTTCGGGTATGTCTGACTTCATCGTAAAACCGGCGGATAAAAATCGTTTGTTCGATAAAATCGCAAACTGGATCTAATCATTCGCGACTTGTTTTCTTGAGGCGAGTTGCTCACAACGAATAACACGAATAAAGAGCTCAGCAAAACTGTTGAGCTCTTTAGTTTTATCTACACACTAACTTACACAAACTCTAAGTCAGGGTGTGCAAATGCTTGTTGGCAGACAGTGAGTACATGATCAACTTCAGCAGCTGTCATGTCTGCATTGACTGAAAAACGGATGATGTTTTTGTTCCTTCCAGTTGCAGGGCGGCAAAACACTGCGCCGTAAACATTTCGCTCTTCGAGAAAGTCGCGGACTCGCTCAGTGTTTCTCTCGTTACCACATTCTAATGCGATAATTTGTGATTCACTGCGAATAGTAAATCCAATGCGTTTTAAACCAACGGCTAAAGACTTGGCTCTTTCAAACAGAATATCTCGCTTATCATCTGATTTTCTTATGACGTCCAGTGTTTTCTCTAGCCGAATGATCTCTTGCGGTAATACGGTAGAACTAAATATTGCAGGGTACGCCACAAATGGAAGCGTCTTCGCCAGTTTTTCTGGGCCTAAAATCGCGCCAGCACGATAAGCAAATGTCTTGGCAAGACTAACGGTAATAAAATCTACCTTATGAGTTAAGCCAAGACCCTGCAGTATCCCCGCACCTTGTGGACCGTGTGTACCTAAAGAGTGTGATTCATCTACAACCAGGCCGCAGTCAAACTCCTGTGCTATTTCGTAGATATCACGTAGAGGAGCGATGGTCCCGATAGTGCTGTAAACCGAATCCACAACAATGATCCCTGAACCGTGACGTGAAATCTGTTTTCTTAGGTGACTGGTGTTGTTATGCATGAACGGATGAATTTGTGCTCCGGCAATACGTGCGCCTTCCCACAAAGACATATGTGCAAAGAAATCAATGTACACAGGTATGTTCGGTGCACAAATAGTCTGCAATAAACCGACATTCGCAGCCCAACCAGATTGAGAAAGTAGACAACTAGGCATACCAACGAAACTGGCTAGTTGCGTTTCAAATACAGGTTTCGATTCATCGTCTTGTAAGAAAATCGCGGACATCACGACGTTGTCATCGTGCTGGGAAATCGCATCACGATGCGCGTTTTGAATCTCCTTATTATGAGACAGTGCAAGGTAATCATTGCTTTGCAGGACAACGGCATTACACGGTGGGCGTTTACCAAGAACAAGGTGTTTTTTGTTCTCATTCGGTTCGATTAGATCTTGAATATAAAAATCTAGGCGTTCCTCGATAAAGGAGGGAAGTGGTTTGCTTTGTATAGTTTCACTCATAATAAATCTCTTCTTCATATGGAAAAACGCCAGCGCTGACACTTATTCATATTGCGGATTTTGGGGAGAGTGTCACTAACCAGGTTGCATAAGTTTGCAGACCCTTGCAAACTCGACATTTGAGGGTTGGATGGTGGCTGTAACTCTATAGGGGCCCGGGGTCTAAACTAGTTTGTGCTTAAAGTTTATACGGCGATTTTTCGGTGTTTTTTCGTGCTTCATATCTGGGATTTTGGATGAGGAATATAAAGTTTGAAAAGTGAAAAAAATGGGCGCATTAGATAACAAAAAAGGCGCGAAAATCGCGCCTTGAAACATGAGTAGATAAGAGACAAGCTTATCGCTTATTACGTAAATAGCGCTTACGACGCTCTTCTTTACGCTTCGCTTTCTCTTCTTCTTTACGGGCGGTTTCAATCTCGACTTCAATCAGTTCTTGAGTGATCATTTCTGGGCGTTCTAATGTAATTTGGCCCAAAGTGCCTTGACGAAGTTCGTGCAATAAGATCTCTGATACTTTGTGCAAGTCAACACGTCCACCTGCACGTAGTGCACCGCGGCGGCGACCAATTTCTTCCATGATCTCGATATCTGATTCTGGAAGCTCTTCAATTTGATAACGCTCTTTAAGCTTGTCTGCATAATGAGCTGCTAGGTATTCAATGGTATAGAATGCGACTTCGTCATATTCCATCGCTGTATCTTTTACCGCGCCAGTAGCCGCAAGGCGGAAGCCACTGTGTGGATTTTCCACTTTTGGCCATAAAATCCCTGGAGTATCAGATAATACGATGCCATTTTGCAGGTTGATACGTTGTTGACGACGTGTAACCGCGGGTTGGTTACCTGTTACAGCGATTGTTCGGCCTGCGAGGGTGTTAATGATCGTCGACTTTCCAACGTTTGGGATACCCATGATCATGGTGCGAATGTTTTTACCAATTTCTTCTCGGTGTGGGGCAAGTTTGCGGCAAAGCTCCATGATTCGATGTACTTCTTGTGGTTCAGAAGTCGTGATCGCCATTGCTTTTACATGTTGCTCTTGCTCCAAGTGCTCAATCCACAGTTGAGTTAACTCTGGATCGGCCAAATCACGTTTGTTCAAAACTTTAACGACAGGTTTGTCACCACGGATTTGAGAAATCAAAGGGTTTTCACTACTGAAAGGAATACGAGCATCCAGTACTTCGATGATCACATCCACTTGAGGGATTGCTTCTTCGATCTCTTTACGTGCTTTGTGCATGTGGCCAGGAAACCACTGGATTGAGTTATTAACCATTTGAATTTAATACCTTAATTTTTCTAATGCTCCAGCGGTTGTAAAAGTAGCAATGTGAATCTTGAGTGACACAATACTAGAACGCATTTTCTAAAACTGTGTTTACTTCAAGCTGCTCGAAACCGCGGAGTTGAGCTTTCTTTCATGTTAATACGTCAGTTTATCATGGAATGATGATGAATCATTCAAGATGAAAGTAAAAAGCTATGGCGTGCAAACCTAAAAGCACACATCCCTTATGTATACCGACTCGCAGTGAATATCCGTCTGGGTGAGAGACCGAACGCAAACGCTGTGTAGTCAAAGGTGGATTGTGTTGTCAGATTGTTCTGACGAATTTTGGTTTTCTTTTTTATATCAAAGTTTTATTTTTATTTCGCTATTGAGCGAAGTTTGACTTTTATCTGACAAAAACTAGTCTGAGCTTCCATTCAGAGGAAGCAGTCATGCTCAGTATTCTTAGAAGTATTACGGTATCGTCCGTCGCCTTAATTTTTTTAGCGAGTTCTTTTTGCTCAACTGCCAAACAGAGTCCTAAACCGAAGGTCATCGTTGGTGTTATTGCGCAAGACGAAGCTAAAGACTCGTTTGACGGTAGCGTTGGTCCTTCGTACGGAATTAGTCTTGAGTATTTGTCTAACATTACTAAAGCTTTGGATTATGAGTTAGAACTTCGGACTTACAAGCATATTCCGTCTTTACTTGCGGATGTCGAAAGCAAGAGGATTGATGGTGCGGTTGGATTTAGTAAAACAGCAGCAAGAGAAAAGCGTTTCTTGTTTTCGATGCCTTTCTTTTCGAGCACTATCGCTGTTTGGTATCGGAATGCCACTTACCGAGATAGTGATGCGCGTGATCTTAAATGGGTGTGTGTTGAGGGCAGTGTGTATTGTGACAACCTCACTGAACGTGGTATCGATAAGATACATTATGTTAAAACACGTTTAGAGGCGTTTAATGAAGTTAAGCGAGGTAAAGCGAACGCGCTGATTTACACTTATGTTGGTATTACCCAATATTTGGATTTGAATAACATTGTAAAAGGGGTTGTCGATATTCCCAGTTGGTTGAAAAACGAAGAGGTGAGTTTTATCGCTTCGTTGGACAAACAGAGTCTGATCGATGACATCAACAAAATCCTTCAGTGGGAGCAAAATGGAAAAAACATTCGCTCCGTCGCCTCGAAAAATCCTTACCATATCAGTGATAAGTTATTGGTAGATTACCGACGTAGTCATCAAAACAAACTAGTGATAACTTACAGCAGCAGTGACGAAGCTTATCCGTTTCTCTACCGAGATTCGCAAACGGGCGAGTTAGATGGCTTCTTTCCAGATTTTGTCGACTTATTGCAGTCTCGTACTGGCTTGAGCTTTAAGTATGTGAAGCCGACGTCGAGCCTTTCCAATGGATTAACGGCATTTGATGCCGATATAGTCCCCATCTCTTATGTGGGTGAGCTACCTAAGTCAGATTGGTTGTTCACTAAACCATTCATGCACAGTAATTACGTGGCTATCCAAGCGGAGCAGAGCAAGCGCGATAAATCTGCACTGAAAGAAGCGGGTATTCTGCTCACTTTGAAAAAGCAAGGGTTAGTTCATTTGGGCACTTGGCAGCAAGGCCAAGTTGATCATTATGATGATTTGAAAAAGCTGCTTACCGATTTGAAATCGGGCGTTTTGGATGTGGCTTACATTCCTGACGACATCGTTCACAACATGATTGCACAAGATCAAGTCGATGGCTTGGTGATCAATGCGGAGGACGTTTTGACGTTCTCTAATGCATTTGCGGTTGCAAACCACAATACACAACTGCAACACATGTTGAACAGCATCATCGAAACCATTGATTCTAACGAGATCGAAAAACTGCTGCGTTCTCACCGAAGCTTCAAACTGACTTATGGCTATGACGCGGAGCAGATCGCTACATTTGTTGTTGCTGGTTCATTCATATTCTGTCTCATGTTAATTGCGGCGTATTTCATCTTATCTCACATGCGACTTAAAGTGAGGTTAGCCGAATTTAATGCTGACAATGAGGAAGCGGAAAAGCAATGGCTGATGGACATCATCAAAGAGATCAATAGCTTGGTTTTTATCCATAGTGAAAATAACCATATGGAGATGAGCAATTGTGCCAACTACAACAGTAAACAGTGCCAACAATGTAAGTTGAAAAGTGATTCTGCGCACGCTCCTCTGGTGAATAATTTTGATGAACTAACCACTGTTATTGCTGGAAAGCGTATTTCAGAAGAGGTTGCCTCGTCGGGCTGTGAACTTGATATTAAACATGTATATCGAGAACGCAAAGTCATCGCTTCTCCTAGCGGTAAGAACAAGTTTGTACTGACTGTTATTCAAGATATTACCCAGCAAAAAGAACGTGAGCAGGCGTTAATCGATGCGCAAAAAGAAGCGCAAACCGCGGTACGTGCGCGTGAAAACTTTTTGGCAACCATGAGTCACGAATTAAGAACGCCATTGTCGGCAGCACACGGCATCCTCGATTTGCTAAATCGCCAAGTGACGGCAGATTCAAATCGCGAGTTAATTGCCCAAGCCATACGCTCGCTCAATCATTTGAATACGCTAGTAGACGAAGTACTGGATTATTCAAAGTTAGAGGCAGGGCACTTAACCGTCGCCCCAGTTAAGACCGACTTGCTTAAAACCTTGTGCGATGTGTTTCGAAGCTTTGAACCACGAGCGCTCGCGAAAGGTTTGGATTACAAAGTGACAATCAAACCATTTTCGAATGCTTTCATTGAAATCGACGCGCTGCGATTGGTGCAAATTACCACCAATCTACTCTCCAATGCGGTGAAATTCACTGCGGAAGGCGAGGTTGGAATCAGTGTCATTCTTCATGAAAAGCAGCTTATTTTGAAAGTGGCGGATTCAGGTATCGGCATGACGGATGACCAACTCGAAGGTATTCTCAATCCTTTTGTTCAAGCGGATGACACTATTACGCGTAAATATGGCGGCACTGGATTGGGGCTGAGCATTGTTGACCGATTGATCGACTGCATGGGCGGCGTGCTCTGCATCGATTCACAATTTGGCTTAGGCACGACGATTACCGTCAAACTGCCAATTGAGCATTGCGACTCTGAGCCAGACGTTTGTTTGAACTGGACGTATAGCGAGAGCTTACCACTTAATATTCGCCAGTGGTGTGACGCGTGGAAAATGCGTCCAGCGACGTTAAAAACAATGGTGGCGAACCTTCACCCTATACACGACAGCGATGCCAGTTTTAATGGCCTAATGCTGCGTGACGAACAAAGGGTACTTGGCAGTCTTACGCTAAGAGAGCTTCAATATCCAGATACATTGTTCAATTTGCTCAGCCAAACGCAGCAAGAAACCAAGCTTAGTGACGCAAATCAAGAAGTGGTTTCTTGGGTTCTCGGCACGGTACTGGTCGCAGAAGATAATCCCATTAACCAAAGTGTGATAGCAATGCAGCTTCATGAACTTGGAATCGAACCTGTCATTGTGAATAACGGCCGCGAAGCATGGGAATACATCAACCAAGATGAAAACGTTGTGTTGCTGCTGACCGATTTTCATATGCCAGAAATGGATGGCTATGAGCTTGTTAGGCACGTGAAAAACTCCGAATTTAAAGCAATTCCAATCATCGGTGTGACAGCAGAAGATGCTCGTCTTGCCATTGAACGTACACAGGATATCGGCATTGATGATGTGCTCTACAAGCCCTATGACCTTAATCAATTAAAAACCGTTTTGATTCCATTTATTGGCGAAAAAGAGAGGGGTAGGCTGCCCGGCTGGATTAAACGGTTCAAAGCACAGGACGCAAAAGAGATTGCGCGCGTGTTTAGTCAATCAATGTCTACAGATATAAAAAACTTAAACGCCGCATCGACTGAGCGAGACAAAAAACGGGTCATTCATGGCATCAAAGGAGCGGTTGGGGCGATAGGGGTAAGCATGCTGACTGAGCTTTGCATTGAGGCAGAACGAGTTACTGCTGCGGAGTTTGACAGGCGAACAGCGGAGCTAATTTTACGAATCGAGCAGGAGATCGAAAACATAAACTATTGGGTAGAGACAAATGAATACACAATTTAATGTGATGGTGATTGATGACCATCCGCTACAAACCACAATACTTACGCAAATATTGGATCGCTATTGCGCGCAAGTCATCCCTTTTAACTGTGTGGATGCCGCTATTCAGAGTGTGCAGGAACAACATTTTGACGTAATTTTTTGTGATATCCAAATGCCCGGAAAAGACGGCATCGATATGATGGAAATGCTCGATAAAGTCCAGTACCAGGGGCAAGTTGTACTGGTCAGTGCAATGGAATTGACCATTATTTCTGCGGTAAGAGCCATGTGCGAGGGATTTAGCTTTGAAGTATTAGGGAAGCTGCCTAAGCCATACGATGAAAATGAAGTCGTTGATTTGTTGGGTAAAATAAAAGATGAAAAAGCGAAACAAGTCAGCTTTGCTCAACCTATTGAAGTGGAAGATCAAGAATTCCTGTTTGCTCTGGCTGAAGGGCGAGTGAAAAATTATTACCAGCCTTTAGTCGATGTGCAAAGTGGGGAAGTGCTTGGGTATGAAGCGCTCGCGCGTTGGAATCATCCTATTTATGGTGTGTTACCCCCTCATTATTTTTTGCCAATTGTAGAGCGTTGCCGCCTTTCTGGAGAGTTGTTTCAAGCTGTATTGAGTAATGTTATCTATGACATGAAACACCGCGGATTGACGCAAAACGTATCCATCAATGTAGACCATGAAAATTTAGAAGATACGGCGTTCTCTCATTACTTTTTACAGCAATGTTTAGAGAGCGAGATTGACCCATCACAAATCACCATTGAAATTACAGAGCGAGATACATTTCAGACTAGCGCGTCCCTGTACAAGAATTTACTCAAGTTGAGGATGAACGGTGTCACTGTCTCAATAGATGATTTTGGCACGGGTTCATCAACGTTTGAAAAACTGGCTCAACTGCCATTCAACGAGTTAAAAATCGATCGTTCGTTTGTACAAGGTGTCGAATGCGACATCAAAAAACGCAACATCGTTGTTGCTATTTGCGCGTTAGCGAAAAGTTTGAATATACGACTGGTCGCGGAAGGTATTGAAGACGAAGTCACACTGCAAGCGATACGTGAGTATGGGATTGATCTTTGCCAAGGCTTCTACATTGATAAACCCATGCCACTAGAAGCCATAACCATACTAAATGAAAGATATGAATAAATTGAATTACTTGATCTTTGACGATCATCCTCTCGTTTGTGTTGCAATCAAGTCGTTGTTGGAAGAGTTAGGGAAAACAAATGGGGTATTTACTGCAACATCAGCGAAGATGGCATTACAAATATTGAAAAAGGAAGAAATTCAACTGTTGATCTTAGATGTGAACTTGGCAGATTGCGATGGGTTTGATTTCTACAAACGTATCAAATCCCATGGTTATGAAGGCAAAGTCATTTTCTTCTCCGCTGAAACTAGCCAAATGTACAGCCAAATGGCTTTTCGTTCTGGCGCTGATGGCTATGTGTGTAAATCGGAAAATCACGACATTCTTAAAGACGCGATAGAAGCGGTAGAGAAGGGGTATACCTTCTTCAAATTTAAGCAAGTTGTTAACAGCGTTCGAGAAATGCCACAACTTTCAAGCAGAGAAAGTGCAGTAATGAAGTATTTACTACAAGGAAAGTCCAATAGAGAAATCGCTTCAGTGCTATCAATAAGTGACAAAACAGTCAGCACATACAAACGCCGTCTATTGGATAAATTTAACGTAAAGAACATTGTTGAGCTAACAAGAGTGGCGGGGGCGTAAGACCGCATCATGACACTTAAAAGTATCGCGTTGTCTCTTTTCATCGCAACATTACTATTCGTCACTTCTGTCACAATGATTGGTGCGGTGTTAATTTCTTATGAAGTAAAGCAGTTCAACACTTACGCGAATAATTTAGCCAAAATAAAACAAAAAGTAATTCTCATGGGGCTATTGACGGAAGCGCAGCTCGAGCAATACAAAGGCATGAGCGTGAGTGAAGTAGAAGCGCAAACAGAGCTGAGCTTTCAAGATGCGATTTACTCCCTGTCACCTTATGAAAAACTCAATTACGTTGAAGCTGTTGCACGGAAATCGCTTCATCAGGCTGAAGCGTATTTATCAAATGCGTTCAATCGACAAAATGCCGTTATGTATTTTCGTTCTTATACTGGAAACAAACTCATCTTAGAGAGACCGATTGAAGCGCTAGAGGGAGTGAAAGCCACATTTGATGTTGATTGGTGTAAAAGTAACTATTCTTGTGTGTTAGCCGCGTGGAAAGAGCAACTAACGGACCGGGTATTGTTTTCCCTACCATTTAAAACGACATACTCCGATGACATGGCGATAAGCATCATGAGTCCGGTTTACTTTCAAGGTGAGTTAGTGGGAGAGTTCTCGGAACAATTATACCTCTCGCCGCTTTATAATGATGGGAAAGCGGTGGATGTTCAAATAGCGAATGGGAACAAACAAATGGTGATTTATTTCGCTGGCTACCCCTTTCCATCATTCGCGTACACCCAATCATATGTCGCAGACAACAACAATCTTATCGTTTACATGTACCCATTCAGTAAAATTGTATTGGATTACGTGTTCTTGTTTATCATCTTCTTTTTCGTAACCTTAGCGTATTACAACAAAGCTTATGAATCTAAAGAGAGCAAACTTCGCCTCGCGAAAGCACTGACGAACGTGACGAAAGATGATTTAACGGGATTGTTTAACCGCAGAGTTTTTCAAGATAGCGAGTTCAAACGTCGTTTGGAAACCGCGCCATATTCCGTCATTGCAATAGATGGCGATAGGATCAAGCGAATCAATGACCATTACGGTCACCATGTAGGGGACGAAGTTATTGGAATTATTGCTGATGCTATGTCTAAAGTGTTTCGAAATAGTGATTATCTAGTTCGAACTGGTGGTGATGAGTTTGTTGCGATTCTGCCGGGTTGCAGTATCAGTCAATCTTCAATATTGGCGAAGAAGCTTCGTAGTGTCGTTAAAGATAACCGACTAAAGACCTTGGATATCGAGGTTAGTGTGAGTACTGGTATCGCGGCGAATGAATTACACGAAACGCTTCAGGACGTTATTGTACGTGCAGATGAAGATCTCTATGAGATGAAAAAACACAGACAAAAGTCCCATTAAGCAGGTCTGGTATTGACTCAATGTTAAGTTACGGAACATAACCATGACATAACTGTTTGATTAATTTGACCAAACAGAATGAGTGGTCTTTTATATTAGAGCAGTCAACAAATAGTGATTGCTCTATTTATTCTCGACCTTACATCTGGTGTCGCACGTGAACAAAGATCTCGACTTAAACTTACTTAAAATACTTGTCTTACTGGATAAGCACCGTCAGCTCAAGCCCGTTGCGAAAGCGATGGGGAAGAGTGAAGCGTCAATTAGCAAATACCTTGCCCGATTGCGACTCCAGCTAAACGATGAATTGTTTATTCGGCATCCTCATCACATGGAACCGACGGACTATTTAAAACGTCAATTACCTAAAATTTCCGATGCACTCGAGAAGCTTGAAACTTGTCTAATTAGAGATGAGTTTGAACCGGAAAATTACGAAAAAGACATCACCATTTGTTTACCGCAAACCGCTCAATACTCATTTGGGCATTTACTTGCAATGGATTTAATGGTGCTGTTTCCCAAGGCGCACATTTCGATAGCAACGATTACAGAGTATACGATAGAAGAGATAATCCTAGGCAAAGTGGATGCGCAGTTACATTACTTCAACGAGGATGTTCCGAAATCTGTTTATCAGAAGTTCATCGGCTATGCGCCTGCTGTGGTAGTTGTCCCTGAAGAGCTGGGAATTACCACCCTGGAAGAAGCGGCCAAACTTCCCTTTATCATGTTAGAGATTATCGGTTGGAAAGAGAAAGAGCAGCTCGTTAAGCGTGCAATGGAAAGCCACGGTATGGTCATCAACCGTATTGCGGCTCTAGACAACGTAAGCAGCGTATTGAAGCTAATTAAGCAAAAAAGCGCCGCAACCGTGTTACTTGAATATCAGGCGCCAATTGATGGATATAAATTTATAAGAGTGCCAGAGCATTTTTACCCAGATGGCTGGCCAAAAGTGGTTGTACAGGTGAAGCAAAGCTTAAGACATGATGCAATGCACCAGCTGTTAATCGGTGCTATTGCAAAATACATGAGCGCTTAGCGGCAAAACTCAATGTTTTCTGACTGAGGGATAGTATGCAGAAGTTCAATCAACGTGTCCGCATGGTACTTTTTCAGAATACGCGTTTTGTAGGTGCTGATTGTTTTAGCGCTGAGTGAAAGTTGTTCAGAAATCTTCTTATTTGAGTAGCCTTGTACAAGATAATGGAACACCATGGCTTCGCGATTTGAAAGTGTTACGTTACCCGACGATGGTGTGTGAGTCGACTTAAACATTGAGTAACCGCGTGAAACACTCACAATTGCGTCAATAATGGTCTCTCTTGTTTCATGTTTGCTTAAGAAGCCGTTTGCGCCCATTTCGTACGCGGCTTTAGAAAGACTCGAGTAGTCACGTGAAGAAACAAATAACAGTCGGCCACGATATCCCGTCGCTAAAATGTTTTTGGCTAAACGCATACCATCGCGGTCGCCAAGCACTACGTCTAAAATAATCAAATCAATCTTTTGGCCTCGAACAAGATCCATCACTTCCGCACTGTCAGTGGTTTGAATCACTTCAGCTGCGTTGATTACAGATTCAACTAGAGAAGCAAGTGCTTCGCTATACAATGGTTGAGCGTCGATAATAAGAACATTATTCAAAGTGAACCTCACCTAATACATCAACTAGTGTGCTGTCAGGCGACAGCGCAATTGGATGAATAGGATTGTAGGAAAAACCTTGCTAAGAGGAAGGAAAATGACTCTTTCCAAAAGTGAAAATCAGTGTCTTGATTATGGGAATAGCGATGTCAGGTATTGAAATACCTAGTGATAGGATGATTGCTTGAAACTTACGTTGACAGAAAACTAACAAACTGAAAGTGTTCTTTCAGTGTTCTATGCCTTCAGATTTTCTTGTGATGTTTCTAGCGCTTCGATTTAAACCCGTGTGTTAGCAAGCGCAGTTTTATACCAAGCCACTTGAAGAGAGCTTGTTATACACCAGGCATGAGCACGCTAGCCAACTTTGTACTGATATCTGTTGGATAGGTTTGGCTATTGACGCTGAACATCACTTCAAATTATTTCTAAACTTTTCATTGACTCTGCCGCTAAAAGTGGAGGTGTTAATTCGCACTTTGGCCACTCATAATGTCGTGTTCAAAAATGAGACAATTTTACATGGTTTGGTATGGAAATGTGCGTTAGCCGTCCTTTTGATGGTTTACAAATTTTGTTGTAACGACTAAAAAGGACTTTTGGATTTTTAGCCAGAGAATGGCTTCTCATGGCGTTTGCATCAAACTTTTTCTGATGCGTATTTTTGGTTGGATAATTGGCTTTATGAGTAACGTAACCAGCACCATTTTGACAGAAAGTGGTACCAATGAGCTTGAAATCATCGAGTTTCATTTAGAAAAAACATTGCCAGATGGCAGCACAAAAACTTGTTATTACGGCATTAACGTTGCGAAAGTACGAGAAGTGATTCGCGTGCCAGAAACAACCGATTATCCAAACGCACAACCTCATATGATTGGTGTGTTCTCATCCAGAGATGTACTGACGCCTTTAGTGGATTTAGCTGGTTGGTTAGGTGTGCCAACACGACAAGATCTGGAGCGCAAGTTTGTAATCGTTACGGATTTCAACAAAATGACCAATGGCTTCTTAATTGACAGCATTTCGCGTATTCATCGTATCTCTTGGAATGATGTGGAATCACCAAGTCAGTTTTTGGAAGCGGGCGAACAAGATTGTGTAGTAGCCGTTGTCCGTAAAGAAGGCAACCTGATCATGATTCTCGACTTTGAAAAAATCATCGCAGACATCAACCCAGAACTGAGTATGGAAAAATACGATGTGAAAGGGGACAAGTCGGTGGATCTCAACCAGAGAATGGTCGGTAAGCGTAATGCTAAAACGATCATGGTGGTGGATGACTCAGCATTTATTCGCTCTTTGATCCAAGATACATTAGCTTCTTCAGGCTACAATGTGATCACATGTAAAGACGGTGGTGAGGCGCATGAGAAGTTGATGAGCTTGATCGAGGTTGCGAAAGAAGAAAACTTGCCAGTTAAAGAGCTATTAGATGCGGTGGTTACGGACGTAGAAATGCCTCGAATGGATGGTATGCACTTAGTGAAGAGACTACGCGATACCGAAGCGTTTCATGAAATGCCGATCATTATGTTCTCGTCATTGATGAGTGAGGATAACCGAGCGAAAGCACTATCTCTTGGCGCAAATGATACGATTACCAAGCCAGAGATTGGCCGCATGGTGAATATGATGGATAAATACGTGTTTAACTTTGCGTAAAAAACCGATCAGATGAAACAAATAAGGCTGCCGATTGGCAGCCTTATTTTTATTGAGGGCAGGGAAGAATCTCTAAGGTGTAACTCTCGTTTGGAGTCTGCGGTGGCCCATATAAAATTCCACATTGTGTAAGGCTAGCTCTTTTTTCGTCGGCTGCAGCAATGACCATTTCGCGAGTTGTTGAACCAGCCGGGTGATGAAATGTTTTCCAATCCGAGTCTTCTTCGTTCAGTCCTTGCACGAGTAACTTCATCGATTCGCTATCAGAATCAGGATATCCATATAAAAAAACACAGCGCTTTGAACCACCAATATTACAGCCGTCAAATGGTAAATCTGCCATTAAAGCACTGTCTACGAAGTTTGAAACGTAAGGCTTGCTTTCCAATCCCGCAATCGCCATTTTCCCATAACCGACGCCTAATGCTGACGCAATAGCGCCTTTCATTCCTTCCAAACGAGCTTCACGTGCATCACTTTGAAGGTTTAAAAAGCGTGGCGCGGCAGTGACAGCAAGAATACCGAGCACGACAATAACTACGACTAACTCTATTAGAGTAAATCCCGTTTGTTTTTTCATATTATTTTCACAGCAAGTTAAAGGTAGAAAAACACTGACCGTACACTTGTTTATTGTGTAAATAAGTACGGTAATGATAAATCGATCAATAGTATAAAGAGGTGAGTTGTAAAGTGCTATACCGACGCCGCACTAATTGACTGAATCCATTAAATGCTACGGAGAATTCACGGGTCTAATTCGGCTAGATTTTAAGAGGTCATTAATTCCGCTGAAGAAATGCTGCGTGAACAGGCGAGCATGAATCCTCTTCGATGTAAGCAAACATGTACATCAGCGGAATGAAATACAAAATGCAAATGAGGGCGAACCGCACAAATGGATTGTCTTTTTATTCACTTTGATGAATGCTACGCGGAATTCATATCGCAGTATGCCTGAGGTATTCACCATGTGAATGTGCTTTGGTTTTGTGTTTATTTTTCAAATATAAGAATAATCTAAATGGAATTCGATTCGATAAACTTCCTTGCAATAGGTTTGATATTTCTTGGCTCTTATGTCCAGACCGCAATCGGTTTTGGCTTGGCTATTGTTGCCGCACCTTTACTGATTCTTTGGGCGCCAGAATATGTTCCTGCGCCAATCTGTTTAGTCGCGTTATTTATTTCGTTGATGAATGCGATGAAGCACCGCAGTAGTGTTGAAATCGGCGGCTTAAAGATGGCGTTGATTGGGCGAGTGCCGGGATCAATTGCTGGTGGCTTGCTACTCTTTTTTGTATCTACACAAACTCTCACGCTTTGGATTGGTTTGTTGGTGCTGTTTGCAGTCGTGGTGAGTGTTTTACCGTTTCGGGTTGAGCCTACGCCTTCGCGTATGACATGTGCTGGTTTCTTTTCTGGGTTGTTTGGTACCAGTTCTGCGATTGGAGGCCCTCCGATGGCGTTATTGTTGCAGCATCAAGAAGCAAATCAGTTACGCGGCAACTTATCGGCTTTTTTTGTTTTCAGTTCGATTATTTCACTAATAGTACAAATCCCAGTGGGCTTCTTCACATTGCATCATTTGGTCATTACTATTCCTCTATTACCTGCTGCGGCGCTTGGTTACTGGCTAGCAATGAAAACTACCCAGTCGTTACCAAAAGAAAAGATTCGGTTTGGGGCACTTATGTTGTGTTTTGTGAGTGGCTTTACCGCCGTCGTACAAGCGTTGAGCCAATAATGCCATCTGCATCATAAAGTCACTGCGGGATTGCATTCCTTTTTATGTATGGCGGACTTGTTTACTTACGCCAAATTGGTCGTTTAGATGGGCGATAGTTTTATGAATAACACTCGTTATGGCACTTTTATGGCAGCATTCTCCTTTGTGATCTGGGGATTGCTACCAATTTATTATCGTTATTTACCAAATGCTTCTATGGATGAGTTGCTAGCATGGCGAATCATTGGGTCTGTACCTGTCGGGTTTCTAATTGTACTTGGGATAACCCGTCGAGGGCTGAATTGGAAAGAAATCTGGCTTGATAAAAAATCCTTGTGGTACACGTTTGTGGCGAGCAGTTTGATGTGTATTTCTTGGAGTGCGTTCACTTGGGCTTTGACCCATCATCGGGTCATCGATGCCAGCTTAGGCTTCTTTATTGGACCATTAGTATCTGTTGCGCTGGGCGTATTTATTCTTGGGGATAGGCTCTCAAAAGGCAAACTTATTGCAATAGTGTTGGCAACAATTGGTGTTATGTATCAAGTGATTCACTATGGTCAGCTACCCGTTATCGCACTAACGATGGGGTTGTTCTTTGCTTTGTATGGGTTGTACAAGAAGAAGATAAATTATGACTGGAGTACAACCTTGTTTGTTGAGGCGTTGTTACTGACTCCAGTTGCACTCGCATATTTGCTCTATAAACAATGGGCAACTGGTGAACTGGCTTCGGGCACAGATACCACAACATTGCTTTTGTATTTTGGCAGTGCACCTATCACAATTTTACCACTTGTATTTTATTCTATCGCAATACGTATAACTAATTTATCAACCGTCGGTCTAATGCAATACATCGAGCCAAGCTTGCAGTTTGTGTTGGCAGTTATGTTTTTTGGCGAACTGTTTGACGAAGTGAAAGCGGTGACCTTTGCATTTATATGGGTGGGGCTGTTGTTCACAATTTTTGAAAGTATTGTCAAAGGGCATCGGCGCAAAAAGCTGGTCAAACACCCCTTATAGTGGTTTCAATATTCTCACATATTAGCTTCTTTATTCTTATTCCCTCATTTGAGGGCATTTTTAATACCATAAAGCATTGGCTTTCGTTTTTTGCCCGAATAGAAATCATAACTTGAGATTATTTGACGCATTATCATAGTGATACCGCTATAGTTATAGCCAAGTGACACGCTTATATAAGTGAAAACCAGATCAAGAAGGACGACATATGATCACAGCGCTGTATGCCAACATTCTCGCAATACTCATTATTTGGTTGGCTGTTCAAGTAATTAAGCAACGTCGCTTAAATCAAATTGCTTATGCCGATGGTGGGGTAGAGGCTCTACAAATTACTCGTAGTGCCCAGAGCAATGCGACAGAATATATCCCCATCACCCTAATTTTAATGGCACTTTTAGAATTCAATAGTGCTTACCCAACATGGATACATCTCACCGGTATTATTTTTGTAATTGGTCGAGTTATTCATGCTAAAGGCATATTGAAAAAAGACTTGAAAAAGCGCATTAGAGGGATGCAGGTGACATTTCTGGTGATACTTTCATTGGTTGTGTTAAATATGATTTACCTGCCATACGATAAGTTATGGTAAGTCTGCGACGTTACATTCCACCACCTTGGGTACTCGTTCTGATTGGATTAGTACTGAATATTGGCGCGATCATCGTTACTAGCTTAGTCCTTGATAAGTTGGGTAAACAGCACTCGCAGCTCGCAGAGCAAACAGCAGAAAACTTGTATTCCATCCAACTCGCATGGAACAGTGTGGAAACCCTAGAAAGGAAAAGAGAAGCTTTACTGCTGCATGTGCACATAAGTCAGAGCGTAGCGATACCTTTAGAGCTAGAAGAGGTATTAGCAGGGCATTTATCTTCTTGGGTTCTCAACGAGTCGGATGAAATAAAAATTGATCAACTTCCTCAACTAATGTCAAAGATAAATCAGGCACAAGCTTCGTATAGAGACCGCATCGATAATTACTACATTGAGAATGTAGAGCTCAATGAGGTAATGGCAAAGCAGGATGAAAAGATCGCTTGGTACAAGAATATCGGACTCTTCTTGCAAGTATTCGGACTTGCGTTAATCCTTGCACGCGACTTAGCTAGGAAGCAATAAAAGCAATAGCTAAAGATCAGATTTATTGCGAAATGCCAATGGTAGTTTGCAAATTGCAATTTATTCGGTGAGCAAACAGTAGCTATTGGTTAAGTTTTAATGAAAGTGATTAAATAACAACCTGTTTTTGTGCGCTGAAAAGTTGGCACGCCTCATGCTTTAGTATGAGTGACCCTTTCTAAGCCGAGGGTCACCTAGCCAACTGACGTTGTTAGTGAACCATCTTGTTCACAAATATATACAGCCAATCACGACTCCTTGTGGTTGGCTTTTTTTTATGCAGTCTAGAACTGTGCTTTAATCCAGATCATGCGATGGTCGGAAGATACATCCTTACCATCACCATACTTACCGATACGTGCATCGTTAAATAGTTTACGGCCTTCTTCATAAGACGCTGACCAGTACACACCAGAGTCTATTACATTCAAATTTGCTGAAGGCAAGGCATAGTCTACCCCTAAGCCAAACGTTGAAGTGATGCGATTCGGATATGGGTGAGTTGAACTGCGGTCAACAGCGTGTTCAGCTGCACCAAAGCTTGTTGGGTAAAGCTCACCATTCATCACGGTTTGATTAACCAATGGATCGTTGTGCAGCTCTTGCATTACAGAGCTAATACCGTCACCAGCCACTGGATCAAGGTTTTGATCACCCATCATTACGAATTTAGTGCCGTTCGTTAAGCCACCTGTTTTACCCGCATCGTCGTAAAAATAGTCTTTGCCTTGAATGTAATGATGCCAAAACTCCACTTCTGCTGCGTTTTGCGCTTTGTTTTTACCGGTGTCGAATACTGGTGGAGTAGGATGAGACATCAACAAGTGTACAACTTCCTCGCCATTGCGAGTTGGAATGATGATTGGCGCGTCGACGTGATTTTTCGAAGATAGACGCACTTGATCCCATTCTTCCGCTGAGTACCATTCATCACCACACTTCATGCCGTCTGGAATCTTTTGCGAACCGTCACAGATAGTAATGGTTGGAATTTTCGCACCTTCCATATCTTTCCATTTAAATGCTTGGAATGTACGTGTGTTTGCCGTGTCAATTTTATACTTAGACATAAGGGCAAATGCATATTGACCATGGTACATGCCAAAGCCCCATGCATCACCTGGCATTTGACCTGCGGTTCCGTTGTTGTCAAGATCAAACTCACTCAACAACCCTGTATTGGTTGAATAAGATTCAGCATAAGGGTATTCAATAGGCTCAAGGTTTGCTTCACCGCCCGCGCCATCGATACTTTGCGCGACAGACAAGTAGTTCTTCTGGAATCCTTCAATGGCTGCTTTGTTTTCACCTGTTCCATCGTTGTTGTATTCCGCCATCATGAGAACATCAGGACGATTCTTTTGAATGATTGCTGCAACGTTACGAATTTGAATGACTTTTTCCGCAGTGGTTTTGTCTTCGGCTGCGATTGAACCGTCTAAATAAGAGGTGACCAAAGCAGCTTGCTGCGTTGGTTCAATTTGCATTTCATCTACCAAAGTTTCGAAGGTAGCGCGGTCAAAAGAGAGGTTGTAAGTCGCTATTTTTACTTCTTTAGGCTGAACATTGACGTATTCAGTATCGTCATTACATCCAGATAGTAGAGCGGCGCCAACAAGGACAGCGATAGAGGTTTTGATTGCTTTCATGGGTACGTCATACCTTATAATTAATTCGGCTGAATATTAAAGTCATCAGTCATTGTTTTAAGCGATATTAGTCACACAAACGTTTTCATATTTACATGTTCAATTAGTTTTTGTGTGATTTGTGCAATAAATGCAACACTTTCAACACCAGAAGGTTATATGTAAATTGTTAAAAAACGGTGTCGTTATTGATGCGAAATAGAGAGCCCGCCACCGTTAAAAAGAAAAGCGTAGAATTTAAGCGTGCATGAGATGTTTGAGTTGTATGTTTATCGCCGTGTTTTATTTTTTATGTTCAAATTTCTGTATATATTAAGCAGTCAATCAGAAGTGAGGACGACCTCACCGCTCTATCTTTTCTCGGGGACGACCCCATCTCGTTGGGAAATGTGACATGGCTTGGGGAATTCTCTTCATTGCGGGCTTGTGTGAAATCGCATGGGCTGTCGGTCTTAAATATTCACAAGGGTTTACCAAATTCGGTGCTTCGGCATTCACTATTGTCTTTATGTTATTGAGCTTTTGGTTGCTTGGCATTGCGTTAAGAACCTTGCCTTTAGGCATTGCTTATGGCGTATGGGTAGGGATTGGCGCAATAGGCACGGCAGTCGTGAGTATTTATCTGTTCAATGAGCCAGCAACACTTATCAAAGCCTTAAGCTTGCTAATGATTGTCGCTGGTATCGCAGGGTTAAAAATATCAGCTTAACGTTAGGCTAAACACAAAACAGCCAGAGTCACTCTGGCTGTTTTTCTAAATGTCGTGTTTACGGTTCTAGGTAGGTATATCAAGCGTTGCGCTTAACAAAAGGTAACCGTAAGTGATGACCAAACGCATTAATTAATGCGCCTGTAACAATCAGACCGCCACCGACGTACGTCCAAATGATCGGAACCTCGCCAAAAAAAATGATGCCTAACAACACAGAAAATACGATCTGGATATACGAATAAGCGGAGGCTTTACCCGCTTGTTGAGTTTGCATCGCTTTGGTTAACCCCAATTGCCCAATTTGGGTAAAGACACCAACTAGAACCAACATGAAAGTCAGATATAGATCGGGCATTACAAAATCGTCGCCAATCAGTAAGAGTGAAGCGGGGAGAGCAACCAACGGGAAATAGAAAATGATCACTGAGCTGTCTTCTGTCTGACTCAGTTTTCTGACGATGACGTAGGCAATTGAGCTACCAAATGCGCCTAAGATCGCAATCATGACGCTAAACATTGGTAAAGCGCTATCTGAGCCTTGCCCAGTTTCTGGGCTTACCATGATATAGATGCCGAGTAAGCACAACGCAATACAAAGGAAAGTTGACGGCTGGATGCGCTCTTTCAAGAAAAATACGGCGAGTAGTGCAGTAAATACCGGATGAATATATTGGAATATCGTCGCTTCTGCCAAAGGTAAGGTGGTCACTGAATAATATACACACATCAGAGCCATCGTGCCCACAGCACCGCGTGCAAATAGTAATGGCTTATTATTGCCCCATACAGAAATTCGTTTTCGCTTTACATCGAAATAACTAATGATAAGTGAAACGAGCGCTCTTGCTGCAACGATTTCAAAAACGGGGATACCGTAGTTGCCGACGTGCTTTACTGTAGCCGACATCAGAGCAAAGCCGAACGCGGAAAGCACCATAAAGCGCACACCGATGGGAATCATAGTGTTGAATGAATTGGACATTTTACTGCTCATTTGTTGCGACAGATCTCACTTTAGCATACTTAGTTAGCGATTAAATCCTCTCAACTCAAACACTTCTGTCGACAAGATGAATAAACAGTAGAATACGTAGCAATTAATCTGCCTCTCTTCAGCGTAACAATAAAAACTCGATATTTAAGGAGCTTACATGATCCCGATAAAAGCAACGCATGTTTCAGGCGTTGTCATTTCAAAAATTGATGACATAGAAAAAATGCTGTTACTCAAACGCGTAAAAGGTGGCTATTGGTGCCATGTTGCAGGTGGTATCGAAGCGGGTGAAGCCGGGTGGCAAACCATTTTAAGAGAGTTAAAAGAAGAGACACTAATTGACCAAGTTGAGTTACATACAGCAGACTTTCTAGAGCAGTTCTACGAAGCAAAAAATAACCGTATCATGGTTATCCCATGTTTTGTGCTATTTTGTCCGCCTAACCAATCAGTTGTTCTTAACGATGAGCATACAGAGTATCGCTGGTGTACGCTTGAAGAAGCTAAGCAGCTGGCTCCGTTTGCCAATCAGCATCACCTCTATGAACATGTATGGAAGCATTATGTAGATGTGGCATCACTAACGCCATTTACGCTGATCGATCAAAAGGGCTAAATGAACGGCAACGGCTTTGATTAGTTTTTATAGAGAGGTTTGTTCTCATAAAATGAAGCGTTAGGATTTGCGCTGAGCGTTCACAATAAAAAGGAATAACATCTATGGATGAAGTCACATGCCAAGAGACGTATCAAGGAAATCACTTACAGAAGCGTTTTTCCGTCTCGCAAAGGATCTCAATTGAGCCCCTCAATACGAAACACGCGTCCGCTTTACTAGAGGTTGTGAACACTCACCGAGAGAGCCTTGAGGGCTATCTACCTTGGACGGATTCTGTCACGAATCATCGAGAGGCCGTGAACTACATTTCCCAGCGAGTGAACAGTAACGCGCTGGATTCCCACTGGTGTGCAATTTATTTTGATGAGCAGCTTACGGGTGTTATTGGCATTAAAGGTGTGGATTCACATACGCGTGTTACTGAAATTGGCTACTGGCTTGCCAACAATGGGCGAGGCCATCGTGTGATTGATCAAGTACTCGCAGTATTGATCCCTTTTTTGAAGCGGAAAGGGCACGCACAATTCATTCAGTTCCATTGTATGGAAGATAACATCGCTAGCATCAATATTGCTGAGCGTGCAGGCGCCACATTAAAAGAATACGTTGATCATGAGTTTGATATGCTTGACCGCTCTCAACGACTAGGCATTTATGAACTACGTTTGATGTAGTATCCACCCCAGAGATATTTTAATCAGAGTTCGAACTCTAACTTCACGAGCGCTACAATAGTAACATTGTTGCGCTCGTGTTAACTTGGAGCGTCATTGGTAGAAACTAGGCTAGGAGAAGCATCATGAACGCAATCACAGAGGTTGAAGTAGATAACTTGTTACAGCAAAGCCTCGAACGCTTAAAAGCGGCATATGCAGCCGAGCCTTATCCTAGTTTGGATGAACGTAAACAGCACCTCGTTTTGTTAAAAAAATCGCTGCTTGAGAACAAACAAGCGCTGGTTGAAGCGTTAAGTGACGATTTTGGCTATCGCTCAGAATTTGATACCGCTATGACCGACGTTTTGCCAACGGTCTCGCATATTAATTATACCCTCAAACGACTAAAAAAATGGTGCAAACCCAGCAAGCGCGAATCCGGCTTATTGCTCGCACCTTCTAAAGTCACCGTTCAGTATCAACCGTTAGGTGTCGTCGGGATCATTTCACCGTGGAACTTTCCTGTGATTTTGAGCCTTGCGCCTTTAGTGACAGCATTGGCTGCTGGCAACCGCGTGATGATGAAGCTCAGCGAATTTACGCCAAAAACCAATAAAGTCATCGTCGATATTTGCCGTGGGTTGTCTGAGTATGTCGAAGTTTTTGAGGGTGAAGCAGACGTCGCACAAGCATTCAGCCAACTGCCATTCGATCACCTTTTGTTCACGGGTTCTACGAGTGTTGGCCGCGCAGTGGCAAAAGCGGCAGCGGAAAACCTTACCCCGGTGACGTTAGAGTTGGGTGGAAAGTCCCCGGTGATCATTGCAAAAGATGCAGACATGAAGAAAGCCGTTGATGCTATCTTGTTTGGTAAATGCATTAATGCAGGCCAGATTTGTGTCGCGCCTGACTACGCATTTGTACCGCAAGAACGTGTCGAAGAGTTCATTTCGCTATTCTTAAAACGTTTTGAAAAGCTCTATTTAAAATCCAACAAGAATCAAAAGCTGACCCATATTGTCAACCAACGACAATATGATCGTTTGACTGCGCTACTTGAGGATGCAAAAGCGCAAGGTGCTAACCTTCACACTGTTGAAGCGTCGCCCCAAGAGGAACGACTTCTGTATCCTCATTTGGTCACGGACGTGTCGCCGAATATGCGAATCATGCAAGAGGAGATCTTCGGGCCATTTCTACCTGTTAAGCCCTACAATGCCGTTGATGAGGCGATTGACTACATTAATCAGCACCAAAGACCACTTGCGCTGTATGTTATGTCGGACGACAAATCGACCATCAAACATATTGTACGCCACACGCACAGTGGTGGCGTCGGCGTTAATGATACGGTTTTACATGTTGGCGCTGAAGATGCACCTTTTGGTGGCGTTGGTGAATCGGGTATTGGGCATTATCACGGAGAGGAAGGATTCAGAACTTTTAGTCATGCGAAAACCATTCTTCACACACCGAAATGGTTGCCAAGAACGAGCGTATTAATGCGCCGTAGGGGTATGGCGATAAAAGCGATCCAAAAGATCTTTGTTCGATAATAATTATGATTTGATTGATAAAAAACCGCCCGAATAGGCGGTTTTTTGTTTCTATATGCTCTGAAACGCTGGGCACCAAAGTCCGAGAAACTTCCTTCGCGTGCTACCAACAAAACAAAGAAAGGCTCTTGTTGAAAGAGCCTTGTTCAGGAAATGTCGAGAGGTTTTGGCAAGTTTAATGCAGAACTTCACTGCTGAATCTTAGATATCTACAGTCGTTCATCAGTTCTTTAAACGCCTTTCTGTCCAGCTTAATCAGAGTTTCATGATCGCCAGCTTCGAGATAGACATGTTCCAAATTTGCTAATCTTTCATCGCAAACTGTCGACATGTGGTAAGGGCTACCAATCGGTGGAATAGCGCCGTGTTCACAATCGGTGAAGAGTCGGTAAACCATACGCTCTTTCACCAAGTGGAAGGTGGCATTAAATTCGTCGTTTAATCGCGACAAACTGATTTTGTTGTTGGCAGGTAAGACCGCCATCATATGACGCCCTTCATGATCCTCTAGAATCACACCTTTTGCGATATTCATTAAAGGCACACCTGCTGCAACACCACTTTGTAGCGAGCTATGACTGTGGCTGTGATTCACGGTTTGAAAGTGAATGTTATGCTCAGTCAAATATTCATCTAATCGGGTTGCAATCGTCATATAGCCTCCACGTGTATGAGACCCATAAAAAGTATAGGTTAGTCGGGCGACAATCGCGCATTTTACTCGGCGACACTGACGCTCTTTACGCTCCTGTTCTACGCTTATTGCAAGCCAGCGAGAAAGCATGGTTAACAATAATAAATAGGGGGCAACATGAGCAAGCCAATCATCGCTGATAACAAGCCGATCAAAGTAGAGTTGAAAGCTGGGCAAGAATATTACTTCTGCCGATGTGGGCGTTCTAAAAATCAACCTTACTGCGATGGGTCTCATTCGGGAACCGGCTTAAAGCCAATGAGCTTTAGTGCGGAAAAAGACGAAGATGCCTATCTCTGCCAATGTAAGCATACCGCCAATGCTCCTTTTTGTGATGGTACACACAAGCGATTTACCGCAGAGCAAGTCGGTAAAGAGGGACCGGAACAAAAGCGAGAGAAAAGAGACAAACCAACGGCGTCTGCTACTCAAGAAGAACTAACCCTCGAGTTTATCCACCAATTAGCGAGAGAAGGACTCTCTAAACTCGGTCATCATGGTCCGATGGCTGCAATGGGGGTTCCTAGGCATTTGCTACCACATTGGGATGCTATACAAATCATGGTGGCGCAAATGGCGACACAACCGTTGTTGGAAGACGTTCCTGTGTCTACCGAGTTGATTGTGGGACCAAACGCGCGTAAGCCGCTCAGACTCGCCATTCCTTTGTTGGTGTCGGACATGAGTTTTGGCGCACTTTCTGAAGAGGCGAAAATTGCACTAGCAAAAGGTGCAGAGTGGGCAGGGACTGGGATTTGCTCTGGTGAGGGTGGCATGTTACCGGAAGAGCAAGCCGCCAATTCACGGTATTTCTATGAGCTTGCTAGTGCTCAATTTGGCTACGACGAATCTAAGCTTCTTAATGTTCAGGCGTTTCACTTCAAAGGCGGGCAAGGAGCAAAAACGGGCACGGGTGGTCATCTGCCTGCAAATAAAAATGTAGGTAAGATCTCTCAGGTGAGAGGCATCCCCGAGGGACAACCAGCGATATCACCACCAACGTTCAAAGATCTTCACACTACTCACGATTTCAGAAAGTTTGCTGACAGAGTTCGTGGCATCACAGGCGGTATTCCAATTGGATTTAAACTCAGTGCCAACCATATTGAGCAAGACATCCAGTTTGCGCTTGATGCTGGGGCTGATTATATCATCTTAGATGGTCGCGGTGGTGGCACGGGTGCGGCGCCAACTATGTTCCGTGATCATATTAGTGTACCCACCATCCCTGCATTAGCTCGTGCACGTAAGTACTTAGATGAAAAAGCCGTAAGTGACCGCGTCACATTAATCATCACCGGTGGGTTGCGAGTTCCTACGGATTTTGTCAAAGCGTTGGCACTTGGAGCAGACGGAGTAGCGATAGCAAACAGTGCGATGCAATCGATCGGTTGTGTCGCCGCTCGCATCTGCAACACCAATAATTGCCCGGCAGGCATTGCGACACAAAATGCCGATTTGAGGCAGCGTCTCGACGTTGAAAAGTCATCCCAGCAACTGAAAAATTTCTTCGAATCCTCGGTCGAGCTCATGCAAGTTATGGCAAGGGCGTGTGGTCATCACGCTCTGAGTGAATTTAGTCATCATGATTTAGCGACCTGGGATCACAACATGGCGAGGCTGTCTGGGATTAAGTATTCAGGTATGGACTTAAACTGATCTCTATCCATATTTTCTACATATAGGTACATGTTTGATAACAATTATTTATTCGCTGAAATGTTTGAAATTTTGACTTGGCGTTAACTAAAAAAACAGTGTATGAACTACGCTGTTTGAGGTGGATATTCGATTTATTGAATAACAAAGAGTGGTTACCACAACCACGACACGAAGGAGCATTATATGAGCAAAGCAAACGGCGGTTCGGTAGGTAAATGTCCAGTTATGCATGGTGGGCAAACATCTACAGATAAGTCGGTGATGGATTGGTGGCCGAATGCCTTGAACTTAGACATCCTGCATCAACACGACTCCAAAACCAACCCATTTGGTCAGGACTTTAATTACAAAGAAGAACTGAAAAAGCTAGATGTCGAAGCACTTAAAAAAGATTTAAAAGATTTAATGACTGATAGCCAAGACTGGTGGCCTGCCGACTGGGGACACTACGGTGGTTTAATGATCCGAATGGCATGGCATGCAGCGGGCAGTTATCGTATTGCGGATGGCCGTGGCGGTGCTGCTACAGGCAACCAACGCTTTGCTCCTCTCAACTCTTGGCCAGATAACGCCAACCTGGATAAGGCTCGACGCCTTTTATGGCCAATCAAGAAAAAATATGGCAACAAACTAAGTTGGGCAGACCTGATTGTCCTTGCCGGTAACATGGCGTACGAATCCATGGGCTTTAAGACCTTTGGCTTTGCGTTTGGACGAGAGGACATCTGGCACCCAGAAAAAGACACTTACTGGGGCTCTGAGCAAGAATGGTTAGCCACAAGTGACGCTGATAACAGCCGCTACTCTGGTGAGCGAGATTTAGAAAACCCGCTTGCTGCGGTAATGATGGGTCTTATCTATGTGAACCCTGAAGGGGTAGACGGTAACCCAGATCCTCTCAAAACAGCACATGACATGCGAGTGACCTTTGCGCGAATGGCAATGAACGATGAAGAAACCGTCGCGCTCACAGCTGGTGGTCACACGGTGGGTAAGTGTCATGGTAATGGTGATGCCGCAAACCTTGGCCCAGAGCCCGAAGCAGCAGACGTTCATGAGCAAGGTCTTGGCTGGATTAACCACAAAACACGTGGTATTGGCCGTGACACGGTAACGAGTGGCATTGAAGGTGCTTGGACAACGCACCCTACACAATGGGACTACGGATACTTCCACCTACTATTTAAGTATGACTGGGAACTGAAAAAGAGCCCAGCTGGCGCATGGCAATGGGAGCCAATCGACATTGAAGAACAAGACAAGCCTGTCGATGTTGAAGACGGTTCTAAGCGCTACAATCCAATCATGACCGACGCCGATATGGCGCTCAAAATGGACCCTGAATATCGTAAGATTGCAGAAAAGTTCCAAAATGACCCTGCGTACTTTGATGACGTTTTTGCTCGTGCCTGGTTTAAGTTGACACACCGCGATCTAGGACCAAAATCATGTTATTTCGGCCCTGATGTGCCAAGCGAAGATCTTATTTGGCAAGACCCAACGCCCGCAGGTAAGGCAGACTACGATGTTGATTTAGTAAAAACAAAAATCGAAGCAAGTGGCCTATCCATTAGTGAGTTAGTAAGTACGGCGTGGGATAGTGCGCGTACTTACCGTGGCTCTGACCGCCGAGGCGGTGCAAATGGCGCGAGAATTCGCTTGGCTCCACAAAAAGATTGGCAAGGGAACGAACCTGAACGTCTAAGACGTGTTCTTGCGGTGTTAGAAAAAATAGCAGCAGAAGAGGGCTGTAGTGTTGCAGATGCTATCGTGCTTGCTGGTAACGTAGGTATTGAACTGGCTGCGCGTGCCGCAGGTCATGATGTTTCCGTACCATTCGCGCCAGGCCGAGGTGATGCCACCCAAGAGATGACGGATGTGGAATCGTTCGAAGTACTTGAGCCTGTTGCTGACGGTTTCCGAAATTGGTTGAAGAAAGACTACGCGGTTAAGCCAGAAGAGCTTTTATTAGATCGTGCTCAGCTTATGGGGCTAACGGCGCCAGAAATGACGGTACTTATCGGTGGTATGCGCGTTCTAGGCAGTAACTACGGCGGTGGAAAAGAGGGCGTATTTACTGACCGAGTCGGCACTTTGTCGAATGATTTCTTCGTGAACCTTACTGACATGTCATATGCGTGGCAACCAGTAAGTGCTAATCAGTACGAAATCCGTGATCGTAAAACCGACGCTGTGAAGTGGACGGCAACCCGTGTGGATCTTGTCTTTGGTTCAAACTCGATCCTGCGTTCGTATGCGGAAGTGTATGCGCAAGATGATAATCAGGAAAAATTCATCCATGACTTCATCGCCGCATGGACGAAAGTCATGAACGCGGATCGTTTTGACTTGCAATAAGTGAAACGATGTTCATCGATAGATGCGTAAACAAAGTTGATGAATAAGTAAGAGAGGCGGGCGAAAAGCTCGCCTTTTTCTTTACCTATCTTTTTACTTTGATTGTTACTTTGATTGAAAATTAAGCTCATTTGAACCATAATAACCGGACCATATGAACCACAGGAGCTTGATATGGCAACTGCAGCATTAAAAAGCTTCAAACCGAAACAACCTCATAAAGCCAATTTCTGGTTTATGTTGGGTATTGAAGACGCTGAAACAGGTCGCACTGATGCGGTTCACAAAGGCTTTGAGCCAAAGGTGTATCGCAATATTGTTGAGCGTGTGAAGCTTTCTCAGAGTGAGTTTCAAAACGTCACATTGATACCTGTTAGCACGATCAAGCGTCGTCTAAAAAACGATGAGCGCTTCAATACGCAAGAAAGTGATGCAATCTATCGATTAGCGATGTTATTGAAACTCGCGACAGAACTGTTTGACGACGAAGAGCGCGCGTTAAAATGGATGAGAGAGAATGTGTATGGCTTAGGTGGAAAACGTCCACTTGATATGGTCTCGACCACGGTGGATTTTGAAATCGTAAAAGATTTGATCGGCCGTTTAGAGCACGGGGTATTCTCGTAATATGAAGCTCTATCGTCTCACACAAAAGAAATTTGCTGACACGCCATTCAGCCCCGTTGGCGCAAAGTTATTTGGAGGGCGATGGAACTCAAAAGGAACCGAAGCCCTCTACTTCTCTGAATCGGAATCCCTTTGCTCGTTGGAAGTGTTTGTGCACGTAAACAACGATCCTGCTATCACCAAACTTTACGATTTATATCGTATTGAAATGCCAGAATACCTCATCGCCACCTTAGATGAAGAAGATCTCCCTGTGACGTGGCGAGCAATACCGGCGAGCGAGTCTACGCAGTACATTGGTGATCAGTTTCTCAATGATCCTCATCCAGAGTTTGCCGCGCTGCAAGTGCCTTCAACGATTTCACCTCGTGATAAAAACTACGTGGTGAATCCAAATCATCCCAAAATGAAAGAGATCATCAAGAAAGCCGAAAAGCTCGATTTCGCGTTTGATCCGCGCATTTTCAAATAGACGCCTAGCTTTGTCTTGCTTTAAAGCATTCAGCGCTTACCTGAGATAAGCGCTGAAGCATAGAAGTTTATTTCCTTGGTTATTGTCGGTCGTAAGTGAACTGTTGCGCTTCATTTGTAGTGTTGAGGTAATGCCCAAGCACCAACTCAGCACCTTTGTAAGATAAATGGCTGTCATCCGTATACATCGCATTGTTTGCTCCAACTCTCATTCGACATACGCCATTTCTGCAAATGGCATCGGTCAAGTCGACAAACTCAACGTGCTCAAATTGCTCAAAGTAGTTCACTAACTTCGCCACGTTTTGAGGGTGATGTTGTTTGGGAGAAAAGTCGCAGGCAGACTCTTCTGTCTCGCCAAACAAACGCGCTTTCCAAAGGCATTCTCCTACCGCAAACGGTGCAGAAGGGGTTGGACCGAAAACGACCACTTCCTTTCCTTTCAGTTCATTCAATAATTTGGTTAATGATGCTTCATAATCGGCTTGTGAAAGCTCTTTATTGAAGTTAGAAGAGATAACAACGCGACGAATGGAAGGGGTACTTAGAATGGTATCGACAGCCTCATTGAAGAACTGTCGGCAAGAAATTGAGCCAGCAGCTTCTAGGATGTCGACATAACCGACCGCACAGGAATCTTGAGTAAGTTGCACCACGCCAGTTGGTGTTACTTCGGATAGACGCTTCACGTAAACCATGCTGTGACTATTGCCTAACACAGCGATGGCGGGCTGCGGTGCAGACGAGCACACATCGTTAACGTTGGTGTTGCCGTTGCAATCTAAACCATAACCGTTGTTAACGCGCATGGCCTCGAAAAATGCGCTTCTTTCTGGAAAACCACCGTTCTGATGACCGATAACGCCGAGCGTTAGCAAGGGCAACGTCAACAACACAATAACCGCGGACACAGTGCGCATGCTCATGGCTTTTCGGCTACGGAACGGCTTTTCAATAAAGCGCCAAGTGAAGTAAGAAAGTACAAAAAGAGTGACAACGTAAAGTGGGATATTGATGTCTTGTGTTGTGTCCAACACGTAGCGGTAAAAGACAAATAATGGAATGTGCCACAAGTATAAGCTGTAGCTGATTAAGCCGACGAACACGACCCACTTTAGGCTCAGTAATCTACCGCAGACATTGTCTTTAGAGGCAAACAAAATCACCAACGCGCTACCGATGACCGGCACCAGCAGCGTAATGCCCGCGCCATCTTGCGATTTTTCAAACAAAAGCGCGGAAGCCAATATCAAAACGATGCCAATGGTTGCTAGAGTATCGTTAGATTGAACTTGGACTTTTCTCATCACTAATGCGAGTAATGAACCGGTTGCCAGCTCCCAAGCGCGAGAGAAGATCATGTAAAAAGCGAAATCAGGATCGTTGCTCGCGTAGACAATAGTCATCAAACTCAGCACAAATACCGTGATAAAAAAAGTCAGGTAAAACGCGTTTTTGCCACGAGCGAGTAGCATGAGTAGCAAAGGAATGACAATGTAGTATTGTTCTTCAACGCCCAAGCTCCATGTGTGGAACAGTGGGTTGGCTTGATCTTCTAAACCGAAGTAATTGTGGCCTTTCAAATACAGAAGAATGTTGGATGAAGAGAGAATGGAAGACACTGCAAATTGACCAACGTCTTTGTGTGCTTGCGGCAAAAATAGCCACCAAGACATCAAATAGCTGACGGCGATCACCACCAGTAAGAGGGGGAGTATGCGACGAATGCGTCGCTCATAAAAATCACCAAGGCTGAACTTCTGGTTTTCTAAGTCGTTAATCACGATGGTGGTGATCAAATAGCCGCTGATCACAAAAAACACGTCGACGCCAATAAAGCCACCAGCGAATTGCTCAACTCCTGCATGAAACAAAATCACCAACGTGACAGCAATCGCCCTTAATCCGTCTACTTCTGCTCTGTAAGTCATATCGTGTTGCTCCAACATTCCGTTTAATGAAGTAGAGCAAAATATGAACCAGAAATAATGTTTATTTAAATCAGTGCCTTAAAGTGATTGTCAAAATGAAAATGCTAGGTGGGTTAACGAATTCCCAAATTGAATTTCAATATGGAAACCCCATAAAGAATGATCTTAAGAAGCGCTAAATCAAAGAACGTAAAGCGCGAGGCACTTAGACTTCATTGAAAATGATTACGCTAAAGAAACGATGACAGAGAATACGATTCAGGAAAAAATTGCCAGCTTTACTTGTATCGAAGAGGCTTTGGATTACTTCGACATCGAGTTTGATAGCAGATTTATCGAAAACAACCGAACCGAGTTGGTTAAGAGGTTTAACGGCTACTTAATCCTCACTAAACCGGATGATTGGTTTTCAGGTCGTCGTGCTTTAAAGAATGCTTACTGTAAAGTACAACGCCGTTTGCTCAGTAAAAAGACGCGCTCTGCGTGCCGAGGTTGTACATCTTGTCAAAGACGTTAATTCTGGTGGCTTGCCTAAAAAGAACCCTGCATCTTGGCGTCACAGGGGGAAGAGCAAGGTTCTTTTGGGTTAGCTATTGGTTTGTCGCGAGTTGCGAATCAGCTTTACGTAGATGAATTAACCCGCGTGGTACGCAGAGTAGTCCACTAAGCCTTTTTCACCGCCGCCGAACAATGTGGCAGGGTCATGTTCTGCCAGTGGATAGCCATGCTTGATGCGGCTTGGTAAGTCTGGGTTTGCAACAAACGGACGGCCAAAGCCAATCATGTCAGCTAAACCACTTTCAATCGCGTGTTGCGCCTTTTCTGCGTTGTAACGACCGGCATAGATCAGTGTGCCTTTATACGCCTCACGAACTGCGGTTTTAAAGTCGTGCGGAGTGTCTGGCGCGTCGTCCCAATCTACTTCTGCAATGTGAATGTAAACCACATTGAGTTTATCAAGCAGCGCTGCAGCGGCGGTGTAGGTTTCGACTGGCGTACTATCAACGGTGCCATTTAACGAAGTGAATGGTGCAAGACGAACACCAACACGCTCAGCGCCAATAGCTTGCGTCATCGCTTCTATCACTTCACCAAGAAAACGCAGACGGTTTTCAATAGAGCCACCGTATTCATCGGTGCGGTTATTCGCTTCAGAATCGATAAACTGGTTAACCAAGTAGCCATTCGCTGCATGAAGCTCGATACCATCGAATCCGGCTTCTATCGCGTTTAGTGCGGCTTGGCGGTACTCTTCAATAACGTTCTTGATGTCTTGTTTGGTCATTTCACGTGGCTCAACCACGTCGACAAAGCCCGGTTCGTCTGTGCCGTTATCGACAAACACTTTCACGTTTTCTGCTTTTAGCGCAGAAGAAGAAATAGGTTGCTCACCGCCAATGTTATCAGGGTGAGTCACACGACCAACGTGCCATAATTGCGCGAAGATAACGCCGCCTTTCTCGTGCACTGCATCAGTTACTTTTTTCCAGCCAGCAATTTGCTCTGGGCTGTAAATGCCTGGTGTCCATGCATAGCCTTGACCCATTGGCGAAATTTGTGTGCCTTCAGCAACGATTAGGCCCGCTTCAGCACGTTGAGCATAGTAGGTCGCCATCATGTCGTTAGCGATATTACCTGGTTGAGAAGCACGAGAGCGCGTCATCGGAGGCATAACGATACGGTTTTTTAATGAGAGAGAGCCAAGTTGAATGGGTTGAAATAATGCGTCTGTCATAGGAAACCTCGTTATTTTTGAGTTTGGATGAGTTCGATTTGGTAACCATCGGGATCTTTAATGAAGGCGATGTGAGTTTCTCCGCCTTTCATTGGACCTGGCTCGCGAGTAACGTTGCCACCAAGCGCTTTGATTTTTTCGCAAGCGGCGTAAATATCTTCAGACCCCAGTGCCATGTGTCCGAATGCGTTACCCAAGTCGTAACTGTCGGTATCCCAGTTATAAGTTAGCTCGATGGTCGCGCCATCTGGTTGATCAGGGTTACCAACAAACACCAGTGAGTAACGGTATTCTTGGTTTTCAAAACGATCCAAAACACTCATTCCCAGAACCTTTGTATAAAATTCGATCGATTTGTCTAGGTCAGCAACACGGATCATCGTGTGGAGAAACTTCATAAGTCGCCTTTTCATAACGTTGCGTAATCACTATGCAAACCATATCGCCACTCTAAATAAACTGGAAATTATCGTTAATTATTAAAATGATTATTTAGTGTTATGAAAAGCGAGGTTGCTGGCCCTGCAACATGCAAACAAAGATTACTCGCCGTTTCTTTTTAATTGTTGGCATATGCTAATTAATCTTTTGAGAAACCGAGTAACTATCATGTCCACAAACAGCTACTGTCATTACACTCACGAATCTCATCATCAATGTGCGGTTTGTTCTTCAATTAATGTGAATCCGAACTCTTTGGCCGTGAACTACCAATACCTAGCCGATGGTTCTGTTGTCGGAGAGTTTCACGTTTTACCGCGTCATCAAGGTTACACAGACCTGTTGCATGGTGGTATTGCCAGTTCGCTTCTCGATGGTGCAATGACGCATTGTTTGTTATCTAGAGACATTCAAGCCCTTACGGCGCAGTTGGATGTGCGCTACCATGCACCTATTCAGTTAGATGATCGAGTCACGATTACTGCACACTGTGAAGGTGAACGACGCGGTATATATCAACTGGTGGCTCAATTGCGGGTCAATAGCGAAGTTAGAGTGACGGCTAAAGGGAAGTTTATTCGTCCTAAAAAGGCATAAATAAAAACGTGTTCTACGGAGAGGCAATGAAGAAATTTGATGAGCTGTATGCAATTGCGACGAGAAAATCTCAATATGACCAAACCAACACTTGGTTTAAAGGCGTAGAGACTTATCTAGAGGCCATTGGCAAAGAAGTTGATGAAGTCCGCGAAGAGATTCGTGAGGATCGCCTTTGTCATTTGGAAGACGAGTTAGGCGATGTGTTGTGGAACTATCTTAACGTATTAAAAGCGCTGGAAAGAGAAAAGGGCATAGATCCTGAGAAAGTACTCGAAAGAGCCTGCAACAAATACGATCAGCGTGTATCTGCGATTGAGTCGGGACGCAGTTGGGATGAGATAAAACAGCAGCAGAAACAAGCCTTGAACGCAGAGCACGAAGCCGCGCAGTTAGAAGATGTAAAGAGCCAATAACTGCGCTTGGTATTGAAAGGGTTGGTTAATAGGGAATACCTAGTCAGCCCTTGGAACTGTTGACCAACAGTAGGTCACAAGGTGGTTGATCAAGTAACGTGTCTACAGTGCTGCCAGACCAAAATTGAGATGACATGCTTCGTTTACATGCCCCCATAATCAAAATCGCTGCTTGTGATTGCTTAACTGCTTTTGGTAACGCCGTTTCAGGGTTTCCTTCCGGTAATAGTAATGGAACTCGCGTTAACTTTTGCGCACTAATAAAATCTGTAATGCCTGCTTTTTGATTGCTTAATATCTCTGCACGATAGCGAGAGAGGTATGGTGCGACGTATCGGCAGTAAACGAGCGTCATTTTCCCGCTTAAGGTTTGTTCTAATTTTGAGCCTCGCGAGACGATGGCTTTATCTACTATCGACTTTTCATCCCCTCGATGAAGTGGGTCGATTGCACAAAGCATGTTGGCGTGAGAAGGCCATGACCGCTCACTCAGTAGCAACAAGTCGCAATCTTGTTGTGCTAGTTCTGTGAGCATCGTTTGAATCTCGTGTTTGTTAAAGTGTCCCACGAGCAGTAAGTCAGTGTGGTCAACAAGTCGTTTCGCAACTTGCTCAACCCAATGGCTCCCTTTGAAATGCTCGTAAGAGAGCGTTGGTGTTTCAAGCTCTTCTTCTTCACAAAGTTCGAAAATTAATGCGTTGAACTTTAAGGTCCAAGCTTCAAACTCAGCTTGTCTTTTTTCTATATGGTCAGAGTTGAAACTGAGAAAATGAGCGAATGCGTGATCTTCACTTCGGCGATGGTCTTCCACTAAAACTACAATAGGCTGAGCCAGCGCTGTCGAAAATTGAATCACTTTACGAAGCACCTTACGACTTGGTAAGGCGGCCTGCTGAGTCAGAAAAAATACAGGTGCCATTGATTACTCCATTATCAAACAAGGCGAATGAGCCTGACACACATTCAAGTCTATACCATGAACTGATGCAGAGGCGTTTTGTTTCTGCGAGCGAAATATAAATTCCGCAATTAAGTCAACTATCGCCTAGAATTTTAACATCAAGAATTCATGCCTTCGGATAGCACATATCGTCAATGTGGCGAATGTGGTAGTGAAAGCTATAGGTAAAAGTAATGATAGATTCCAACCAATTGCAAATTAACCGCAAAGTGCCACATTTGCTTGCTGAGATCATTAAAGCGATAGAATCGACCGAAGACTTGAGCTTTTTGAAAGACTATCAAGAAGCACAGATTGCGAACATTTTGGAATCGGTCAACATTGCTTACCGTAAACGTGTCATAGAAGCAGTGCCGCCTGAGAAGTATTGGACGGTATTAAATTTGCTCCGATACGACACCGCCAAGCACATTCATCAATCACTCAATAAAGACTTACAACATGAACGCTTGGCGTACATAACTGATTCTGAACTGATCATCTTTGCGGACTTTCTACCGACCGAATTTGTAGATGAATACCTTATTGATCAAAGTGAAGAGTCTGTCGCGCATATCCAACAAGCATTGTCGTATGAAGACAACAAAGTTGGACGTTATGCCGAGCCTCACTTTCTGGTCGCAAACCCTAAAAACAGCGTAGGAGGCATCAAAACCGAGCTGCTAAAACGTGGGCAAAGTCCAGTGCGGTTGATTATTGTGCGTGATGCAAGTGGTGTGATTGGTACGATAGAGCCGCAAACCCTGTTGCTGCACGAAAATCATATCAAACTTACCGACTTGACCGTAGTTACGCCAATTCTAGAAGATATTCAAACGATTCAAAGCGTCAGCAAACAAGTCTCGATTGATGGTGGAGCACATTGGTTTCCTATCATGGCTGGTGGCAAAATTATGGGCGTCTTGTCGATGGCGACCATCGCGATTACCTTGCGTGAACTCAGCCTACAAGCTGTAGTGGCAGAAAACGTACGAAGCGAAGAAGATTTGTTTACACCATTAAGCGTGGCTACAAGGCTAAGAGCACTTTGGTTGGTGATTAACTTGCTGACCGCTTTCGTAGCCTCCGCCATCATTGGGCTTTTTGATAATGTGGTCGAGCAAGTCGTTGCGCTTGCTATCTTAATGCCCGTTGTGGCGAGTATGGGCGGCATCGCAGGTAGCCAAACCTTAGCGGTGGCCATTCGGGGTATCGCATTGAACCACTTGCACCAAAGTAACTTGAAGCTATTGGTGAATAAGGAATTAAAAATCGCCACCATTAATGGCTTGATCATGGGATTAGTCATCGCGGGTGTCGTCTACATGGTGTTTGACTCTTGGCCATTGGCGCTTATTATCTGTTGTGCAATTTTCCTCAATAGTTTGGCGGCCGCGGCATCGGGGACGTTGATACCATTCACGTTGAAGAAGTTTAACATTGACCCCGCCGTGGCTGGCTCGGTAGTATTGACGACCGTTACCGATGTCGTCGGTTTCTTTGCGTTCTTAGGCTTAGGTGCCATTTTCTTGATATAGAAAGCCAATTGACGCGTTAACCTAATGATCCAATCTCTTCATTTCTCAACTCAATATTTTGGGCAAGTTTGGTTCGCTCAAAATTCCTCCGTTTTTCATAAACGCTGAACACGCCGTTTAAGCTTTATTTCATCAATATTTTCCACTGCTCATTTCTACCCCAAAACTTTCCACTAACGATCTCGCTTAACGCTGGCGTACCAAATGCCATGCCAATTTCAAACGCCAAATGATGCCAATTTTCTTGGCTGTACACGCATTACTTCACTCAAACAAAAAAATAAGGAAAAGATTTTGAACAAACTCATCGTATTCACTGGTGGCCCCGGTGCAGGAAAAACCTCGGTTATCGAACAACTAAAAACACAAGGCTTTATCTGCGCGCCAGAAACCGGCCGTCAAGTAATACAAACGCAGGTTGCCAATCACGGTTCAGCATTACCTTGGAATGACAAACAAGCTTTTCGAGACGAAATGATGAAGGCAGAAGTGAGTAATTACCGAGCTTTCAATGCCCACCAAGGGGACGTGTTTTTTGATCGCAGTATTGTGGACGTATATGGCTACAGTAAGTTGGAACAACTTCCAATCTCGCATGAGCTCATCACGCATTGCCAGATGCTTCGTTATCATTCTCAAGTATTCATTTTTCCACCTTGGGCATCGATATTCAGCAACGACGAAGAGCGAAAGCAAGATTTTTCTGAAGCGGTGGCTACGTATCAACAGATGGCCAGCGCTTATCACAAATTTGGTTATCAATTGATCGAAGTGCCCAAAATGTCAGTCGAAGACAGAGTAGCGTTTATTCGCGGCTCAATCATCGAATAAGGCTGAAAGATGATTGATGCAAACAAATGCGTAAGGCGATTGTGACCACGACGACAATATGCGTAAAGGGAGTTATTTATACTGGATAAAATTCAATAACTTAATTGAGTGTTATGTCTTTTAAATATCTTACCTTATTGCTCGCAACGACGAGCATGAGCAGCTTTGCTGATGTAGGCCTGCCTTCGGGGGATGATTGGTTAAACCATGTGACGAATGGCCTAGCCCCATATTGGATGATGGAAAGCGCGCATGGACAACCTGCGGGGAATTTTCCGACTTTTCGTTGTGATAACGGTGTCATTCTCGACCCACAAAAGCCGTGTGAAGAATTAAACAAAGGGTGGATTAGCCCGCACTTCGATCGCGAGTACACCCGCATGAAATCGCGCCAAACTTACGCTTATGGCGTACTTTTTCATCTTACGGGTGACAAGCAAGCATTAGAGCTAGCAAAGAAAGGGGCTTATTACCTGATTGATCATCTACAAGATGAGAAAAACGGCGGGTTTGTGAGCTTTACGCGTAGTGGGAAACCGGGGATGGAGTGGCAACAACGAACTTCTCAAGACCAAGCTTACGCCTTAGTGGGTTTGGCGATGTACTACTACTTGACTCAAGATCCAAAGGTCGAACAAGCGCTTATCGACCAGCAAGCGTTTATATTTAAACAATACCGACGAAGCGATGATCGCGGTCTGGCTTGGGTTTTGAAAGACGGTGATGGGGAAAGTGCGAAGCAGCAAGAGCTAGTCGCTCAACTTGACCAAATTAATGGCTACCTGTTGTTAACGGCGCCACTTTTACCAGAACCAGCGCAAGCCAAGTGGAAACAAGATCTGGAGTGGCTGACGCAAGTGATGCTGGATAACTACCACTCCGACAAAGAGCGGCGCTTTTATGGCGCGATACACCACAAAGCGGTAATGATGCCAGATGCGAAACACAATGATTTTGGACACACCATCAAAGCGTATTGGATGACGTATCTCACTGGTCAGTTGTTGGAGAATTCCAATTGGACAGAGTTTGGTTTCAAAGGAATGAAACACACACTTAAACAAGCGCAATACCAGCAAAACTTTGAGCAAGTCAAAGCGCTTTTCTCACCAGAATGGCAGAGTAAATGGACGCAAGAGAGCATTCCTGCTTGGCAATCAAGACCGCACAAGCATTATAGCTCGTCTTGGGAATGGGCAGAGCTCGATCAAGCGGCGATGACAGTTTCCCTTGTTGATGGTTCGATGAAAGAAACGCTTCAATACACGTTACCCACTTTTATGGACGTATGGGTGGATCATCAATATGGAGGAGTCGGTCTGAGTCCTAAATCAACCAAAGCGTTCCATTGGGGAAATGGTTACCACCAGTTTGAACATGCGTTGGTCGGGTATTTGTACGCGCAACAAATGGCAAAACAGCCCGCCAAGCTTTACTACGCGCGACTAGCCGAGAGTAAAATGCCACTTAATCCGTATTACTTTAGCGCAGACGTAAAATCGTTGTCGTCACAAAGTGATGGAGTCACCATCGCGACATTCACCAATATTCGACCTTAGGTTGGTCGATGGTGATGTGTTGGTTAAAGTCCGCGTAAAAGCCAATAAAATCCTCCGACAGCAAGTGCGACTATTAGCTATCTAGGTCTGTCACTAGATAAGCTTCAAGCAGTAATGGTGTAGGTATTGCCCACGGGGCGCTTACAAAAAGCCGTCAGAACCACTGGTTTTGACGGCTTTTTATTCTATGACAGGTAGAGGCTTCAATTTTCAGCGCGATAGATCCATGAAAACTTAAGTGAGATTCCAATCACGTCGCATGATCTCACTAGTGTCATTGGAAATAAATGAATTGTTTCTAATACATAGAACGTATTAACATGGTTGCACTTGGCCCATATGAGTAAATTCATTGAACATACAATTTGAGAGAGGGTTTAGTTGTAAAAATAATAGTTAGTTGGAATCTAGGTTAAATGAAAATAAAACTATTTAAAAAGCTACAAGTTGTATTTCTTGTGGTGTCAGCATCTTTAATGGTGGGGTGTTCGTCTATAGATGCGCATGCTGGTGGCGGATACGGAAAGCCGTTTTCAGGCACCGCGTTATCAGTCGCACGACAACCTTGCTATTTAAGAGCTGATATTACTTCTATCGCGTTATACCCACTATCATTGATTGACATTCCTTTGTCGTTAGCAACGGACGTTGTGTTTCTTCCTGTTGATTTAGTCATGGTAGTTACGCCAACAACGAGTTATGGCGGTGTTGTTTCTCTAGGTTGTCCAAGCGGAAGCATGATCTAAAACGCTTATTTTATTCAAATAAATGGAAAGAAATGAAAGTGGAATTAAAAAATAACTATTCAGAATCAGAAATAAACCAGCCACCATCGGTACTTCTTGTTACGTCTCTGTTGTGTCTGGCGTCCGTTTGTTGGGCTGCATTGCTGTTGGCCATTGAATATATTGTTGGGATAGAAATGAGTGGTACAGGCTTTCTTAGCACGTTAATCCCAGCCATGAGTGTTGGTTATTACTTCGGCTACAAGACTGGAGATGTAATGCCATCAAAAACAAGATGGTATGCTGTTTTACTGTGGACTTTAGCAAGTTTGGTAGTGTTCTCTCTTATCTTAATGTCGTTAGATATTTCTCCGTTTTATTTATTATCTGAGCTCGGTGGGGTAAGTATTTTTATTGCTATCATAATGCTAATAACGATTGGCATCGCCTACTTAATTTTAAAAAGTGGTGAGAAAATGGCGATTAGAGTGTTACTCAAAGCCAAGGAAAGTCAGTAGATAAAATACAACAAACGATTCAATTAGGATCATGACAAGACGCCAGCCATAATGTGCTGGCGTTTTAGTTTCCTGTTTGTAGGATTTTTTGTCTAAAAGGCAAACCCATTGATTGTGTTGTAGTTTGAGTTAATGGTTTATGCCTTGTGCGCAAGATAGCTTAGCAGGTTTATGTATCAAGAAACGTGTGTATAATTCGCCACGAATTACGATTTATAGATATGAAAGGTAAGTATGGCAGTCCTCGAAATTCTCTCCATTCCAGACCCAAGGCTTAAAGTAAAAGCAGAAAAAGTCACTGATGTATCGACAGTACAAACGCTGATAGACGATATGCTAGAAACACTTTACGCAACGGGAAATGGTATCGGTTTAGCTTCAACCCAAGTAGGCAGAAAAGAGGCGGTTGTTGTCATCGATATCTCTGACGAACGCAATGATCCTTTAATCTTGGTTAACCCAGAAGTGGTGAGCGGAGAAAACAAAGCACTTGGTCAAGAAGGGTGCCTATCTGTTCCTGAGTACTACGCAGATGTAGAGCGTTACACGTCAGTTGTTGTTTCTGCACTAGACCGTGATGGCAACCCGATTACAATCGAGAGCGATGAGTTCTTGGCGATTGTGATGCAGCACGAAATTGACCACCTATCGGGTAACTTGTTCATTGATTACCTTTCACCGTTAAAGCAAAAAATGGCGATGAAAAAAGTGAAGAAGTACGTAAAATCGCAAGCTAAGTAATATGAAAGGAAGTAACTCACAACCGCGAGTTACTTCCTTGTAAATCAAGAATAGGACGGTAGGGAGAGCGGTTTATCTCTGCTTTTGGGGGACATAACGCTTTACGACCTTCATAAGCTTCTGAAATGAAGAACAGTCCATATGTGACTCATGAGGGCAGGTGGCAACATGGTTTAGGCTGTCTCGCACCGCTTTCAAACGTTTTATTTGCTCATCAATCTCAAGTGCCTTTTTCGTTAGTAAGTCACGATCGATATATGGCTTTGAAACTTCTGATTGATTCAACATTTCTGCCATTTCGTTTAGCGATATTCCAGCGATACGCCCCAAACTAATTAAATTGAGTGTATTGAGTACCTCTGGTGAATATTGGCGTCTCAATCCATTCCTTCCTATCGAGCGAATTAACCCCAGCTGTTCGTAATACCTGAGCGTTGAAGTCGGCAATCCTGATTTTCTAACCACTTCTGCAATATCCATATTATTCCCCATTGACTTCAAGTTGGCTTTAAGTTGTAGCATGCAACTAAGACCTTAACAAATCAAAAACTTGAGGAGAGAAAAATGCTGCTTTTAATGGGATTGCAAGCGGTGCTAATAGGGATTGGTGCCACTTTGATAATGGATTTATGGGCATGGTTACAAAGGAGAGTGTTTGGTATTCCTTCATTAAACTATGCGTTGGTTGCGCGCTGGGTTTTGTACATGCCCCAAGGAAAGTTTATGCATGCGCCAATTATGGCGTCAGAGGCGATGCCGGGAGAAAAGTCACTGGGCTGGTTTTTTCATTATGCCATCGGCGTTACTTTCGCTTTGGCTCACGTTACTGTTTTTGGTCATCATTGGTTGGTAGAGCCCAGTCTAATGCCCAGCTTAATTACAGGCGTGGTAACGTTGATCTTCCCATTTTTGGTCATTCAACCTTGTCTAGGATTTGGTTTTGCTGCGAGTAAAACCCCAACACCTTGGAAAGCCCGTTTTCTTAGCACATTGGCGCATTTGGGTTATGGTTTGGGTTTATTCATAGCCGGGTTTGCAATCAAAGTTACGAGCCAGTATTTTGCATAGATAACATGAGCATCATGCAAACGAGTGGTTTTTATCTATGATGCTCAACTCTTGGTTGTTTTTTGCGCTTTGATCATAGTTGACCGATATGTCTAAAGTCTGTTGCATTTATCCAAGACGTAAAGTCGGCGGACATTTAACATTGCCTTAACGTCAGAATGGCAAGCGGTTTACCAAGAAAAACTAAAATTATCTGGTTTGACATAAAGAATATTAAGGGTTTCAGATGGCTTCAAAAGTGGCAGGGATATCAATACTGAGTTTATTGGCAGCGCCAGTTGCGATGGGAGAAACAGCCAGTGCTTATGATTTATGTTTGCTAGACAAAATAAAGCAAAGCAAAAGTGAAGAAACCATAAAGAGCATTCGCGCGCAGTGTGAGCTTGACACAGTAACCAGCACAGTGCCCGCTGATCCAGAAATTGAAGAGCCTGAAGAACTTCAGGAAAGTTTGGTCGACAAGCGTTTGGAATCAGAACGAGAAAACGCGTTCGAACCGTTTAGCCTAGTCGCGCATCGCGTTAACTATATTCTTCCGTTTACATACAGTGATCGTGTAAATAAACGCGCGTATGCCGACACCAAATACGGCGATGAACTGCGTAAGGAAGAGGCGGAGTTCCAAATCAGTTTTAAAGTACCAATGAACTATGATGACTTGTTGTTTGATGGCGATGGTCTGTTTTTTGGAATGACTCTTAAATCATTTTGGCAGGTATACACGGGTGCAGCATCTCGTCCATTCCGTGAAACCAATTATCGTCCAGAGCTTTTTTACTACACCCCAACAGACTGGAAACCACTTGATGGTTCGACTTGGTTAGGTTTTGGTATTGAACATGAGTCTAACGGTCAGAGACAGGAGCTATCGCGCAGTTGGAACCGTGTCTATGCCAACTTAACCTTTGCAAAAGACAATTTTGCGGTTTCTATCCAGCCTTGGTGGCGTATACCTGAAGATGAAAAGACATCGCCTAATGATCCCAAAGGTGATGATAACCCGGATATCGAAGACTATATGGGACACTTTGAGCTATCGAGTGCTTACAAGTGGAATGGTTACGAGTTTACCTTTTTAGGTCGCCAGAACTTTCAAACACATAAGGGTTTTGCAGAACTGGGTGTGTCATTTCCGATTTGGGGCAAAGTTCAGGGGTACGCACAATACTCAGCGGGTTATGGTAAGAGCTTGATCGACTATGATCATAATCAGCAGCGGATTGGTGTTGGTATTGCAATCAACGGTGTTTTGTAGTTTTTCGTAGATGGATAGAAATTAACACTGGCAATTGAAATTTCAATATTTAGAATGCGAGGCTGAAATTGATTTCTAACCTAGAGTGATTTTATGCTTCGTGATTACACCTTCGATTGTCTTGTAACTATGCCTCGCCATGAGCTGGAAGAGTTTAGTGCTCGTATGATCAGTAAAATGGTGCCAGAAGACGTGATGAATGAGCTGTTCACTTTTGATCAAGAAGAAGTGGATAGTGAAGACCGCATGTTGTCTGCACGTCTTGATGCAATGCTACGCATGACAGCAATCGCACTGAGTGAAATTCAACAAGCGTTTGATGACTCAGACAACGCAAAGCAAAATAGCGAGCGAATGACGCGATTGGTGCTTTGGCATTTCTACGCGATCTCATTCCGTTTGGAAGAGGCCATCACGCTAGAAACACACTGTGCTCTAGTGGAAAAACTAATCGAAAATGCACCTTCGGATGTTTTTGCGTGGGTAAAAACATTGACGGAGCTGCTGCACACTTACGCTGAAATCAACGCGAAAGAGAATCCTCAAGACTAAACACCTGTCGTTTATCGTTCAGTAAATTAGAAACAAGGCGAGCCATTTGGATCGCCTTGTTTTTTCGCGTCAGATAAACCTTCGGGTTTGAAATACCAAACAAGCCTAGACTCAGATTTGTTCGTTCACTAGCGAACGGCGTGATTCCTTCTTACACTAAATCAAGGTGTTTGTTGCTAAACAAGCAAATGCATGACTAAGTCGTGTATTGTTTTCCACTTAAATGCGGATAATTTATGTCGAAGAACCTTCTGGTTTTTAAATTGGAACCGACTATTGAGCGTGTACGCTTTCCAGCTGAGCTTCATCTATCTAAAGGAAGTGAACGATGGATCCGTTAACGCAAGGTTTATTGGGTGCAGCTTTGCCACTGGCCGTGAGCAACAAGCGAAACCTTGCAGTTGTTGGCGTGTTGGGCGTGGTCTCTGGGATGGCTCCGGATTTAGATGTGCTCATCCGTTCTTCAACTGATCCTTTGCTGTATTTGGAATACCATCGCCAATTTACTCACTCGCTCTTGTTTATCCCGTTTGGTAGTTTCATTTGTGCTTTGGTGTTGCATCCATTGTTCGCAAAAAAGCGAGGACTAAGCTTCCGGCAGAGTTGGTTTTACTGCGCGCTTGGTTATAGTACCCATGCGTTATTAGACGCATGCACCAGTTATGGAACACAGCTTCTATGGCCGATAAGCAACACGCGTTATGCTTGGAACACTATTTCGGTAATCGACCCCGCGTTCACACTCCCTATTTTAATATTGCTTTTGTTTGTTGCACTGAAGCGAAGCCCAAACTATGCCCGCATTGCATTTTTATGGTGCCTGGCTTACCTAAGTCTTGGAACGATACAACGAGATAGAGCAGAAGTAGCTGGTTGGGAAATCGTCAAAGAGCGACAACACAACGCTATACAATTAAAAGCCAAACCAAGTTTCAGCAATCTTTTGGTTTGGAAACTAATTTATGAAACGGAAGAGAGCTACTATGTAGATGCCGTAAGGGTGGGGCGTTCAATAAAAATTTACCCTGGCGAATCAACTCCAAAGTTAAATATAAAAGAGCAATTTCCGTGGCTAAACCCGCAATCGCAACAAGCAAAAGACATCGAACGTTTCCGTTGGTTTTCAAACGGTTTTGTAGCGAAGGATCCGAATAATGAAATGCGAATTGTTGATATGCGTTATTCCATCGTACCAAACCAAATTAATGCGTTATGGGGCATCAATCTATCCCCAAAAGCCAGCGCAGACGCGCACGTTGAATACACTGCTCATCGAGGAAGTACTGCAGAAGATCGCCAAGTTTTTTTCAACATGCTTACGGATTTTGAGTGATGGTTTTACTTTGGATGTCGATGCGGTTTCGTAATAACTATTACGCAGACTGAAAGTCCTTTACTAGGGTCGGCTTGCTAGCGAAGAAAATCTTGCCAAACAGGGACTTGTACTTCCAGCCAAGAGACAAAAGCCGTTTAGCTAAGTTCTTGTTTTCAATGATTGCAACCTCAACACCTTGGTAGTGGTAAGGATTGCTTTTGATGTAGTCGATAAATGCAGTAAGCACGCCTTGCCCGCGAACGGAGGGTGCAAAGTTGACTGCTACAATAGAAAAGCGTTGGCTACCTGCTGGGCAACGGACTAAACAGTGCCCAAGAGGATGAGTAATAGTCTCAGAAAATTCAGGAAAAGGGCGAGACTCAAGCTCTTGAGAAAGCGCATCGTATCGCTGACATAGATAAGAAAATAGTTGTTTCGCTTCGCTGTTCATATCGGTGCCGCTTTTGTGTTGCTTGGTTTGAAGGCATTGATGTCTCAAACATTGTAACCATAGATAGCAACACAAAACGCGGTAAACTTTTTCAGTAATGATTTCCTATTTTTGAAACCTGAATTGTTACAAATGAAGTTGATTGGGTTTTATATGGTAGTTGTGAACGAGTATTTCTAGTTGAAGGGAGAATACGCTGGTTACTGGATTCTTACTGGAATTCCTTTGTTAAAAGGCGAGCTGCTTGGTTTAATGCCGCTCGTTTAACTGCGAGTGGCATCTTTTGTATTTCGTCACCTTGTACAGCGACGATGGGACATGATGTGGGATCTTCTATCCTAGCTCTTCATGGTCTAAATTATCTCATTAACCACTCAGAGCTAGATTCTTAGTCTCGCCAAGGCTCGCTGGACTGACACAAAAACATCGTTAAACTCCTGTTATTAAATTATTTGGTCCGCCTTTGCTTACTTTTGAACGCTTAACTAGGCGTTACTCCAAGTGCTTAAATTGCAATGCCACAAGTCGCTGATACAACTCACAGCTTTGCATTAATGATTGGTGGTTACCGACATCGACTAACTCGCCATTGTCGAGCACCGCAATTTTATCCGCATGTTGGATAGTCGAAAGACGATGAGCAATAATCAGCGTTGTGCGTCCTTTCATTAGAGCTTCAAGTGCTTGTTGAACGTGATGTTCACTTTCACTATCAAGGGCGCTGGTAGCTTCGTCTAGCAGTAAGATTTTTGGATCTTTTAGAATCGCGCGAGCAATCGCAATACGCTGCTTTTGTCCGCCCGATAGCCTAACGCCGCGCTCCCCTAAAAAGCTGTGATAGCCTTCGGGAAGCTTCTCAATAAACTCATGGGCATGGGCTTTTTTCGCGGCTTCGATAACTTGTTCATCCGTCGCTTCAGGATTACCGTAGCGAATATTATGGAAAACATCATGGCTAAACAGCGCTGGTTGTTGTGGTACGAGCGCCATTTGACGTCGAAGCTCGTTTGGGTCGAACTGTCGAATATCTTCACCACCAAACAACACTTGCCCTTGCTGTGGGTCATAAAATCGTTGCAGTAGTTCGAATAGTGTTGTTTTACCTGCACCAGAAGGGCCGACTAACGCCAGTACTTTTCCTTGTTCAGCGGTTAGATTTAATTCTTTGATTGCTGGTTGATTTAGGCGAGAAGGGTAGTTGAAACTCACCGAATTAAAGTTAATCTCAGCAGGCATGTCGGAACGGACAGGCAAATGGTTGCTTGGCGCTTTAATATCACTGTCTACTTGAAGGATCTCAATCAGCCGTTCGGTAGCACCTGCGGCTCTTTGCAATTCACCCATGACTTCGGAAATGGTTGCAGTCGATGAGGCAACCATAATGGCATAAAACACAAATGCGGCTAGGTCACCCGCAGACATTTTTCCGTGAATCACATCGCTGCCGCCTACCCAAAGCATACCTGCAATCGCGCTGAACACAATCACAATAACGCCTGATATCAGGATCGCTCGCTGCTTTACTCTCTGTCTACCTATTTCATAAGCTTTTTCCACCTCGACAGCGAAAGCCGCTCGTTCATGCGACTCTGAGCTAAAACTTTGCACGGTTTTAATATGTTCTATCGCTTCTCCAGCGTAGCTTCCGACATCGGCCATTGAATCCTGACTTTTGCGAGAGAGCGCACGCACGCGTCGTCCATAAAACAAAATTGGTACCAAAACCAAAGGCACAGAAGCAAGCACAATCAGCGTGAGCTTAACGTTAGTGGCAAACAACATTACGATGGCCCCAAAGCACATCAAAGCGCTACGCATCGCCATCGAGAACGATGAACCAATAATGCTTTGCAGCAATGTGGTATCGGTAGTCAGGCGCGACATAATGTCGCCACTACTGTTGGTCTCAAAATAGCTCGGATGCAGCGTAATCACATGGTTAAACACCGCAAGGCGAATATCCGCACTAACGCGCTCACCTACGGAAGAGACAAGGTAAAAGCGAAAGAAAGTCCCAATGGCAATACACAATGTGACACCGACAATAAACTGAATCGCATTGGTAAGCTCTTGCAATGATTGCTGAGCAAAGCCTTGGTCGATAAGTATGCGTACTCCATAGCCAACGGATAACGTCAAACTTGCTGTCGCAACAAGGGCAACCAAGGCCGCCGCAACCCGCCATTTATACGGTGCAATAAAGGTGTTGAGTTTAAGAAGAATGCTGAGATTTTTGTTATTTTTTCTGCTCATGAGTGACTCACAAAGCGTTTTAGGTACCTGGCATAGTAAGCCAGTTTGGTTGGTGAGACCAGCGAACTACCGCTTTCGGATTAGGAAGTTCACTGGGATAACCAATATCGCATGTATATCGAAAATCACTTAAACGTCGAAGAGACTAGAACCAGCTTTTAGTTCGGAGGGGGTTACGCACGGCTTTTGGCGAGTAGCAGGTCGACTTTTCCTTTGGCTGTTTTACTAACTGTTTGCATCAACTGAAAACTTGGTTTTTCGACGCCTGAGTTTTCTATCCCTTCGACCATTAAGAGCCAAAGCTTGGCTGTCATTTGCGCATCGGCTAGTGCACGGTGGAAAACACCGTCGTTGTCGATATTTTTATAGCGAACAAGTTCACCTAGCTTATGTGATGGGGCTTCTTGAATGAGCCGTCTTGCTACCAGTAAGGAGCAAGCAAACTCACCCGAATAACCACAGTTGATTCGTTCAAGCTCTGCATCTAAAAATCGTTTATCGAAGGACGCGTTGTGAGCGATAAGGTTCTCGCCAGCAATGAACTCACTAAATGACGCCATTACCTCTTCGCAGCTTGGTGCCGATCGCAACATATTGTTGGTAATGCCGGTGTAGTTCTCAATAAAAGAACTCACTCTGAAACCGGGATTCATGAGTTGCTGAAAACTATCGACAACCTCGCCATTGACTAACTTTACTGCACCAATTTCTATTGCGCGATCACCTAAAGTAGGAGAGAGACCTGTGGTTTCAAAGTCGAGTACGACCACAGAGTTTGCTTGAGGCATAAAATTTTCCAGCTGAGTAATGTTGCGCAAGAGTATTATCGAAAGCGACAGAAAAAGAAAGGCGAACACAATGGTGAATATCTGTCTATCTTTACTCCACAAAGTCAGTGTTCGTCGTCCACTGTTTATGGACAGGTACGTTCTGGCTTACCCATCGCGGCTTGTGCGGTAGCCTTATATTTCAAATGTTTTTCGGCTTTTCGATTCATTTCAATTAAGCATTAACTTTCGATACAACATACTGATTATAAATTGATTTTATAAATCAACTTCGGCATCATTCACGGCTTGATTTAGAGGGTGAATATCATCACAGCAAAAAATTAGAACAACTTATAATGCGAGGCTAGGGAACGATGGAAACAATAAAAAATCACTATTTAGATATACCTGAAGAAAGAAAATTGCGTATTTTTCGTGAGGAAGATGAAAATTTTTACAGCTTCTGGGAAAGAATGCTTGATGAAAAACAATCTTTTTATCAGCAACCTCTCAAAAGAATGAGTAGCGACGCTTGGTATTCGCTTGATGCATTCTTCACTGCTTCCGAATTCGGACAACATCAGGCCTCGCCAGCTTATATAAAAAGAGCACTCGAGTTACTGAATAACGTGTACTTGCTGGCCAATCATTCAGACCAAGTTGTTGAATTCTCCGTTGGGCACCGACACTTTTCGGAAGTGGGTAACCGTTCTGTTGCAGGAGGAACAATGGATGCATGGTTGGATGAAATCTGTTTAGCGATGGCAGCGAGAGATTGGCGCTGCGTAGAGCTGATGACCATCATGGATGAGTCATTAGTGTCTATAAAGACGCCGTTTAATGTTGCCCTGGTCGAATTCGTTAGCGGTGTATTTGGTAATTCATCAGCGTTGCCTGAGCTATTGCAAACTGTGATGGAGAAATCCTCCCCGCAATACTTAGAGTCAACCAGAGTGCCATATGTCCATTCTTTGTTTATTCCATTTGTGAATGTGTTTGTTGCCATTATCGATGGCGATGAGGAACACTATCAAAAAGCACTAAGAGATGCGTTAGAGGCGCATTACCAGTTCTACATGAATGAAGATGTTCGCTATTCGCCAAAAGGAAATGTTTCTCTGAAACTGACTGGTCTTGCTGCATTGGCATACGATAAGTATGGTTGGACGATTCCAGAAGCCGCATATTTACCGAAATGGCTTGTTTACGGTGAGCATGATCTTCGTTCTGCGTAAATCACTCTTAAGTTAAATCTATGTCCAATCGGAGGTTCAGCATGGAAGCATACGCAGAAAACACATCGCGAAAATGCAGTTTACGCCTCCGTTTTAACAAGTTACATTGTTGAAGCTTTGATTCAAAGGACAGAACAATGAGCGCTCACCTAAAACAGCTTTGTCATACCCATCTCCCTGGCAATAAAGAAGACTCTCCAGCCGAACACTTTGCGAAAATGGCAAAGTGGTGTGAAGAAAACAATGTGAATCATGATGTCTACGGCGAGGGAGAAACGATTCAAGCGTTCGAGCAAAAGGTTGCCGATCTGCTGGGTTACGAGGCAGGGCTTTTTGTTGTAACAGGGACGATGACGCAGCCAACAGTGCTTGAAATTGTCACAAGACAAAAGCGCAATCCTATTGTCGCCATGCACGCATCTAGCCATATTCCGGTGCATGAAAAACAAGGCTATCAGCTTCAACATCGCTTTAGTATTTTGCCAGTAGGGAACCCTTACCAAACATGGAAGCTTGAGGATCTCACTGCGTGGCCGGATGAAATCGCAGCCGTACTTTACGAACTCCCGATGCGTGAAATTGGCGGTCAGCTACCTTCATGGCAAGAACTGGAAGAAATCAAAACGTACTGTGCCGAAAATGACATTCATCTCCACATGGATGGCGCAAGACTTTGGGAAACCGCAGCTTACTATCAGAAAGAATACCGCGAGATCGCCGCTGGTTTTGATACGACCTATGTTTCACTTTACAAAGGCATCAACGGCATGGGTGGATCTATGTTGCTTGGCTCAAAGTCGTTCATTGAACTGGCTTCATTGTGGATGAAGCGGCAAGGTGGCAACCTGTATCACAGAACACCTTATGTGGTGTCTGCGGCAATGCAGTTTGATGAAAGGTTGTCACAAATGCCGGTTCTATTTGAGCGAACAAAACAAATCTACAAGATCATTGAAGAGTTCCCACCTTTGGCGGTAAGACCAACCCAGCCTCAAGCAAACATGTTGCACCTTATCCTGCCATTTAGCTGTGAAGAGTTGAAAGAACTCCAATACACGTTTGCCACGGAAAAGGGCATTTGGTTTGGTAACCCGCAAGTCACGGCACATCCAAATCAATCGATTGTTGAATGGTATGTTGGTGACTACCTGCTCAATCTTGGTGATGACGAATTAAGGTCGTTTTTCAATCAGTTACTCGGTAAGAAGGCATAAACTTATCAATATGCGAGCTTACTAACACGCCATACGTGACACTTCATGTATTCTTAATTGAAGCGAAGAAGAGGATTTATCAATGTCAAAAAGCTCCAAGCTTCACAATGAAGACAAACTGGTTAAGAAGGCACTAGAGATTGGTGGGAAGATGGCGAAGCTACAAGGTTTTGACCTTCCTCAGTCACCACAACCTCTAAGAGTAAAAGCGATTTACCTATTCTTGGTCGATGCAAAACAGATCACGCCATTGCCGGAAAGCAAGCTAGACGGCGCAAGCATCAAACACCGACTGGCAGTATGGATACACAGTGCGTTGCCAGACAACGACCCTCTAAAGTAGAAAACCTCAACAAGTCACACAGGTTGTTAATTAGCAAGGCGAGCCAAATGGTTCGCCTTGTTTGATCTTGGCGAGAGCACCGAGGTCTTTTTGCGTGGCGGTATCATTGATTTACAAAACAGAATCAAAAGGACTAAAGATAAATCCCGAGAAGCGCTACAATGCATGCGTTGCGAGAGTGCAACCAAGAATACTCATTTATAGAAGCCTTGAAGTAACCATACATGTCTAAAGATTTCGAATTCACTACAGAATACACACTCGACAAGCCATTTTTTGCTGAGTGTTATGATCAAACTAGCCAGCCAACGAAGTTCCCACAAGCGTACCTAAAAGGGATGCTGTTTCTTATCTTTGGTGTGGTTTTATTGGAGTTTGAACTGCTACCTAACGGTTACGTCGGTTGGTTCTTTATCGTATTGAGTGTGATTGAAGCGTGCAGCGTTTACTTCAAAAGAACTTGGTGGCTGTGGCGTCAAACCATCAGCTCAAGCCGCGGCAGTAAAGTGGTGTTTGAAGTGAATACAGATGGCGTGCGCTACAAAAGCGGTAAAATCGATCGCAGCCTCGCTTGGAGTGAAATCGACCAACTCGAACAAACCGATTTGGGCTTTATCCTTCACCTTGGTAAACAACGCCAATACATCAGCAAATCTTGCTTAAATGAAGAAGCGATCGCGTTTATGGTAGAGCAGCACGCGGCATCAAAAGCGAGCTAACAAAAAGCGAGTCCGTGGGTTTGCTTTTTTGATCTTAGGGTTTGATGCTTATGGGGTAGCTCTGATTCAGACTCAAAATCTGAACCACTACACTCGGTGTTTCTGGTTGCGTCTTTCCAGTATATGGACTCCTTAAGTGTGCTGCGGAGTTAGTGTGTAAACTGAACCAAAAAAGTGACAATGAGATAGTTTATTGTGAGCCTACAGTGATGACGCCAACTTCTAGAGCATTTTTGCTCGATTACTATGTTCGGCAAAGGTTTGACATTCGTTAGTTTGTTGGGTTTTCCCTAATAAAGTTCATGTGGCCAGTGTTGGACTTATGCGTCTAAAGGTAACTTCTATGCGGAAGAAACTTATTCGATTTGAGGGGGCTATCCATGGAATTGCGATTCGAGCCCCATGGGAGGCGTTCGAAGCTTTAGGTAAAGTAGCCTATGAGAATGGAGTGTACAGCGAGAATCGAACCTACATCATCATCAGCTTGGAAGGGGGCGCAGTTCGGGTTTTGTAAGAGCCATTTCCCATTAAATCTATTTAATGTCAATTGTTTAAGTTACTTTTCCAACAGAAATCCAAAAACAGTTGAAACTGTAAACCTACATTTTGGCTCCTAATCACGAATTTGAAAATAGTGAAAAATTCATTATTTTCAAATTCGTTTTGATAAATCGCGACCCGATTTGGTTAGAAAGTTTCATCTAAAAAGTGCTTAATAAGAATCCCATTTAGCGGCGTTATGTCAATGTCACCAGTTAACTTATGAGGTGACGAGTTCACCTCTAACTAAGCATTCACGTTACTATGCCATTGCAATGGTTAGGTTAACTTAGCAACGATATCGCTTGTTTAGATACTCTGACTAGTCGTCCAATGGTTCTTTCGAAAACCCATCTAATGAATCGGGCGGATAGATCCTCAACGATGGTCCCATAGTGACCGGCAAAAACAAGCATATGGCCTAATAAGCCTTTTAGTTGCTCTTCATTGCGCTTAGATGATTTAGCAACGGCTTCTAGCTTTCTTGAAAGCCAATCATAAAAGGTCAAGCCAGCAATCACGCCTGCTTGAATCGTTACCGTTGACAAAAGAGCCACATCTTTCAAATAGGTGATAAGTGCGCCCTGTATTCTATCGGCCCAATACTCCGAAAAAGAAGCTTGATTTCGTTGCTCATACTTTAGACGGATAGGGGTAAATAAGTGGTCATTCGATTTCCTCTTCAACGCTCCCCAAGAATCCGAGGAAGCAGTGTTTAAGTAACCCGGATTTTTGTTTCTTGCCATCAAATGGGCTGATATGCTTAACCCAGTGCCAGAGTCCAAGCGGTACTCGCCTGTTGAGATTGGAGCATGAATAAATGGCCAAAGCGGTATTTTGGGTACAGGATCAGCACCATGCGTACATCGATAAACACCATCGTTTAGCTTTTCCGATGAGCGTGCGTATGCTTCCAGACCAACTCTAGGAGCGCCAAAGGTGTATAAGGTGGTTCTGAGCTTCATCTCATTACGCACCCAATCAGCGCAAAGTGATGCGAGTGCTCCACCTAAGCTGTGCCCAACGCAATGTATACGTTTTGGTTTAGGATTCATCTGCATAATATACTGCTTCAACTTGGGGCTAAGACTTTGAAAACAATTGTTGAAACCAGCATGAGCGGGCGAACCGTTTGGTGATCCTTTCACCCCTATATTCGCATTTGTGATCCAGTCATTAGCATTTTGTGTTCCTCGAATTGAAATGACAATTTCATTCTCAAATGTAGAACCTTTACCAGTGCCAACCACTGCAAACGCCTCTGAAGTTCTCATCAAGCCAGGGATAACTTTACGCAATACCGGTACATTGGATAAACCCGCTACACCGCCTGTAAAACCATCAAATACATCATCTTCAGAAAAAGAAAAGTGATTTGAAAAACTGTTTTTGCCCGGCATGATAAAACGGCCATTATTTTCATAAGCTTTGTAAGGAATATCCGCTATTTCTGAAGCCATTTTTGGTGTTAACTTTGCCATTACGTGTCCTTATTTAGTAATATTTTTTCAGAAAATCCTTTCAAATCACACCTACTAATAATTTCAAGATCGAGGCCATTCTCAACAAATTTATTTTTAAAAAAGTAACGATATTCGTCCGAATTAATCTCACAACTTAAATCAAGAAGATTATCTGAAATAAATTCATAGGGTTTCACGTCAGAAAAGCGAGCCTCTAGTAAGTAGTATTTTTTGCCATCTACAAAAATGTAAATACCAATGTAGCTAGAGGATTCATGAAGGGCAGGTTCTTTAAACGTCTGATAGTGATATGTAGGTTGGAAATGAAAATAACCATTTTCTGACGTAATTGTCTCGGTGATATAACGGTTTTTAGAAAAAGCCGTGTGTAGATAAACTACCTCGCTAGTAAACGCTTTCCCGTCTAAGTATAAGCGACCAGTGATCTCTGAGCTAAGTATGTATTGAAACTTTTTTAATTTGAAGAAATTAAACATATCTGCGTTACAACCTGTTGAGAGCAATAATATTGTGGCACTCATAAGGGAAACCAGTATTTTAGTCATTTGTTTACCAATATTGTACATAGGTCAACCCATATCCACGCGTGAGACGATACTATGTCCTAATGCTCTCAAGTGCTAGCCTAGGACCGCCCCAATTCTCAAAAATAAGTCATGTCAAAGCTTATATCTAGGCATACTTTAAAAAATAATGTAAATGACATGTCTATTACTTTCATGGGGTAAACATAAGTAGACTCCCTCTGGCAAAAAAATACCGAGCTATTCGTTAAAGTACCTATCCACGTCCATTTCGTAAGCTTGCATACTCATTGTCTCATTCTGAATTCTTATCATGAAGACCAGTTAACAATAGCTACCGCGAAAATGGTTGTTTTTTTATAACCGATAAAACATGGCGCCATCTCAACTTTTTCAGCACCATTGCTATATCACAGCGAAAATACCTCGAGTTCACTATAAAGCTCATCGATGTGCCTGGGCAGGTTGGAGTGGTGTCAAAGATGAGCTTCCGAAAGCGAATGTTACTCTCGACTGGTTCCATATTGTGCAGTTATTACACTGGCTGTTGATGACGCTCGAAAAACAATGACATGCAAAAAGCTCTTCGTTGGGCGGTGTTAAAGGATGCTGAGAGTCCGATGACAGATAGGCAAGTACAAGCTTTAGTTGACTAGAGCCAGTAATAAAAGTCCTAACAACCTTAGAAAAGCACTCAGAGAGAATACTTCAACGTTGGATCTCGACCTATGCTAATACTGAGAATCTTGACTGACCAAAGCACTGAATACTGTGGTCGTGTTGAACAGCATGATTACCAACTCTACCTAGCTATCAATGAAATCTATCAACTCGAACAAACTGATTTGGGCTTTATCCTTCACCTTGGTAAACAACGCCAATACATCAGCAAATCTTGCTTAAGCGAAGAAGTGATCGCGTTTATGGTAGAGCGGCACGCGGCATCAAAAGCGAGCTAACCAACTCACATCAAGCTGGAATGAGCGATCGAAAAAGTAGGTGATATATGATCGAACATTGTAACAAGTATATGGTCGATTCTGAATCAATTGGGTTTGATGTAGAAAGCTAATAAGGTTTAGAGGTTTCTCTTTCGGACGTACTGCTTCGGTGTCATGCGCGCAATCTGCTTACACTCTCTAGTCATGTGTGCTTGATCGGAAAAACCTTGCTCCAGCGCCAACTCCGATAAAGTAAGATCGGGTTGCGCTCGGAGTTGCTCTAAAGTGTGCTTCACTCGTTTAATGCGTTGGTAATGTTTAGGAGTAATCCCCAACCATTTCTGAAAATTGCGCTCTCTCTGGCGCTGACTGATGGTCCCTGTAGGTTGGTCAATAATGTGGCCGACATACTGCGGTTCATATTCCTCAATCAGTGTTTGAACCCAGCGATATAACGTAGAAATCCTTGCATATGGCGAACGCGCTGTTTGCAGAGACTCAAATGTTGCTAGTGCAGAAGAAGCCAAAGGGTGGTCGTCTTGAATCCGCAATAGCTGTTCTAGACGTTTACCAAATAGTTGATAACCAACAGCAGGATGAAAGCGTACGCCAGTCATCACCGCGCCTGGCGGTAGGCAGACCTGATGTGCCAGAATGCTTATAGGCAGTAGGACAACCCCCGGCGTCTGCCACTCACCATCCATTTGTACTTCATTCTGTAAAATGAATACCACACCTGTACCAGCATCACTGAGTAATTGTTTACGTACGGTTTGCGTCGTATCAGGTTTGACGGATGCTGACCAAATGGCTTGAACATAGCCAGCTAATGCCTTTTGAGGTTTTAAAATATCAAATTCTAAGTTCAAATGAATCATCCTATTTAACCTCAACTTAAATGAGAAAGTGATACACATGTACTTTTCATCCTATTAAGTTGAGGTATAAGCAGTGGCTTACAAGTAAGAACCGTCAAATAGAATTATCGAGGTTTATAGACTCCAACCTTTGGCTTAAATGCCTTAACTATTCGGTTCCAACTATTGATCGCGTTGATCGCAATTGTTAGGTTGACCATAGCTTCTTCTCCGAAGGTATTCAAGGTCAGCTGATAGGTATCATCATCTACTGGTAGGCCAGCAGTTAGTAATTCAGCCCAGCCTAGTGCAACGTGTTCTGCAGCGCTGTAGAATGGCATATCTTTCCATGCACTAAGCCCCCATATGCGTTCCGGCTTTTCACCTAACTTAAGCGCATCTTTACTATGCATGTCGATACAAAATGCACATTGATTGATTTGCGATATGCGTAACTTAACCAGTTCCCATATGATCATGTTCATAGTTTCTGATTGGCTAAATTGTTCATGGAAGTAAGCTTCCTGAGCGTATAGGATTTCTATTGCTTTTGGCGCTACTTCAATATAGTTGAGTCGTTTTTTCATGGTCATTCTCCTCTGTTTTTTACATAGTAAAAAACGCTCTTAGCAAAAGATTGAAGATTTTCGACATGCACTCAATAAAGTTAGATAAAAGAGTGAACGACGAAAGCGAAAAGTGTACCTATTGGAAACCAAGAAAACTTATGCCAATTAACAAAGTATTGCTCTAAATAATGCGACTTAAGGTTGGCGTCTATTTTTACTCCACCACCTTCCGTAAACGAGCAAAAGGTGCTGAGTTACCTATATACACACCAGCCGCAACGATAAAGACGCCTAAAACATTTTCCCATTGAGCCTGCTCACCAGAAATGAACGAAATCAGTAGAGTGAATACCGGCATAATATTAAATAATGGAGACATCTTATCTGGACCAAGAACGATAGCGCCTTTCATCCAAAAGTAATAAGCAATCAAAGTTCCAAACAGGCTCATGTAAGCTATTAATGCTAGGTCTTTAAATGTTATGGCATTTAAGCTACGGCTAAAGTCGCCGTGGTACATCGCTATAGCGACCATTTGAATGGCACCAATACTTAACACCCAACGTAACTGCTGAGTTACTGGGATATGAGATGTTAAACGCTTCGCTAGAATTGTGTATAAACACCCACTAATTAAAGCAAATAACATGTATAGATCACCAATATTACTATTGCTGCTAATAGAATGAATATTTCCTCCTGTAATGACGATTACCACTCCACAAAAACTGATTAGTGCACCTAAAATAGTTTTAACCGAAATGGAAGTCTTGAGAATAAAGCCCGACAACAAGATAGTGACAAGTGGTAGGTTTGCCTGAACAACCGCTGCGTTAACTGGGGTAGTAAATCTCATTGCAGAGAAAATAGAGAAGTTTTGGATAGTTACACCCACGGTTGCTATAACAAACAACGACAACATACTTTTTCGTGTGAGTTTGGTTCCATATGGAGAGCGTTTAGTACCTCTTATCAGCAAGAGTATTAAAGCTGCAACGGAAAATCGTAACGTCGCTGAATCCAAAGGAGAGACATCGCTATTAATAGCCTTTATTACGTTAAAGTTACTAGACCAAAAAAAGATAGCGACAACAACACCGCACCAAATTGATAAATGCTTAGACATAGATCTTCCTGATAAAAATTAACTTGACGCGATAATGCTATATATTTCATATTTGATTTTTAATAGCCAAATTTAAGAGGGTTAATCCCAAATATGGAACGTCACTCTTTGGATGACCTTTTGTTATTCGTTTCTGTTGCTCGCTATCAAAGCCTAACACAAGCATCTGAGCGTCTTAATGTCCCGTTAGCCACGCTAAGCCGGAAGTTAAAAAGGCTGGAAACAAACTTAAATTGCAGACTATTTAACCGCAGTGCACACCACTTTGCGTTAACAACTGATGGCGAAAAATATTATCAACTCTGTGAGCCGTTACTTCTTAGCTTAAATAATGTGACATCGAGAATTGCGACTGAGCGTCAGTCTTTAAGTGGAACGATCAAAATATCAGCGCCAATTAACATGACACAGATGTGGTTAAAGCGGTGCGTTTATGAATTTGCAGAGCAACATCCGAAGATATGTATCGATTTAGATGTACAGAATGAAAAAATCAATCTTGTATCTAACCGTGTCGATGTTAGTTTTCGTCTTGGTGATCTTATTGAACAAGACTGGATTGCTCAGAAATTATGGTCGATTCCATTTGCGCTTTGTGCATCACGAAGCTATTTAGAACAACACCAACCGATTACCCATCCAGAACAACTTGTTCATCATCGCCTAATTACGGTAAACAACGACAGCCAATGGAAATTAGTTAATCAAATCACCAATGAAACATTTGATCATCCGCTAAAGTTTCAATTCACTTCAAATGATGTACTACTAGTTAGAGACGCCGTCATCCATGGTTTAGGAATTGCTTGGATTCCAACCTATTACTTTCATGAGCTAAATCATGATCAACATAACCTGCTGCCTTTGTTGCCAGAATGGCAATGCTCGGGTAAAGAAGTATTCATTATGTATCGAGACCGCGATAAAAGGCCTGCAAGAGTTGATGCATTTATTGAACATGTCTTAAATTGGAAAAATCGCATTCAAATGTTTGCTTGAAAGAGGTTTATCACATTGTGCTGTGCCGGTAACCTCAATTGAAGCTTCATGACTCTGCTTCAATTGAGTTCATTTATTTAACCTCTAAAAGAATCATGAATACATAGGCAGTTAATGGGATTCGAGTTTACAAGTGATTCGGTCAGCTAAAACTCAAGCTAAGTAGAAAGTATTTGCAGTTGTATTTGCCTCTGAAAATCGTTTAGAGCTTTCTCATCCGCGAGGTTCTATAAGAAATTATTAAGGATATATTTGTGTGTGATTTCGTGAAAAAAATTATTGTAGGTTTACTTTTCAGTGCTTCGTCTTTTGCTTCCTTAAGTCAATATGTTCCAGCAATGAATGATAAGAACGGTTATGTAGAACCATTTCAGATGTTTGATAATGTCTATTATGTAGGAGACAAGTGGGTCTCATCATATGCCATTGCTACAGACGACGGACTTGTTATCATTGATACGCTTGACTTCCCTTACTCTGAGTGGATACCTATCAACCTAGAGAAGCTAGGGCTAAAAGATAAGCCAATAACGCACATATTGGTAACTCATGGGCATTCTGACCACGTTGGGGGCGCCCAGTTACTTCAAGAGAAGTATGGTTCCAAAGTCGTGATGACCAAAAGCGCTCATGAACTATCTATACAGCAATCAAACAAAAGCGAAGGTGAGAACAAGTTCTTTCCTCCAAATTTAGACATAGAGATAAAAAGCGATAGCTCTATGGCTATTGGTGGACATGAGTTTAAGTTCTATCTCACACCTGGCCACACGGAAGGTGATTATTCCTTAGACTTCACTGTTGAAGATAATGGCGAACAATATCGTGCTTTTATCGTTGGTGGGCATAGCGTAAGTAGCAATGATCCAGAAGTTATTGGCCAGTTCCTGACTAGCATGGAGAAAATTAGAAAAATTTCACTACAGGCACCTATTGTGAACGTTAACCTTTCGAACCATCCACATAAAAATTTCCTTTTTGAAAATAGGAAGAAGCTCGGCACAAGCGGTAACCCGTTTATCAGTGAGGCAAACTTCTTCATGTTCCTTAAGCAACAAGAAGATTTAGCTAAGGGAAAACTAGAAGAACTATAATACCGTGGTATACGAGCAGCCTTCGTTATTAGGTTAGAGATTTGCTCTTGAGTTATAGCTAAGGCTTTAATAAGTTGCTCAATCAAGGTTCTAGTGACAAAGGCGCTGTGCGTAAACATTCGTATTGCGTGCCTTAAACATATGCAAGGCGTTACGTGCTTTCTAGAAAAGTCTCAAAATAGCGTACAATTAGCGTTTTGACACAGCGAAAATCATCATGGCCAAAACTGTTCAGCAGCAAATCGGAAACATTGCTCTAGTCGTTGAAAATTACGACGATGCTATCGAATTCTATACTCAAAAACTTCAATTCACTCTGGTTGAAGATACCAACCTAGGTGGTGGTAAACGCTGGGTTCAAGTTTCTCCTCCAAACTCCAATGGTACAAACCTACTTTTAGCTCAAGCGAGTACCCCGGAGCAAACGCATGCAGTAGGAAATCAAACAGGTGGTCGTGTTTTCCTGTTTCTGCAAACTAATGATTTTTGGCGTGACTACGAGTTGATGAAGAAAAATGGTGTTGTATTTAATGAAGAGCCTCGTGTGGAAGAATACGGGACAGTGGTGGTGTTCCAAGATCTCTATGGTAATAAATGGGACTTACTGCAACTGAACTAGAAACTACATAGCACCTGTATAACATAGTGTTCATGAGGAGTTTCCAACAAGCTTTTAAGGCCTGAGATATTAGTGCTAATTCAAAGGTTCTCAGAAGTCACTGTATTTCTAAATCACTTTTGTGCAAACAATAACTAGCCATCATTCCTTCTCGATGTATCAACAAATGTTAGGGCGGCACACCAAAAACAAAGGCGAACCAATCGGTTCGCCTTTGTTTATTTAGATTCTACAAAAATTAATCTTCGTAGTTATCGATGCTTGGGCATGAACAGATTAGGTTACGGTCGCCGTATACGTTATCCACGCGATTTACCGTTGGCCAGTACTTCCAAGATTTGGTCGCTTTAGACGGGAAGCAGCCAATCTCGCGAGAGTAAGGGCGGTCCCAATCTTCAGCTGAAAGATCAACTTGTGTGTGTGGCGCGTTAACAAGTGGGTTGTTATCCAGTGGCCATTCACCGTTTTTCACTTTCTCCATTTCTTCGCGGATAGCGATCATCGCATCACAGAAGCGGTCCAGCTCTTCTAGATCTTCCGATTCCGTTGGCTCAACCATTAGCGTGCCCGCTACAGGGAACGACATAGTTGGTGCGTGGAAACCGTAGTCCATTAGACGTTTCGCGATGTCTTCTTCGCTGATACCTGTTTCTTCTTTCAGCGGACGAATGTCGATAATACATTCGTGCGCTACGCGGCCATTTTTGCCACGGTAAAGAACAGCGTAGTGTTGGCGAAGTGTTTCCATCACGTAGTTTGCGTTCAGAATTGCTACTTTTGTAGCATCTGTTAGGCCAGCTTCGCCCATCATTGCGATGTAAGCCCAAGAGATAGGCAGGATAGAAGCGCTACCCATATCTGCTGCTGATACTGCGAAATCTGCGCCTTCTACACCGTCTTCAATATGCCCTGGTAAGAAAGGAGCTAGGTGAGATTTCACACCGATAGGACCCATACCCGGACCGCCACCACCGTGCGGGATGCAGAAGGTTTTGTGTAGGTTTAGGTGAGAAACGTCTGAACCGATGAAGCCTGGTGATGTTAGACCAACCTGCGCGTTCATGTTAGCGCCGTCTAGGTAAACCTGACCACCAGCGGCATGAACCATTTCACACACTTCTTTCACTTTCTCTTCGTAAACGCCGTGCGTAGAAGGGTAAGTGATCATAATGCTTGATAGGTTGTCTTTGTGTTTCTCGATTTTCGCTGCTAGGTCGTCGATGTCGATGTTGCCTTCTTCATCACACTTAACCACAACCACTTTCATTGACACCATAGATGCTGTCGCAGGGTTAGTACCGTGCGCAGAGCTTGGGATCAAACATACGTTGCGGTGACCTTCGCCACGGCTTTCGTGGTAGCGTTGAATCGCGATAAGACCTGCGTACTCACCCGATGCACCAGAGTTTGGTTGTAGTGAGAATGCGTCATAGCCAGTGATTTCACATAGCTTTTCTTTAAGATCTTTTGCGAGTGCTGCGTAACCAGCTGCTTGTTCTGCTGGTGCGAACGGGTGGATCGAACCAAACTCAGGCCAAGTTACTGGAATCATCTCTGCTGCTGCGTTCAGCTTCATCGTACAGCTGCCCAGTGGGATCATGCCGTGCGTGAGTGAGAAGTCTTTGTTCTCTAGCTGTTTTAGGTAACGCATCATCTGTGTTTCGCTGTGGTGCGTGTTAAACACAGGGTGTGTTAGATATTCTGTTGTGCGGCGCAATGCTTCTGGAATGGCTGCAAACTCGTTGCCTGCGATTTCAGTTGATAGTGCTGCGACTTCTTCTTTCACACCGAATACTGCGAATAGGGCTTCTACATCTGCCACGGTTGTGGTTTCGTCGAAGCTCACACCTAGCTGAGTACCCAACTTACGTAGGTTGATGTCTGCGGCTAGTGCTTTCGCGTATAGGTCTTCAGTTTGTGCACCTGTGTTGATAGTGATGGTGTCGAAGAAGCTGTTGTGAGCAAGCTCGAAGCCGCCTTTAGTTAGGCCAGCGGCTAGGATGGCTGTCATGTGGTGCGTACGACGAGCAATCGTGCGTAGACCTTCTGCGCCGTGGTAAACCGCGTAGAAAGACGCCATGTTCGCTAGCAGTGCTTGAGCAGTACAGATGTTTGAAGTCGCTTTTTCACGACGGATGTGCTGTTCACGCGTTTGCATTGCCATACGCAGTGCTTGGTTACCGTTGGTATCGATAGAAACACCGATAACACGACCAGGCATTGTACGCTTGTGCTTATCACGAGTTGCCATGAAAGCAGCGTGTGGACCGCCGTAACCCATCGGCACGCCAAAACGTTGTGCTGAACCGATTGCTACGTCTGCGCCCATTTCACCTGCAGGTTTAAGTAGGGTAGAAGCAAGAAGGTCCGTTGCTACAGTCACTAGTGTTTTGTTTGCTTGCGCTTTAGCGATGATGTCCGTTAGGTCACGAACTTCACCTGTTGTACTTGGGTATTGAACTAGTGCACCGAACACGTCTTGCTCTGGTAGTGATTCTAAAGAACCAACCAAGACTTCAAAGCCGATGAATTTCGCACGAGTTTTTACCACTTCGATGGTTTGTGGGTGAACGTCGTCAGCAACGAAGAATACGTTGCTCTTGCTTTTACCCGCACGCTTACAAAGTGTCATCGCTTCTGCTGCTGCCGTTGCTTCATCGAGCAATGACGCGTTCGCGATTTCCATACCAGTAAGATCCATCACCATTTGTTGGTAGTTTAGAAGTGCTTCTAAACGACCTTGTGAGATCTCTGGTTGATAAGGGGTGTAAGCAGTGTACCAGCCCGGGTTTTCCATCACGTTGCGTAGAATCACGTTCGGCGTGAAGGTGTTGTAGTAACCCTGACCAATGAATGTACGTTTAACTTGGTTCTGATCGGCGAACTTACGCATGGCTGCCAGCATGTCTGCTTCGCTTTTCGCTTCTGCCAAGCTCATTGGTTGCTCTAGGCGAATTTGTGCTGGTACGGTTTCGTCGATAAGCGAATCTAGGCTAACTGCGTTGATCGCTTCCAACATTTTCTGTTGGTCAGATTTGTTTGGTCCATTGTGGCGAGCAACGAACTCGTTTTGTGTGCTGAGGCTTTGAAGTAATTCAGTCATTGTCCTTTACCTACTCCTTGGTTCGGGTAACGGATTTGCGTTACTGATAAATTAAATTATACGTCCGAACCTAGAAAAAAAGCTGTTCTCTAAACAGGCTAGGGAACAGCTTTCGTCACATCCTAATTACTCTTCTTCGATAGAGTTTAGGTATTCGTCTGCGTCTTTCAGGTTATCTAGTTCAGATACATCAGACATCTTCACTTTTACGATCCAGCCACCTTCGTACGGCTCTTCGTTAATTAGCTCTGGGCTGTCTTCTAGTTCTTCATTGATTTCTACGATTTCACCAGTGATTGGTGCGTAGATGTCTGACGCTGCTTTTACAGATTCAACGAGAGAGAAGCTTTCACCTGCTTCAACTTCGTCTTCTACGTCTGGTAGGTCAACGAATACCACGTCACCTAGCATTTCTTGTGCATGCTCAGAAATACCAATTGTTACTGTGCCGTCACCGTTGTCACGTACCCACTCGTGGCTATCTGCAAACTTCAGTGTTTTGTCCATTGCTTAATCTCCGAATAACTTGTCAGGAATTATTATGATTTCAAAAAAATCGTTTACTGGTATAGAGGAAAGCGACTGCAAAGTTCTTTTACTTCTTTGCGAACGCGTTTTTCAACTTCTGCGTCACCTTCAGGGTTGTTCACTAAACCGTCCAGTACGTCACCAATCCAATTACCGATGAGTTTGAATTCTTCAGCGCCAAAGCCGCGGCTTGTACCCGCAGGCGTTCCTAAACGGATGCCCGATGTAATCATAGGCTTCTCTGTATCGAATGGGATGCCATTTTTGTTACATGTGATCCCAGCACGCTCTAGAGCTTCTTCTGCTTTATTGCCTTTCAACCCTTTCGGACGAAGGTCAACCAGCATTAGGTGCGTGTCTGTGCCACCAGTTACGATGTCGCAACCGCGAGTTTGCAATACTTCCGCTAGGACTTTTGCGTTATTGATCACCGAATCAATATAAGTTTTAAATTCAGGGCCAAGCGCTTCACCAAATGCGACCGCTTTGGCTGCGATAACGTGCATCAGTGGGCCACCTTGTAGGCCAGGGAATACGGCTGAGTTGATTTTCTTAATGATGTCTTCGTGGTTAGTAAGAATCATACCGCCGCGAGGGCCACGCAATGTTTTGTGTGTTGTAGTCGTAACAACGTGTGCGTGTGGCAATGGGCTAGGGTGTGCGCCTGTTGCGATAAGACCAGCGATGTGCGCCATGTCGACCATAAGAATTGCATTTACTTCGTCTGCGATTTCACGGAATTTTGCAAAGTCGATAGTACGTGGAATAGCGCTACCACCTGCGATGATCATTTTAGGTTGGTGCTCAAGTGCTAGCTCACGAACATCTTCGTAGTTAATTTCTAGTGTTTCGCGATCAACACCGTATTGAACTGCATTAAACCATTTACCAGAAAGTGCAGGGCGTGCGCCGTGCGTCAGGTGACCACCTGCGTCTAAAGACATACCAAGAATGGTGTCACCAGGTTGAAGCAGTGCCAGCTTTACTGCGCCGTTTGCTTGTGCCCCTGAGTGTGGTTGAACGTTTGCGTATTCACAATTGAAAAGTTTTTTTGCGCGTTCGATAGCAATGGCTTCCACTGTATCTACGTGCTCACAACCACCATAGTAACGGCGACCTGGGTACCCTTCAGCGTATTTGTTTGTTAGGCATGTGCCTTGAGCTTGCATTACCGCTTTAGAAACAATGTTCTCAGAAGCGATAAGTTCGATTTGTTCGTTTTGGCGAGCGGATTCCGCTTGAATTCCAGCAAAGACAGCATCATCTGTCGCAGAGAGGTTGGTAGAGAAAAAGTTTTCCAAGCTGTGGTTAGGGTAACTCTTATTCATGGTAGTTGACCTTCCAAATCTGAAAATGAACCCGCAATAGATGAGTTATGATTTGCGGTTGTGGTTCATTTATCCTCAAAAACAGCTGAACTGCGTAGCAGAACAGAGTGAACATCCGGCCCTAAATTTGGGCAAAAACTCCGTTGGATTGCGTGTTTCTTTTACCAATCTCTTACGGAAATATGCATCTCTACATCTAACAAGTTGGTAACATAGCGCCTGTGGCGGGAACAATCAACCAAAAATTTCCTATAGGAAACAAGATTTCAAAATTTGTTAACAAGAGCACGGTTTAATTCACTTGGTGGACTTCTATCCACTATGTGCTTCATGCACAATGCGAGTAAGACAAAAAATATGGATATCTATAGAGGGATTTATGGCAGAAAGTATTTACGATGAATACCCATCGATGACGTTGGCAAAAGAGCAACATGACCAAAATATTGAGCCGTTAAAACTGGGCCAGCGTATTAAGGATATCCGCTCGAAACTCGGTATCACATTAGAAGAGGCCAGTCAGCGAACCGGGCTTGCTCGATCTACACTGAGCAAAATAGAAAATGAGCAGATCTCCCCGACGTTTCAAGCGATGCAAAAATTGGCACTAGGCTTACAAATTGACATGCCACAACTCTTTGAGCCACCTAGAAAAAAGGTAGCGACAGGGCGCAGGGATGTTACCAAGAAGAATGAAGGTAAACCACACCCAACACAAACCTATGAACATGAACTGCTCGCGACACAACTTTCCAATAAGAAAATGATGCCGTTTAAGAGCCAAATTCGAGCTCGTAGTTTTGATGAATATAAAGACTGGGTTCGTCATGACGGCGAAGAATTTTTACTTATCTTATCTGGCGAGGTTATGTTCTATTCTGAGTTTTACGAACCTGTTGTTTTAAGCGAGGGAGACAGCGTTTATTACGATGCAAATATGGGACATATGTTGACCAGTGTTAGCGAGGAAGATGCGCTCATTTTGTGGGTGACAGCCAAATAGTGATAAATACTTGTAAATTTCCTATAGTGAAAGCAAACGATTGCTGTTGGTGGTCGTTATGATGAAAAGGCGCTTTTTTGATGAGAACTTGCTCATTAAAGCGCTTTTTTTGTACGATTTGTTGTGATTAAAATGTTAAGAGTCACACTTTTGCAAGTCGATCTACGTCTTGTTCGTGCAAAATAGAATGAGCCATGTTTATTATTGGAAACACATCGAATGCCGATAGCATTCTCGGGTCTATCTAAATGGAGACGAAAATGACTCAAGAACTACTGAAAACACCACTACACGCACTTCACGTTGAAGTTGGTGCCAAAATGGTCCCGTTCGCGGGTTACGATATGCCTGTTCAGTATCCTCTAGGCGTAAAGAAGGAACACTTACATACTCGTGATGCGGCAGGTCTGTTTGATGTTTCTCACATGGGACAGCTTCGCCTAATTGGTGACGGTGCAGCTGCGTTCCTAGAAACATTAGTCCCAGTGGATATTGTGGATCTTGAGTCTGGTAAACAGCGTTACGCTTTTTTCACTAATGAAGAGGGCGGCATCATGGACGACTTGATGGTGGCTAACCTAGGCGATCATCTGTTTGTGGTTGTGAACGCAGCATGTAAAGCGCAAGATATCGCACACCTACAAGCGCATTTACCATCTGGTGTTGAGCTAGAAATTATCGAAGACCGAGCTCTACTTGCAATTCAAGGCCCTAAAGCGGCGGCTGTATTGGCGCGTTTTGCACCAGAAGTTTCTGAAATGCTGTTCATGGATATTCGTAAAGTCGATATTTTAGGCGCCGAGTGCATTGTTTCTCGTAGTGGTTATACAGGCGAAGACGGTTACGAAATTTCGGTTCCTGCTGACAAAGCGGAAGAGCTAGCACGGAAACTGACTGCGGAAGATGAAGTTGAATGGATTGGCCTTGGTGCTCGTGATTCGCTTCGTCTTGAGTGTGGCCTTTGTCTATACGGTCATGACCTAGACACAACAACAACACCTGTTGAAGCGAGCTTGCTATGGGGTATCCAAAAAGTTCGTCGTATTGGTGGTGAACGTGAAGGTGGTTTCCCTGGCGCAGACATTATTCTTAAGCAGATTGAGACTAAAGATGTGGCGCGTAAGCGTGTGGGTCTAGTAGGTCAAACCAAAGCGCCAGTGCGTGAAGGTGTTGAACTGTTTGATGCTGACGGCGTTAAAATTGGCGTTGTAACCAGTGGTACGGCGGGCCCGAATGCAGGTAAGCCAGTCTCAATGGGGTATGTTCGTGCGGATTTGGCGGCGATTGGTACTGAAGTGTTCGCTGAAGTGCGTGGCAAAATGCTACCAATGACAGTTGAAAAAATGCCGTTCGTACCACAACGCTACTACCGTGGTTAAAACGAATTGAAACAAAAATGCCGAGCTTTGTAGCTCGGCATTTTTATGTCTTCTTTTCGCTTGTTTGCTTTTAGTTTACTGCTTCATCAATAGTACAGCACATATCAATAACGATATCTTCAAGCTTTTCCGGATGAATCATCTCTTCTTTTGGGATCCCAAATTGAGAGGCCATAATGGTATTAAACAATTCCCAATGCTTGAGCAGCAGTTTTTCGCGATTATCTGCAATATCCGGCCATGTTTCTTGCATCATTGGTGCGAGACTGACAGCACCATGTGCGAAGATCAACATTTGCCACTTTGATTCCCACTGATCAAACTGTGCATTAGGGTTTTCGCTGTTGTACTGCTCGAAAATTCCGGTAAATATCGCAGCGAACTCATCTTTTGACTTTAAGAAATACTGCAGCAGAGCACCGTCATCGCCTTGTCGAATAGCATCGGCGATCATCTGTACTGGGTGAGGGTTGACAAGAGCAAATGCTAGCATGCGAACCATAAACAGATAAATTTTTCTATTCGAAGGTGTGTTCTCCGGCATTTCATTGATGAGTTCAGCCATATAGCACTGCATGAACTCGTCCATTGCATCGCTAACCGCTTGCCAGATTTTCTCTTTGCTGCCGAAGTGGTGACGGATCAAACTATGTGAAACACCAGCCTTTTCACTGATATTGCGCAGCGAGACACGCTCGTAACCAAGTTCACAAAACATATCTGCTGCCACTTTAAGGATCAGACACTTAGTTTGTTCTGCTGCTTCAGCACTTCTACGCCCCTGCTTTCTTTCATTCATAGTTCGAATTTTCCCGAATATTAATCACGCGCTTACTTTTACCAGAAACCGAACGCTTTGACTAATTAATTTGCTATCCACCTGGAAAATATGTTGATCAATTTCAAATTCTGCTTATACTGCACGGCTGTGTAATATATAAAACCTACGGAGAAAGCGGGTGCGAAAACAATATTTAAAGCGCACTTTAGTTGGCGCAGTGGTGACATTAAGTCTTTCTGGGATGCTAACTGGGTGTAATAAAGCCATTTCTGAGCCGTCTGAACCTTTAATCAAACCTGTTAAATTACTGGCGGTGAAAGACCTAGAACTTGAAGACTCGCACGCCTTTTTAGCGCGTATTGATGCAACACATCGCGCGCAGCTTTCTTTTCAGGTTGGTGGAGAGGTTGATGAATTACGTGTACGCATGGGTCAAAAAGTCCAAAAAGGTGAAGTGCTCGCAACGTTAGACCCTAAAGATCTTCAGCTTGCGTTAGATGCCGCTCAAGCGCAGTACGCGTTAGCGAAAACACAATGGGACCGCGCGAAAAACCTTTACGGAAAAAAACTCATTAGTACTGATGAGTACGATCAGAAAGAAACTCAATATAAAGCGGCATTGGCGAACTACGAACAAGCTAAAACCGATTTGAGCTATACCAAAATTCACGCACCGTTTGATGGCATTGTGTCATATACCTATGTCAACCCGTTTCAAGTAGTAGCAGAGAAGCAGGAGATCTTGAATCTCATTGATAACACGACGTTGGATGTATCTTTCACCTTGCCAGTAAGTTATGCGGAATCTGTATCACTTGAGTCACTGCAAAACTCCGATATGTGGGTGACGATGGATAGCGAGCCAGGAAAACGTATCCCTGGGCAATTTAAAGAAATTTCGACGCAGCCAAACATCGATACCAATAGTTATGAGGCGATCGTGACCATCACTCGACCAGAAGATCGCAATTTGCTGACAGGTATGACTGGGCAGGTACACATTGCTAAACAACATGTATCGGACGCGATGACGTTACCTCAGTCTGCTTGGGTCAACAAAAATGGGACGCAAGGTGAAGTTTGGGTAATGGACAGAAGCACGCAGCAGGTCAATAAAGTCACAGTTTCACTTGATGCAGCAGGTGGTGTGAAAGCCGGGCTTGATAACAATGATTACGTTGTTATTGCTGGTGTTGAGAGGCTGGTTGAAGGACAAGTGGTGAAAGCTTGGGTTCGTGAGGGAGGCATTTAATGAAACGTTCTCTACTTACGATCTCTGCGATTGCACTTGCAGTTTTAACAGGGTGCAAAAATGAAAACCAAGCTATCGTCGAGCAGCCACTTTTTGTGTCGACTATCTCGGTGGATGCACCAGTACAAAGTCAACATCGCGCGTTCAAAGGCATAGTAGTGCCTGCAGAGCAAACGCCAATGGCATTTCGCCGCGCTGGGGAAGTTCAGCACGTATTGGTTAAAGCGGGTGACGTTGTTAAGCAGGGGCAAATGATCGCAAAGCTAGATGATAGCAAAGAGAAGCAAGCCGTGAATGACGCAGAAGCACAATACACACTTGCAATTCGTCAGCTTAAACGCGGTGAAGACTTGCATGCACGTCAAATGATTTCAAAAGCGGAACTTGATGAGCTAACCGCCAATAAAGAGCTAGCTGAGGCTACTTTCTATAACGCGACCAATCAATTGAATTACACCCGTTTATTCGCCCCGTTCGCCGGTAAAGTATCCGATGTTTTCAAAGAACGTTTTGAGCGTGTGGCAATTGGTGAACCCGTGTTAAACCTATACCAAAACGATTTGGTTTACGTGCGCATTGAGCTTTCTGACAATGTTTTAGCGATGGTAGACCCAAACTCAGACAGCATGAGCTACAAGCCTAGAGCAACCTTCTCCGGAATCGATGGCAGATTTGCTTTGGACTATTTAGAGCACACAAGTGAACCCAACGCTGAAACTCAAACCTACGAAATGTACTTGACGATGCCACAGCCAAAAACAGAGATATTGCCGGGAACCAGCGTAAGCGTTTTGGTCGATATGGTGAAGGCGGGCATTACCTCTATTGATGGTTACAGTGTTCCTGTCACGGCGCTTCAAGCAGGCAGTGAAGGGAATGAGTTCTTTGTGTGGAAAAAAGAAGGTGACATTGTCACACGAGTGCCTGTCATGATTTCTCAAGTGAATGGCAATGGAGCCATTGTGTCGTCAGGTGTTAGCCAGGGCGATATTCTGATTAATTCAAATCTGCGTAAATTACGCGAAGGTAAACATGTGGATGTTGTGGAGAATAACCAATAATGAACATTGCTGAGTATTCAATAAAAAACAAAGTCATCAGCTGGTTGTTCATTATTATCCTTGCTGTTGGTGGTTTAACGTCATTTTTGGAGCTTGGACGATTAGAAGACCCGGCATTTACGATCAAAGATGCCATGATCATCTCAACATACCCTGGCGCGACGTCAAAAGAAGTTGAAGAAGAGCTGACGTATCCTCTAGAAAAAGAGATTCGAAAACTCCCTTATATCGACAAAATTACCTCTACGTCTTCTAATGGTATGTCTCAAATAACGGTGAGCATGGAAATGGACTATGGTCCTGATGAACTGCCGCAAATTTGGGATGAAATGCGCCGTAAAATTAATGATTTACGACCATCATTGCCTCAAGGTGTTCAGTCTTTACAGGTCATTGATGATTTCGGTGACGTTTATGGCGTGATGTTAATGCTCACTGGTGACGATTACGACTATGTAGAGCTGAAACGTTATGCGGATTACCTGACCCGTGAAATCGAGCTTGTTGATGGTGTTGGTAAGGTAGACATCACGGGCGATCAGCAAGAAATGCTATTCGTTGAGATCTCACTTGATCGCCTTGCTGCACTGAACTTAGACATGAATGTGGTTTCGAGCTTGTTGAACCAGCAAAACAATGTGGTTTCAGCAGGTGAAGTGATGGTCAATGGCGAAAGCCTTGTTATTCGCCCAAGCGGCACCTTAAACACTGTAGAAGCACTAGAAAATCTGATCATTCATGGCCGTGACACAGGAAATCTAATTCGTCTAAAAGACGTAGCAACGATTTCTCGCGGTATTCAAGAGAAGCCAAGCAACGTCGTACTCTTTAACGGTCAAAAAGCGATTAATATCGGTATCTCGTTTGCATCGGGTGTGAACGTGGTTGAGGTTGGTGAACGTTTGGATGCGGAGCTCGCGAGCCTTGAGTCTATCAAGCCTGCTGGCATCGATATGAACTACTTTTACAACCAAGCCAATGAGGTGGATGAATCTGTTAAAGCGTTTGTAATTAGTCTAGCGGAGGCAGTGGCGATCGTAATCATTGTGTTGCTGTTTACTATGGGTTTACGCAGTGGTGTCATCATTGGAGTTGTGTTGTTATTGACGGTATTTGGTACCTTCATTTTGATGAATTACAACAACATCGAACTGCATCGTATTTCTCTTGGCGCGTTAATTATTGCCTTGGGTATGCTGGTTGATAACGCGATTGTTGTCGTGGAAGGCATATTGGTTGGCCTAAAGAAAGGGCGTACCAAAGTTCAAGCGGCTGTCGATATTGTAAAGCAAACACAATGGCCTTTGCTGGGCGCAACTGTTATTGCAATTACGGCTTTTGCACCTATCGGCTTGTCGCAAGATGCGACAGGTGAGTTCATGGGCTCTCTATTCTGGGTGCTGTGTTTCTCACTATTTTTAAGCTGGATTACCGCTATTACACTGACGCCTTTCCTTGCCGATCTTTTGTTGAAAGAGGAAAACAAAGAGCAAGGTACTAGCGAAGATGATCCTTATAAAGGCTGGTTGTTTGTCGTATTTGGGGCATCGCTGAAATTTGCATTGCGATTCCGCTGGCTTACCGTTGCTGGCATGGTGGCGCTATTAGTGGGTGCTGTCGTGGCATTTGGTAATGTAAAACAGCAGTTCTTCCCACCATCGAATACGCCGATGTTCTACGTGGATATGTGGATGCCAGAGGGTACTGACATCCGTGAAACGATCAAAAAAGCTGAAGAGGTCGAAAGCTACATTCGTCAGCAAGATGATATTGACTTTGTTTCTGCTTCGATTGGGCAGGGCCTACAGCGTTTTGCTTTAACCTATCAACCAGAAAAAAGTTACGAAGCGTACGCTCAGTTCCAAGTTCGCGCGACTGATCGTGAGAAAATGTTTGGTTTGCTGCATAAGTTAGATGCGAATCTGGCGAAAACATTTGATGCGCCTACGTTCCAGTTTAAATTGATGGAATTTGGTCCATCACCAGCGTCTAAGATCGAAGCGCGTATTACTGGCCCTGAACCACAAGTTTTACGTGACTTGGCGGTGCAAGTTGAAGACATCCTTCATACCGACCCTGGTGCTCGAAACATTCGTCACGATTGGCGAGAGCGCACCAAGGAACTTGTACCCGCTTTCAATGAGTCTAAAGCTCGTCGCTTAGGTATTTCGAAAGAAGATCTTTCAAGCACACTGCAAATGGCGTTTGGTGGTAGCACCTTAGGTTACTTGCGTGATGGTACACATACGTTGCCAATTATGACACGTCTTCCTGAAGAAGAACGCGTAGATTTTGAATCACTACAAAACGTGACCATTTGGAGTCCTTCGTTGCAAACGTATATTCCGGTTGATCAAGTGATTGATGGCGTTCAACTGGATTGGAGTGAGCCGCTAATTCAGCGTCGTGACCGTAAGCGTACGTTAACCGTTCTCGCGGACCATGATGTGTTGAGTGACGACACGGCAGCAAGCTTATTTGCTCGTGTACAGCCTAAAGTGATGGCATTGCATGTTCCAGAAGGATACGAAATCACATGGGGTGGTGAGTACGAATCATCCAAAGATGCACAAGAAGGCCTATTCGGTTCATTGCCGATGGGTTACTTGTTGATGTTCATCATTACTATTTTATTGTTTAACTCAATCAAAAAGCCGTTGGTAATTTGGTTCACCGTTCCGTTAGCGATCATTGGCGTTGCTTTTGGTTTGCTTACCACGAACATGCCGTTCAGTTTTACAGCATTCCTTGGTTTGTTAAGCCTAAGTGGCATGATTTTGAAAAACGGTATTGTGTTGCTTGACCAAATTAACCTTGAGTTGGAGTCAGGTAAAGATCCTTACCTCGCGATTGTCGATAGTGCGATAAGCCGCGTTCGTCCGGTAAGTATGGCTGCCCTAACAACTATCTTGGGGATGATACCACTGGTCTTCGACGCCTTCTTTGGCTCGATGGCAATAACGATTATGGCAGGTCTTGGTTTTGCTACTGTACTGACACTGATAGTGGTGCCAGTGATGTTTGCAATTCTGTTTAGGGTAAAACCGACCACTGCATAGGGACTCCTGGCTATTTGCCAGCTTCCTGCCTAGCCCTGAAGGTTTTCTTCGGGGCTTTTTTGATCTTACTAATACATACCAAACCATTCATTTGCTTGATTTTAATGATTTTCTTACGATTACAATGCAAATCATGCGTATACTGATGTAACGACACATCAAAGATTGAGATTACATGAATAAGCGCATATTAAACGGACTCTTCTTCGTTGGTTCTTTCACCTTGGTTGGCTGCACCGCGACGAATAGCATGCCGACAGAAACCAAACAACCTGCCCCTAAAATTAACAGTGTTAGTGCCGAAGTCATTTCCAGTTGGATTGATAGTAAGGTTTTAGCCCCTGAAGGGCTGTCGCTCGAGCAAGACAACCTACGTTATCTATCGGGTAGCGCCGACCTAAACAGCGACGGAAAGGCAGAACACATAGTGTTGCTTCAAGATCGCTATTTCTGTGGTAGTGGTGGCTGCTCTGCATATATGTTTGATAATGAGGGAAACGTTATTAATCGAATGTCGGTAACTCGCACGCCTATTGTACTAGCCGACAGTTACAGTAATGGTTGGCAGGACTTTATCGTTTGGAGTAATGGCTCATATCGACTCATGAGTTACAACGGTGAATCTTATCCAAGTAACCCGTCACTAGAGCCAAAGGTGGATCGAGACGCTAACCAGCAGGCGGCAATCGCAAATGTAATGGCGACAGAGCTTTATCAGCAAGACGGCTATGACATTCTGCCCGCAGATTCAAAAACCTTGTGGACGCCAGCTAACGTTTACCACTTTACCTTCAAGCACTACGGTGACCCGCATAGCGCTTATCAAGCAACGGTGGATATGAGCAGTGGGGAAGTAGACATTGTAGCCGTTCCGGCTGCGGAATAAAAAACACCTCCCTTAACCGGAATCAAAGGGAGGTGCTAAATGCCAAATTCGAGGGTGGCATTGTTAACCGGAGTCGCTCTAATTAAGCTGCGACTTCTTGTTTCGCTTCTGCTTTGCTTTTTAAGAATGCGTAAGTAAAGCCAGTTACCGCTGTACCTGCTGCAATAGCCACTAAATACATTAATACTGGTGAAATTGCGTTAGGAATTAGCAGCACGAATAGACCGCCGTGTGGTGCCATTAATTTCGCACCGAATAGCATCGATAGGGCACCAGTAAGCGCGCCACCTGCCATACAAGATGGAATCACGCGCATTGGATCTTTCGCAGCAAATGGAATTGCGCCTTCAGAGATGAAACAAAGGCCCAAGACAAATGATGCTTTACCTGCCTCACGTTCATTTTGTTCAAATTTGTTCTTCGCAATGAAGGTCGCTAAACCCATACCTAGCGCAGGAACCATACCTGCGGCCATGATTGCCGCCATTGGCGCGTAAGTTTGTGAAGCCAAAAGGCCAACACCAAATGCGTAAGCGGCTTTGTTTACTGGGCCTCCGAGGTCGAAACACATCATTGCGCCAAGGATAATACCCAGTAGTACTGCACTGTCAGATCCCATGTTGTTTAGGAAGTCAGTCAGGCCGTTCATGATGCCTGAAACTGGGCCGCCTACGATGTAGATCATCACAAGACCAGTGAACAATGTTGCCACAAATGGAATGATCAGAATCGGTTTAAGCGCCTCCATCGATTGTGGCAGTTTCACCTTATCTGCGAGGAGTTTCGCTGCGTAACCGGCAATGAAGCCAGCTGCGATACCACCTAGGAAACCAGCACCCGTTGAACTTGCTAGCATACCACCAACAAGACCAGGAGCCAGACCAGGACGGTCAGCGATTGAAAACGCAATATAGCCAGCAAGTACAGGAATCATCAATGCGAATGCAGAGCCACCACCAATGTTCATCAAGGCTGCTGCTAGTGTGCCTTCTTCTTTAAATGCTTCAATACCGAACACGAAAGATAGAGCGATGATCAAACCACCTGCAACGACGACAGGAAGCATGTGCGAAACACCCGTCATTAGATGTTTGTAAGCGCCTTTTTTCTCTTCGGTGGAAGATGAAGAGTTAGCTGAACCAGAATGTTGATACACCGTGGCTTGCTCGAATGCTTTGTCCATCTCTTCGGCTGTTTTCTTCAGAGCTGGGCCTGTTTTCGTGCGGTACATCTTTTTGCCGTTAAAGCGCTCAAGTGGCACTTCAATATCCGCAGCAATGATCACCAGATCGGCATCTGCAATTTCTTGCTCAGTCAGTTGGTTTTTAGCGCCAACTGAACCACGAGTTTCCACCTTGATTTGATGGCCACGACGCTTGCCTTCTTCTTCTAAAGCTTCTGCCGCCATAAAGGTATGCGCAACGCCAGTAGGGCATGCCGTGATTGCAACAATCTTCTTTGATGCTGATGTTGCTTCAGCAGTGATAGGGGCTGCAAGTGTGGTTGCTTTTTCAAGTAAAGTGGCGTTTTCAACCGCTTGCTGGAGAAACGCAGTTGCGTCTTTTGCTACTTCGCTAATTTCCGCTTGGTAAACCTTTTTTCCTACAAAACGAGAAGTGTCGACGCTAGTATTTGCCGCAATGACAATGACTTCTGCTTGTTCAACGTCAGCTTCCGTCAATAGTGTTGGTTCAACCACACTTGATTGACATTCTATTTTGGCATTCCAGTTTAATTTTGCGGCGGCTTGTTCTAGTAATCCTGCCGCAAGGATGCTATTTGCTACACCGCTCGGACAGGCAGTAATAATGGCAATATTCATACGATAACCTTCTGTTCCTTAGTTTTGTTCTAAGTTTGTAATAGGGTAAAGCGCGCTAACTTCAGTTTGTCGCTTGATATTTTCCAGTTCTTCCTGACTGGTTAGCCCTACGCCAACTTGACTAACTGCCAAAGCAGAAAGTGCCGTAGCGAAGCGCAATAAATCGTTTTTAGGCATCAGTTGCATGTGGCCCCAACACAAGCCAGCGACCAGCGTATCGCCTGCGCCAACGGTGCTCACGACATGCATTCGAGGCGGTTTTGCACTAAGCCATTCGCCTTGGTTGAGCCACATAACACCGTCAGGTCCCATAGAAACCACGATGTTTTCTATGCCTTTGTCGCTCAGTGTTTGCGCTGCAGCTTGGCACTGTTCAGGTGTTGCTAGATGTTCGCCAACAAAATCACCAAGTTCTTCATCGTTAGGTTTAATTAACCATGGGTGAGCATCAATACCTGACTTCAATGCGGCTTTGCTACTGTCGAACAACACCTTTTTGCCTTGTTGATGCAGTGCTTCTATCCATGCAGCGCATTGCTCTGCAGTAACACCGCCCGGTAGGCTGCCTGCCAATACAAAGTAATCGTGTGTTTCAGCAAGGCGGAATAGGGTTTCTTCAAAGCGCGCGATTTCTTCTGCCGTAACTTGAACACCAGGGAAGTTAATGTCACTAACGTTTCCATTAGCCTCAACGAGCTTGACGTTGATACGAGTGGCACCTTGTACTTCTACAAACTCATTCTTAACGCCGATGTCATTGAAAAGCTGATGGAATAGCTCAGGGTTATCTTTACCAAGAAAGCCGGTAACCGTGACATCTGCGCCTAAATCGCTCAACACTTTTGCTACGTTGACACCTTTACCTGCAGCGTGGAGATTGCTTTGCTGTACTAAACTCACGGAACCAACGTTTAGTTCATTTACTGAACCTGTTAAATCCAATGCCGGGTTGAGCGTAATAGTGACAACCTTATTTGTTTTGTTTGTCATATCGGATCCTTAACCTTCACCAAGGCCAGAAGCGATTGCATTTCCGATAGACTCCAAGGCTTGCGGCGCATCAGGGCCTTCTGCTGTAAATTGAAGTTGGTGACCGTGCTTAACGCCCAGCGCGATGACTTTCATTAGGCTCTTCGCGTTTACTGCTTTTCCATCTCCGTCTAAGTTGGCAACACGTATAGTGGATTCAAACTTTTTCGCTTCTGCGACTAACATTGCCCCCGGACGAGCATGTAGGCCGTGAGAGTTTTTGATTTTAAATACAGCGGTATTGCCTTCTTCTGAAGGTGCGGCTGTGACTTCTTCACCTTTGAACAAAGCAAGAATCTGTTCTACTGATGCATCTAAAAGCTTGCCGTGTTCATTGTTAAACAAAATATTAGAAAGCGTTTTTAGGATAGGTTGGTGAGCATTGTTACATGCTGCGAACGCGACAAGTGCACGCACTTTTTGACCTTCATATTCGCAGTCGTTTGCCGTCGAGACAAATGACACACCTGTGCGAGTGACATGTTTGTCACTGCCAATTAACCACAGGCCATTACATAAGTGAGTTGGTTGTTTGGTAACGAGATCTGCAACGAATTCGTTATCAGCACATCCCGTATTTTTCAACAGACCACCAGCAACAGCACTCATCTGTAGCATGTCGCTCGCAGGGAACATCAGTTGAATTAAAGAAGCGTCAAAGTCTGCTTCAAGCTGAACATCACCGTGCAGTAGGGCGATGATCTCGTCTTCGTTTTTTGCATTACGCAGACGCTCTTCTACGCCATCTGCGCCTAGCACTTTGGTGAGCTGTTTAAGAATGCCAAGGTGCTCATCAGATTTAGCTGCGATACCGATAGCGACGAACACAGTATTGCCATCACCCCAGTCGACACCTTGTGGGAAGTGGTGCACAGCAACACCCGTTGTTTTCACCATTGCACGAGTGTCGGTTGTACCGTGCGGTATGGCAATACCGTTCCCCAAAAACGTAGAGTTTTGGTTTTCACGGTTTAGCATGCCTTCAACGTAACCTTGCTCAACTAGGCCTTTATCAGTCAGGCTATGAGCAATACTCTTTATTGCTTCAAACTTATCTGTCGCTGATTGCGAGAGGGTAATGTCGTTCTTATTTAGCTTAAGCATGGTGCTTCTCCAGCCTTAAGGTATCAATTTAAAAATGTATTCTGTGTGAGAAGTTGAACGCCGCTTCTTCTGAGCGCTTATCACTCCTCAAACCTTTTATATTTCAAGCTAAATCGATTCAGCTTGTTGGTAAATTTTTTAAAAGACTCAGAAAAACTGTTTTAAAAACTGACGTTAACAAACGAGCCTTTGCCGCTGTCCTATAGCCTAGCTCACAAATTGGTTTGTTGCGTGTTCGGGTGATTTACGTCAATTTTTAAGTTTTGCTGAATCCTTTCAGCTTTTATACTGAATCGGTTCAGCTTATAATTCAACTTATCGAAAGATCGTTGATGTATTAATATGATCGCGCGCACAGAATAAGGTTTAGAATATGACACTGGATGAAATAGCCAAATTAGCGGGTGTTTCTAAGACAACTGCAAGCTATGTGATTAACGGAAAAGCGCAGAAATACCGCATCAGCGAGAAGACTCAGAAAAAGGTGATGGCCGTTGTAGAAGAGTACAATTATAAGCCAGATCATGCGGCGTCTTCCTTGCGGGCAGGTAATTCACGCTCATTTGGGCTTATCATCCCAGACTTAGAGAACACCAGTTATGCGCGTCTTGCAAAGCTGATAGAGCAAAACTCTCGGAAAGCGGGGTACCAAATTTTGATTGGCTGCTCTGATGATGATCCTGATACAGAGCAAAAGGTGGCGGAAGCATTAGTCAGTCGTCGTATTGATGCGTTGTTTGTGGCAAGTGGTATGCCCACTGCAAACGAGTATTATCTTAAGTTGCAAAATTCTGGTACGCCAGTTATCGCGCTAGACCGTCCAATGGATGATGAGCACTTTTGTTGTGTCATCAGCGAAGATTTTGATGCCGCACTTGAACTCACTCAGTCAGTACTGTCAGAGGATATTAAGTCCATTGGCTTAATCGGTGCATTGCAAGATCTTCAAGTCTCAAAAGAGCGTGAGCTTGGTTTTCTATCTGCTTCTCAACAAGGTGGTAAAACGGCAACAGTGGGTTATGGACAACACTTCTCCCGGGAAGAAGGCAAGAAAGTCTTAGAGAGATGGTTAACAGAGAACGCATTGCCAGATGCCATTGTTACAACGTCATACACACTGTTAGAAGGTGTGTTGGATGTAATGCTAGAAAAACCAGAACTGATGGGAAAGGTGCGTTTAGCGACATTTGGTGATAATCGACTGCTGGACTTCTTGCCTGTGAAAATCAACTCTTTGCCTCAACAGTTTGAGTTGATCGCGGACAGCGCAATGGAGTTAGCACTCAACGCTTCCGCTAAGCGTTACAAGCCTGGCGTAGAACTTATCCCGCGTAAAATTGTGAAACGTCACTAAGTAACTAAATAGGTTGCTCAAAGCTTTACTTCAGCCGTCAGCGCTACAAATGCGTGGTCGCTGGCGTTTTTATCTCTGTCATAAATCGGGTTGATCAGATGTTGGTTAGACACGTGATAGTCAACAACCTCGGCAACCGATATATCTGATAAGGTATCAAACTCTTGTGAGAGCAAGATATAGTCGAGTACATTCCCAGTGGAAAAATGATAGTGCGTGGCTGGGCGTTCATCCTTCAGGGTGTCACTTTGCAATAACCAACCATCTTTGAGTTGTAATTCAGTGACGCTGTCACCAGTATTGGATACCAATGCGCTGTTAACGCTGATAGGAGTGATAGGTTGATTCATATCGCCCATTAACACTGTCGGCATTGGTTCTTTTCGATACCTCTTTTGCATCGCGTCTCTTAACATCGCTGCTTCCCAGCCTCTTTGCTGGGTGGATAACCAGCGCCCAATAATCGTGCTAGACGTTTCTGGTTGTTCTGAGTCGGCCGGGCGTTGAGATTTCAGGTGCGTTACGTAAACGGCGATATGACCAAGTACAGGATGTATTACTTGGGCATAGATAGGTTTGCGACTGAACTCTGGAACAACACTTACTCCAAAAGGCTCAAGCGTTGCTAAGTCAAACTCTACCGCTTGTACTTTTTCTATTGGAAACCGAGATGCGATTGCCACAACAGGGCTTGAGTAAATGTACTCATCCTCAACATGTGGAGTGTCAACGGTCGCAAAGTAGGGGTAGCCGATGGTTGAAAAGAATGCCTGGGTCTTCTCGATACTGAATACTTCTTGTAAGCCAATCACGTCGCCTTCCAGTTTTTCAACTTGACGTTGCGTCCACGAAAGTTTGTCTCGCCATTGCTCTAACGAGTATATGTTCTCGAAATCATAGTAGGCGTTAGGCGGTGCGACAAAATTAAACAAGTTCGCAGTGACAAAGGTAATTCTACTTGGTTGAGACAAAGTATTCGCTCTTTTCAACAATAACTTAGAGAGTATATACCTTCAGGTTGCGTAATTGCATCTTCGTTTGAGCTACGCATCGGTATACAAGCTAACAAGCGACAAGTTAAATGGGTTAAGAGGTGCTCAAACGCCAAGGCGAATCGGTGATTGAACATCGGCAGAGGCTTCTATTTTTAAGCATTGCGTTTAAACTTCAGGGCATCAAATAGTAAGAGTAAGTAACATGACCCAAGATTACGACCACGAAGAGTATTTAGAAGGCGAAGAGATTGAGATCGAAGCGATTGGCATCGATGTTGATGCGCATCCAATCGAACTGTACAAGCTTTTTAAAATCGCAAACTTGGTCAGCGGTGGCGGCGAAGCAAAACATATCATCGAGGAAGGCTACGTTGCGGTGAATGGTGAACTAGAAACACGTAAGCGCCGCAAGATGTATGATGGTGACTTTTTTGAGTTTAACCAGGAATATTATGTTGTGGTTTGCGATGCGCCAGTAACCGAACCTGAAACGGCAGAGCAAAAAGCAGAAAAGAAAGCGAAAAAAGAAGCACAGTCTTCTCGTAAAGACAAGTCTCGTCAAAGTAAGTCACCTAAAGCCTCTGGGCCTAAATCAACAGGCCGTAAAGCGGCACATAAAGAGCGTAAAGCGCAGAAAGAAGCGTTGTCTCAGTCTGCTAAGAAAGGCAAAAAAGAAGACAAACCGCAAGCCACTCGTGATCCGAAGAGCGGACGTAATTCTATTGATTTTTTCTAGGGAAATGAACGCTTAACTAAATAAGTGACATCTGAGTAAAACTAAAAAGCGCCGAGCATATTATATCGGCGCTTTTTTGGTTTCACTGTGCTGTAAGTGGGCAGTGTTAATGCACTGTCGTCTCGATGTTTAGGCTATCTGTCCAGTGATGAATGGCGCAAGGCTTTCCTAAGTAAAAGCCTTGGTAATAATCCAAATTAAGTTGATACATAGCTTGTAGCTGCACGTCTTCTTCAACCCCTTCTATAATGACTTTTGCTCCCATATGATCCGCTAGATCAACGGCGCTATGTATGGAAAAGGTTTCTCCGGCGCAGTAGTCTAGCAAATAGGAACGATCGATTTTGATGATGTCAGGGCAGAGCTGCTGAACACGTGCGATATCAGAATGTTGGGCGCCAAAATCATCGATAGCAAAGATAAAACCATTTGCTTTCATTAACTGTACGGCTTTGATTAATAAATCCGTATCTCCGCATGACTCTTCGACTACTTCAAAAACTACGTCTGATGGGCTCATACCAAGTTCGGAAAGGCGTTTGTAAAGCAGGCCGTTATCTTTAAAGCCCATGTCTTTGGTTAGTGTGAGTAGCGTTTGAGGCATGACGTTAAGAAACAGTTTGATCGGCGTCCCTGCGAAATAGCGTGCGAAATTTCGAATGTGCATTGCTCTAGATAAAAACTCTACACATAAGCGAAAGTAGGGATCAAGACCATTATTGGCCAGAAACACGTCAGGACGAATTAGGGAACCATCAATGCCACGAATACGCAGTAAGGCTTCCATACCAATAATACGTTGGCGTCTATCAAAAATTGGCTGATAAACACTGTGAAAAGTGAATTGATTGAGAACTACGTAATATTCACCAAGATTATCTTGTTTTATGTATCGCTCGTAGTCGGATTGATTCTTTAACTCCATGAAAAACGCCGAAAATTTAGCATCTTGCCAATGTAACAGGGTGCAATTCTGATTTGAAGAATCAAATGTGCCTAATTACATATGCGGTTGAGTTAATTTGAAATGGCTTCCGATTTTGCTTCAATATGGCGGAAAATAAGTGACAGACCAAAACAGATTAAGAAGTAAGCAAGGCCGACAATCAACCAAATTTCAAATATATACCCTGATGAATTTGCCATCTCTGTCCCAACAAACGTCATTTCTTGTATCGAAATCAGTGAAACAATAGAGGTGTCTTTCACCAAAGAGATGGTTTGACCGGCAAGTGCAGGTGTTATTGATTTAAGCACCTGTGGCGCGATAACAAATCGGTATTTCACCCATCGAGACAAGCCCAATGAGTCAGCCGCCTCCCACTGACCTTGGTCGATACTTTGTAAACCACCGCGCACAACTTCTGCAATGTAGGCAGAAGAGAGTAAGCCGACGCATAACACGCCAGAGGCAAGGTTTTCCCAAAGGTTAGAAGGCCCAAACAGAAAGCGCTGTAGCGCATTTGGTTCGCCGTTGTAGTTTCGTAGAAGATCTTCCAAACCGAGTAACGGGATCAATTGGTTAGAAATGAAAAAGTAGAAAATAAAAACAAACACCAACGGAGGGATGTTTCTCACTAACTGGATAAACGCATTGGCAGGTGTGCGCAACCAAACGGAACGAGAGAAGCGTGCTAAGCCTAACAAAGTGCCAAACACTAATGCGAAGCTGATGCCCCAAATACTGAGCCTTAACGTCGAAATCAAACCTTGGAAGAAGTAGGGCAAACCACCATCTGCTCTAGGTGTGAAAAGTAATTCAAGCGCCTCTTTCCACTGCCACAAATAATGCACACCAACAGCGGACCGATGGTACAGCCAAACACCACCGATACCGCACATAACAAGTAGTACCCAGTCTAGTGTGTTTAATTGCGGTAAAAGGTAGCCTGTGCTGGATTTCGCGGGTGCTGTGCGAGTGGTAGTGTGTTCGCCCAAAAATTTGACTCCGATAAGTTATGGAAAAGTAAAATGAATGATTGGAGAGTATAGGCTCGCGGCGTCCACGAGCCATTAAGATTACTGGCCTTGCGCGACTTGATCTTGCCAATCTAATGTCGAGAACCAGTATTCATAACGTTGTTTTAACCATCCATCTTGGGTTCTTGCTTCAATCCATTTATTGAAAAAGGCCTTTTTATCTTCTTCCCCCAAACGAACTGCAAAGGCTTCGTTACCTTGTGATAGTCGCTCAGAGAATGGAAGGAATAGTTTGTCGCTGTGTTTCACTGTCTCATGTTCTGGTTTTGGGCTAGAAGCAATGACCGCGTGGGCGTTACCATTCAGCACCTCTTGGAACGCTTGTGCGTCGTCATCGAATTGCAGGATCTTCGCTTTCGGGAAGGTTTCTCTGGCTACTTGAACGGTGAATGCGCCGCGACGAGCCGCAATTTTTACGCGTCGTGAATCAAAATCCGAAAATTCGCTAAAACCAGAGGCGAGTTCTTTGTTTGCTGCTACTTGAACGCCTGAGTGCGAGTAGGGCTCAGTAAACAAGACGCTTTTGGAGCGTTCAGGCGTAACAGACATGCCACCAATGATCACGTCGAACTTTTTCGCCAGTAATGCGGGAATAATGCCATCCCATGCAGTCGGTACGAATTCCACTTTCAAACCTGAATCTTGTGCTAAGCGTTTGGCAACATCGATTTCAAAACCGATTAACTCACCTTGCTTGTTACGCATTGCCCAAGGTACAAATGTTGACATACCAACGCGCAAAGTGCCTCGTTCTTTGATTTGATCTACATTGGGTGTGGCAACACCTTCTTTCGCGAGAGTAGGCATAGCGATGGCTAGCCCTAATAATGCAGTAATGGTCGCTTTGAATAACTTCATGTTATCTCCTTATAATTTGCGCCAACTGGCTCCGAGTTTGTGTTCTAGCCATGCAGACAAGCCAGAAAGTGACAGAGTGAGAGCAAGATAAATTGCTGCCACGGTAAACCAAATTTCAAACGGCATCGCCGTCTCTGAGACGATGTTGCGTGCCTGTGTTGTTAGATCAAAAATCGCCATCACGCTTACAATGGAAGAGTTTTTGATCAAAGAAACCACTTCATTGGTTAATGGCGGTAATGTGCGCTGTAAAACCTGAGGAAAAATTACGTCTTTGTAGGTGTAAAACGGTGATAGTCCGAGAGTTTGTGCTGCTTCGAATTGCCCTTTAGGAATACTGTTTAAACCTGCACGGAATATTTCCGCGGTGTAGGCACCTTGGAAAAGGGATAATGCCAAAACGGCGGTACTGAATCGGTCCAAACCAATCACGGGGCCAAACACGAAGTAGAGTAAATAGATTTGCACCAACAACGGCGTGTTACGTATTACTTCGACATAAGTGGTACCAATAACATTGCCGACTTTCGAATCGCTAAGCCTTAGTAACGCGGTAACCAACCCTAATACTAAGGTAAAAAATAGACTAATAGCCGAGATGTTAAGCGTGACCAATAGCCCATCAATAAGTTCTGCCGGCCACCATTCGCCATCTTCATAAAAAGCGATGTAATCAGGTACGCGCTCCCATTGCCATTGATAGCCCATAGCGTCGGCACCAGAGTCCAACACCCACACAATCGCGATGAAGAGGAGCGTCATTTGCAGTAAAGCTTGAAGGACAGGTTTGATTACGCGAACTATCATCAGTAACTTAAAATTTGGTTCAAAAATGCTTGGGTTCGTGGATGCTGTGGTGTCTCAAATAAGGCGACTGGAGAGTTCATTTCCACGATTTGGCCTTCGTCCATAAATACCACGCGGTTCGCTACTTTTTTGGCAAATCCCATTTCATGCGTGACGCAAATCATCGTCATTCCGCTTTGAGCCAGCTCAACCATGACATCCAACACTTCGTTGATCATTTCCGGATCAAGCGCTGAAGTTGGCTCGTCAAACAGGAGTAAATCCGGTTCCATACACAAGGAGCGGGCAATCGCGACGCGTTGCTGCTGACCGCCAGAAAGCTGGATTGGATACTTACTCGCTTGCTCTTCAATATTGACTCGCTTTAGGTAATGTTTTGCGCGTTTTTCAGCTTCTTGTTTTGATAATTTGAGTGTGCGAATCGGCGCTAAGGTGAGGTTTTCCAGTACAGTCAAGTGAGGAAAAAGGTGAAAGTGTTGGAACACCATGCCGATTTTACCGGGCTTGAGAGATTTTGCGTGAGAAGGCTGGTCGAACACATGAAGCTGGCCTTCTTGAATCGATTCAAGATGATTGATGCAACGAATGAGCGTTGATTTTCCGGAACCTGAAGGGCCACACACCACGACGATCTCGCCAGAATGCACGGAGAAGTTGATGTCTTTTAGAGCGTGGTAATCGCCATACCACTTATTTACGTCGCTAAACTCAACGACGGGAGTATTCTCTTTCAAAGGGGCACGCTATAACGGAAAAATATCCTTTTACAATAGCAAGTTGTGCGCGTAATTTCATTAAGAATAAGCTAATGTTTAGGCGATGATTTTAAGACTCTATTCAGATCGCTTACAAGATACATCCATGTTTCTTTAATGTTGGTGCAGTCTAGAGTATGACTAACTCAGTTCAACGAGATACGGATAACGAACAACAATCGCAACAACAGACATAACCATTAATGTCTGTGCAGAATAGTAGGTCACCATGACAACTTGTCGTGAAAATATTGACCGTCCTCCAAAGCGTTCGAAAGCCAATACGATGCCAGAGATAATAAAGATAAAGCTTCCGAGCACTGCAAAGGAGGAGGATTGTGTTTTCCCACTCAAATAATACTCGATCGAAGCCCAGCACATAGTCATCAGTACCAATATATAACTGGCAACTGGCCGTTTCTCTTTACCGAGATCCGGTCGGAACAACCAGTAGACGCATATACCGAGTCCGAACAAGGCAATTGGGAGCCAAGGTGTAAAATGCCACGCTGACATGATGGCAAAACCATAACTATAGGAGAGATGGGCAGAGCAAAAGAGCACTAATCCTGTAATGAACTTGTCTCTAGGGAGCATTAATAACACGTCACCAAGCAACGAGAGCGATAAGCCAATCAAAATCCAATGCGCATATGGCATTGGGTAAGCCGGGGACTGAATTAAAATACCAAGCATACAGAGCACTGGTAATGGTTTAGAAACGTAAAAGAGCCATTTAGAGCCTTTACGGATACTGATGATATGTATGAATGCTAATACGACAACAACTAGCCACATAAAGTGTTTTCTCGAACAGACAAAATTATGTAGTACATCACTACAACAAATCAAAACTTAATTAACGAGTTAACTCGTTCTTTGATCTCAATTATTTTTATTTGTGTAAAGCTGGACAGTTGTCTCTTTACTAACCAACACGGCCGATTTTTTGTCTGGAGGGAATCGTTGTTTTTAGAAGCCTCCTCGTTTTGAACGTGATGTGGCTTACAAAATAGCATAAAAAAACGGTATTGTGACTGTTAAGTCACAATACCGTTAAACCCTAGGAAGGGCAGTGAAGAATTGTTGCAGTTATGAGACAGCTAACTCTAAGATTTCTCGGCTACGTTCAAGTGTGATCGCCTGGTTTTCACCTAAAACAGTCATGCCGTGTTTGTTTAGTTGATCAATGATGGCATCGATAGCTTGTTCACGGCTCTCACCATAGTTTTCGAGCTTAGTTGCGACATCAAGTTGATGATAAAACGCTTCGATAGCTTCGATTGTGCGCTCTGCTAAATCCTCACCTGCTTCAAGAGCAAATACGTTGCGACCCATTTGTTCTAACTTAGGGCGCTTAAACTGCATTTGGTTACGAAGTAACGATGGTTGGACAATTGCAAGAGAACGCGCATGATCAACGCCCCATAGAGCGGTTAATTCATGGCCGATCATATGTGTCGCCCAGTCTTGTGGAACGCCACTACCAATTAACCCATTCAATGCTTGGTTAGCAGACCACATTAAGTTTGCGCGCCACATATCGTCGTCTCGTTCCGCAAACTGTTCTCCGAGTGTTTTTAAGGTTTTCAGCAGTGTTTCTGCGTAACCATCTTGAACCATTGCACCGGTAGGAAGCGTCAAGTATTGCTCACATACGTGCACCCATGCGTCAACAATGCCGTTGATAAGCTGGCGTTCTGGCAGTGTTTTCATTACATCTGGGTCTAACACGGCAAATTTTGGCTGCACTGCTGGAGACATGAACGGAAGTTTGTCTTGAGTTTCTTTTTTAGTGATAACTGCGCCCATGTTTGACTCTGAGCCTGTTGCTGGCAATGTCAAAATTGCAGCTAGAGGCGTCGCTTCAGTGACTTGGTGCTTACCAATCATGATATCCCAACCATCACCATCATACTTTGATGCCGCTGCTACGTATTTGGAGCCATCGATGACTGAACCACCACCTACCGCTAAAATAAAGTCAACGCCATGCTCTTTTACCATTGCGACTGCTTTATCGAGTGTTTCTTTGGTTGGGTTTGGTTCAACACCTGAAAACTCTAGCCATTCATGTCCCTCAAGAGCTTCCGCTACTTGGTCGTACACGCCATTTTTTTTGATGGAGCCACCACCGTATACCACTAAAACTTTTTGGTCGGATGGGATAGCTTCTTTGATTGCTGCGATTTGTTTTTGACCAAAGAAAATCTTGGTTGGGTTTACATAAGAAAAGTTCATTATTAGCCCTCTTGCTTCCAGTGAAGGAGATTGAATACATGCATATTAGTCCTGATTAACGATGGTTAACAGGTCGATTTCTGCAAATAATTTGCCTATTTCTACAAAATTAATGCTCTTGAGCTAGAAAGTTAAAGTCGAGAGGAAGTATAGTGCTCGAAACGATAATAGAGACCAAACTCGTTGGTCATTGATGGAGCGCTCTAATGCACACTCTCGCAGATATCATGCAGCAATATGTTGAAAAGCAGGGGCTGCATGACCTAGAAGGTATGAAGAAAACAGCGATAGATGGCGTATGGTTTTATCGCAGTAGCAAAGGGAATCATCGCCAGCCGTTTGTCTATCAGTCCGGCATCATCGTATTGGGTCAAGGGCATAAGAACATTCATATTGGTGATACACCAGTGCAATATGGGCCCGATGATTACCTTGTTGTCGGGGTTCCCATGCCACTAGAGTGCGAAGCGTTTGCGACAAACAATGAGCCTTTACTTGGCATTTCGATAGATATTTCGCCAACGCTTCTTCATAAACTCGTTAAAAAATTAGAGGGTGAGAAATTCAGTAATAAGTGTCTGGATGCGACCCGTTGCGGCCTTAAGTCGGTACGTATGAATGAAGGTATGTTGGATGCGTGCAAGCGGTTAATGAAAGCAATGTGTGACGAGCTTGATGTCATCATGCTTGGCGAGCTGCTTCTTGAGGAAATTGTGTATCGTACTTTGGTGAGCAAAGAGGGGTATGTTTTATTTGACCTAGCACATCAAGAAGGTTCTTACGCGAGGGTAGCTAAAGCACTAAATCGTGTACATCAAGCGTATCACGAACAGTTGAACGTACAAGCATTGGCTGAAGAAGCCAACATGAGTGTGTCTGCTTTCCATCAAGCATTTCGCAATGTCACGCTTGAATCTCCGTTGCAATATATTAAGAAAGTTCGACTTAACAAAGCGCGCGAATTGATCCAGTTAGAGGGGCGACGTGTTAATGATGCAGCGAGAATGGTTGGGTACACGAGCCCATCACAGTTTAGTCGCGAGTACAAGCGCCATTTTAATGAAACGCCAAGGTCAACAAAGGCTTAGTGATCTTTATTTCAAAATGGCGACTTTTTTTACCTTTTTTATTAATTTGCGAGTGACATATTTATTTAAGTTATAAAATTAGTTACTGGTGCCAAATAATAGGTACGTTGTTGCAATCATTTAGTGGATTGTTGCGAGGCGGTGTGGAAAACTCGTAAATAGATAGTGTGAAATCACCAACTTGTACTTAAGTTATTTTACGTCGAAATAAAAGTATAGATGCGCTTCGTTTAGCGCATTTAGTATTGTTTTAACAATAACTTAAGGAAGAGCGATTATGCACCTTAAAAACGGCAACGCAGTGAAAAACGTGTTCACACTAAGCACACTCACCGCTTCTTGTCTTATGGCCTTCAATAGCTACGCAGCAGTTGACTGTGCCCCTCTAGAAACTTGGCAATCATCAAAAGTTTATAACGGTGGCGACCAAGTTCAGCATGAAGGTAATGCTTATAAAGCGCGTTACTGGACGCAAAACAACAATCCAGCGCAATCTGGTGAGTGGGGCGAGTGGGAAACACTTGGCGCTTGTGATGGCACTGGACCGGTTGATCCACCTCAGAATGAAGTCCCGACGGTTACTCTGACATCGCCTTCTGCGTCGGCTTCTGTGACTGCGGGTGATGTTGTTAACCTAGCTGCAGATGCGGCAGATACTGATGGGACTGTTAGCAAAGTAGAGTTCTTTGTTGATGGTGTATTAGTTGGTCAGGCAACGTCTGCGCCGTATGCTGCATCGTGGACAGCAACTGAAGGACAGCACGAGTTCTCTACCAAGGCCTATGACGATGCAGGTGCCGTTAGTACGGCAAGTGTTGTGACGTTAACTGTGGCATCAGCGCAACCTGGTAACGAAGCGCCGACAGTGGATGTCGTGCTTTCTGCGAACTCTATTGACCTGGGTGGTTCCGTCACACTGACTGCAAATGCTACGGATGCGGATGGTACCGTTGCTAAAGTTGATTTTTATGTTGCAGGTGTGCTTGCTGGCACTGCTACAACAGCACCATACACGCTGGATGTAACCCCTTCACAAGCTGGCTCATTAAGTGTTTATGCGAGAGCAACCGATGATGCTGGAGCAACAGCAGATTCTGCACTTGCAACGTTAACGGTAAACGGCGGCGCAGTGACATCTAATTGTCGTCCTGATGGTCTTTATCAAACAACGGGTGTAGATGTTCCTTACTGTTCTATTTATGACGAAGAAGGCCGTGAGAAAATGGGGGCTGATCACCCACGTCGTGTAATCGGCTACTTCACCAGTTGGCGAGCAGGTGACGATCCACAATCGACTTACCTTGTTAAAGACATTCCTTGGGAACAACTTACTCACATTAACTACGCGTTTGTGAGCATTGGTTCTGACGGCAAAGTAAACGTTGGCGACGTAAATGATCCTAACAACCCTGCTACAGGTAAAACTTGGCCAGGCGTTGAGGTAGATCCTGCTCTTGGTTTTAAAGGTCATTTTGGTGCACTAGCAACTTACAAGCAAAAACATGATGTTAAAACGCTAATCTCGATTGGTGGTTGGGCTGAAACGGGCGGTCACTTCGATACGAACGGTGATCGTGTAGCTGATGGTGGCTTCTACACCATGACGACGAATGCGGACGGTTCTATTAATCATGCTAGTATTGAGAAGTTCGCAACTTCAGCCGTTGAAATGATGCGTCAGTACAAGTTCGATGGCCTGGATATTGACTATGAATACCCGACGTCAATGGCTGGTGCTGGTAACCCTTACGACAAAGACTTCATGGAACCACGTCGTAAGTATTTATGGGCGTCTTACCAAGAGCTGATGAAAGTACTGCGTGAGAAACTTGATGCGGCATCCGCGCAAGATGGCATTCACTATATGCTGACTATCGCAGCACCATCTTCAGGTTACTTGCTACGTGGGATGGAAACCTTCGATGTAACTAAGTACCTAGACTACGTAAACATCATGTCTTACGACTTGCATGGGGCTTGGAATGATCACGTTGGTCATAACGCGGCTTTATTCGATACAGGTAAAGACTCTGAGTTAGCGCAGTGGAACGTATACGGCACTGCTGCATACGGTGGTATCGGTTACTTGAACACAGACTGGGCTTACCATTACTTCCGTGGTTCTATGCCAGCAGGTCGTATCAACATTGGTGTTCCTTACTACACCCGTGGTTGGCAAGGTGTTGCTGGTGGCGAAAATGGCCTTTGGGGCCGAGCGGCACTACCAAACCAAGCAGAGTGCCAACCGGGCACAGGTGAAGGTGAGAAGAACAACTGTGGTCACGGCGCTATTGGTATCGACAACATGTGGCATGATACCGACCCTAAAGGAAACGAAATGGGCGCTGGTTCTAACCCAATGTGGCATGCTAAGAACCTAGAAAACGGTATTTGGGGCTCTTACGCAGCTGCTTACGGTCTTGACCCTGTCAACGATCCTTCAGATAAGTTTGTTGGTACTTATACTCGTCATTACGATAGCGTTGCTGTGGCACCTTGGTTGTGGAACGCAGAGAAGAGCGTATTCCTATCTACGGAAGATAAAGCTTCTATCGAGGTGAAAGCCGATTACGTTATCGATAAAGAGATCGGCGGTATCATGTTCTGGGAACTAGCAGGTGACTACAACTGTTACGTACTGGATGCAAATGGTAATCGTACGGCAGTAGATGCAACTGAACAAGCTTGTGCGGCGGGTAATGGTGAATACCACATGGGTAACACTATGACCAAAGCTATCTACGACAAGTTTAAGTCTGCGACGCCTTACGGTAACAAAGTAGCTACTGGTCCAACACCAACTGAAGCAGTAGACATTACTGTTAGTGTTGGCGGCTTCAAAGTTGGCGACCAAAACTACCCAATTAACCCAAAAATCACGTTTACGAACAACACTGGTCAAGCGATCCCTGGCGGTACTGAATTCCAATTCGATATCCCAGTATCTGCGCCGGACAACGCGAAAGACCAATCAGGTGGTGGTTTGAAAGTGATTGCTTCTGGACATACTCGAGCAAACAACATTGGTGGCTTAGATGGCGTAATGCACCGTGTGTCGTTCTCTCTACCAGCATGGAAAGACTTGCCAGCGGGCGGCACTTACGAGCTTGATATGGTTTACTACCTACCAATCTCTGGTCCGGCTAACTACTCAGTGATTTCTGGTGGTAAAGAGTTTGCGTTCAAGTTTGAACAGCCAGATCTACCAATTGGTGATCTCAATGCGGGCACGGGTGGTGGTACCACTGAACCAGGTACGTGTGATACGACAGGTTTAGTGACATACCCAGCTCTGCCACAAACGGATTGGGCAGGTAATCCAAGCCACGCTAACCAAGGTGATAAGATCATCCACAACGGTGTGGTTTACCAAGCGAACTGGTGGACAGCGGCTGAACCGGGTACAGATGGTAGCTGGTCAACGGTATGTAACATCTAATTATTATGGATTATTTGTTATAGCCTAATGTTTACAGGCACTTAAACAAAAGCGCACGATGATTATCGTGCGCTTTTTTGTTGTGATAGTTTGTCGTTTAATCGAATTGGTAACTTTCGGGTATGACGACAATACCTTTGTCTGAGATTTTAAATCGCTTCGCATCTTCAAGTTTGTTGATGCCAATTTGAGTATGTGGCGGAATACGAACATGTTTATCAACTATGCAGTTGACCAACTGACTTCCTTCACCGACTTCTACGTCATCAAAAATGATGGAATCGACTACCGTTGCACTATCTTGAATGCGTACGTTAGAGGAGATTATGGAGTGCTGTACTGAGCCTCCGGAATTGATGACACCGGTAGCAATGATGGAGTTAATAAAAATGCCTTCATTACCCGTGGCCGACGATACAGTACGAGCTGGTGGAAACTGCGGCTCGTAAGTACGAATCGCCCAATTGGACTGATAAAGGTTCATTGGCGGCACAGGTTCTAGTAGATCCATATTCGCTTCATAGAAGGAGTCAATGGTACCCACGTCGCGCCAATAGCAATCTTTATCGACGCGCCCTTTACTGCCACAGAATTGATAAGCGTAAACGGATTCGGTATCAATCAGCTTAGGTATGATGTCTTTTCCGAAGTCATGGCTTGATGAATCGAGTTTTGAGTCTTCTTCAAGCGCTTCTTTCAAAACATCCATATCAAAGATATATATTCCCATAGAAACAAGGCTTCTGGTCGCGCTTCCAGGAAGAGTAGGTGGGGTTTCAGGTTTCTCTATAAACGAAGTAACGAGCCCGTTTTCTGCGGTGCCCATTACACCGAATGCTGAAGCATCCTCTACGGGAACATCCATACAGGCAACGGTGAGCTTAGCACCTTTCTCTTTATGCTCTTCAAGCATTGCGGCGTAGTCCATTCGATAGATATGATCGCCGGATAACACAACCACATACTTTGCATCGTTTCGCGATAGCAACCACATGTTGTGATAAATCGCATCGGCGGTTCCTTCATACCATGCACCACCTTTGCGCATTTGTGGTGGAACAGCAGTGATGTACTCGCCTAGCTCTGGATTGAATATCGACCAGCCGTCTCGTAAGTGTTTTTGAAGTGAATGAGATTTATATTGGGTTAAAACAAGGATCTTGCGTAAACCCGAATGTAAACAATTGGTTAGTGTGAAATCTATAATTCTATATTTTCCGCCAAAAGGTACGGCTGGCTTGGTTCTGTCATCGGTGAGTGGGCTGAGTCTAGACCCCATCCCTCCTGCTAAAATTACGGCAAGTGCGTCTTCCATAGTATTCCCTTTCCCTTTTCTGACATGCATCAAAACGGTGCTAACCTGAAGGAGGTGGTATGCAACGCAGAGGTTTTGAAAAGCATGTGCTAATGTGCTTATTAGTGAAAAGTCTACTACAAGAATCGAGCCATAGAATATCTCCTTAAAAATCAAGGAGGTTAAAATTTCACTGTAAGACAACTGCACCATATTAGTGAAGCGCTAAATCGCCCGTGCATCAAATTGGCGCAAAATTGTAGAAAGGAGAAGTCAACAAGTATGGATTTACAATGTAAAGTGGCGACAAAACAAGAAGATAAATAGGGTTTTCTAGCTTAATAACTATCGCCAAACAAGGCTTAGGGTTAGCGTCTTAACTCTAAAGGCCTAAAACAGGCGCGTTGATGTAAGGCAGGAGAGCTTTGTATCAACGATTCAAGAGTAGAAGGCCTGAGACAACTCTTTTCACAGTTGTTGAGAGTGAGTGGATAGGTAAGTAGACCACTCACTCAATGAATATGCTCACTTCACTGATAGCGATACGTTATCACTGCACTAAGAGAGACCGACGATATTTCCTTCATCATCAAGATCTAAGTTCATAAATGCGGGTTTATCAGGTAAGCCTGGCATCGTCATCACGGTACCAGATAATGCATAAACGAATCCTGCACCCGCACACAAGCGCAGCTCGCGGATTGGGACGGTAAAACCAGTTGGTGCCCCTTTGACTGCGGAGTCCGTGGTTATAGATAGTGGTGTCTTCGCGATGCAAACCGCTAAGTTGTTAAAGCCTAATTGCTCAAAATGTTTGAGCTGTTCAGTCGCGATAGGAGTCATTTCTATGTTGGTTGCTCCATAGCCCGCTTCACATACTGCCATGAGCTTTTCGAGTAATGATTGCTCTTTGTTGTATAACGGACAAAACTCTACAGGCGTGGTACACGCATCAATAACATGTTGAGCTAGTTCCGTTGCGCCTTGTCCGCCTTGCGAAAAAGCGGTGCTGATGGCTACTTTAACTTCGGGATTAAATTGGTGAATCAGATCTTCAAGAGCTTTAAGCTCTTTCACACAATCTTGTGGAAACTGGTTAATGGCAACGACAGCAGGTAAACCGTATTTATGAACGTTATTTATGTGCCATTTTAAATTTTCAAACCCAGCCTCCAATGCTGCTTGGTCCGGATTAAAAATGGAATCTGGAATAGCCATACCTGGTCGTAAATCGTAGTGTCCGGAATTCGCTTTGAGGCCGCGTAATGTTGCTACGATCACTACACAGTCCGGGGCTTTGTTGGCGGCAGCAGCTTTAATGTTACACGCTTTCTCAAATCCCATATCCGAACCAAAACCGGCTTCAGTTACCGTGTAACCTGACAGTTTTAGCGCAATATCGTCCGCGATAATGGATGAATTTCCATGGGCGATGTTTGCAAATGGACCTGCATGGATCAACGTAGGAACACCTTCTAGAGTTTGCATCAGTGTTGGTGCAATCGCCTCTTTTAGTGTTACTGCCATTGCTCCTGCAACTTGTAGATCTTCCGTAGTGACGGGGTTTCCGTTCAAATCGTACGCTACGACAATTTTCCCAATACGTTGACGTAAATCTTTTAAATCTTTGGCTAGTGCAATGATAGCCATTAACTCAGAAGCGGCTGAAATATCGAACCCTTCGTCACGCTCGAAACCATTGATGGTTTTTCCTGCATCATTGAGGCCAATTTTGACTTTACGTAGTGCACGATCATTATGGTCCATCACTCGTTTCCAAGTAATACTTGCCGTGTCGATTTTAAGTGCTCTTAACCCGGTGCGTGATTCAAAGGCATCATAACCCTCGCGTTGCTCATGGAACAAGCGAGCGTCAAGAGCGGCTGAAGCAAGGTTGTGCGCCGCTGTCACTGCGTGAATGTCACCAGTAAGGTGTAAGTTTAACTCTTCCATTGGAGCTACTTGAGAATAACCGCCGCCCGCTGCGCCACCTTTAATACCGAAGACGGGTCCCATCGAAGGTTGCCTTATACATGCAATAACAGATTGATTAAGCTTTGCTAAACCTTGCGCCAGTCCTATCGTCGTAACGGTTTTTCCTTCGCCAAGAGGAGTCGGCGTGATCGCAGTGACGAGTACAAGTTTACCGTCATCATTTGCTTTGAGTCGTTCCAAACATTTTGGGTGGACTTTGGCTTTGTGCTTCCCGTGAGTGTCATACTCTTCGGGCAATAGTCCTACTTTTTCCGCGATAACATCAATAGAAGAAAGTGGTGTGTTTCGGCAAATTTCGATATCTGACTGCATGGAGAATCCCCAAAGTGGCACACAGGTAGCGTTGAAAAACTACCTGAGTTATAACGAGTATTATTGTGAGGCAAAGGTCTGCTTGGTGATGGTACTGTTTCGGTTAGGCTTGTAAAGAGTTTACTGCTTCGTATTGTGCGACATACTAACAAAATCTACTCGTTACAGTGCTAGATAAAAACAAAAAGGCCACCAAATGGTGACCTTGATATATTTTCAGCTTTAAAGCTGTCGTTTTAACGATCCCAATAAGTCTCTTCTAAGCTATCTTCTCGTTCAGGAAGCGCTCGCGATAGGCGAGGAGAGTGCTGCGTCAACACTTCATAGCTTACTCGGTTTGCGTATTTACAAATCTGAGAAAGAGAGGAGTAGGTTAAGCATCGTACTTCGTGCTTTTCTGAGTTAGGCACTTCTTTTTGGTGGAAAGAGTTTGCTGCCATGTCATGCAGTAAGGCTGAAAGGGCTGCATCACCTGCACCATTAGTGTTCTTAATCTCTAATGGTCCACCAAGGTAAGGGCCGATGTGAGAGTAGACCTTCATTGGGTTTTGACAGTCTTCTTTACGCATCGCACGACTAAACTCGTACTGGTTAAAGGCTTCGAGGGAGCTTTCAAGGATGTCGTGTGTGGTTTCTCGTTTTACTTTCTCGTCGGTGTAACCAGCCATGTACAGACCATTTGGTCCTGCCGTACAAAGTACGAGATCAACCCATTCAAGTGCTTTATCAGCAGCTGCTAGCGGCTCTGTTTCACCTGTTAGCGCCGCACCTTCTTCTTCATTCATAGCGACAACAGAAATGTTTTCGCGAATGTATTCTTGCCACCACTGTGCGTTACCTTCGATAACGTACTTCGTCCCTAACGTAAGTACAACAGGGACATCGTGCTTCTTAGCAAAGTCGATCGCTCTTTGTACCGCTTTAGGCATTGGATCTTCTTCTTTACCACGCATTAGGTAAGAAGAAACAACCAGGGCTGATGCTTTCTCAAAGATCTCTTCAGGAATGCTTTCCGGAAGTAGTTGATTCATATGACCTTCGTTGATAGCAAATGTACGCTCACCGTCTTGAGAAATTAGGGTGTAGCAGCGACCAATAGGGCCATCTACCGTTTGTAAATGGTTAAGGTTCATGCGTGAAGACGTACGACAAAGGTAGCGATAAGCAAAAGAACCGACTTGAATGTTCTTAGACATCACACCGAGCAAAACGGATTTGCTATCGGCTAAAACTGAGTAGTTGTGAAGAGTATTGCCAATCGTGTCACCTGGGTATTGGTGTGTGATCAGGCCTTGCTCAACCAGTTCTTCGTAAAGAGCATCTGCTTTGCTTTCTTCAAGAACGAGCGAATGTCCTTTACTCAGGTTGTATTTCTCTAAAAACGCGTCATCTACACGTGCTTCGATATCTACAATGGTTTGACCGACACCAACAATAGTTGGGCGATATAGCTTAGGTGCCTGTCGGATTTGGTTTACTAATGGATCTCGAGCGTGAGTTGGGAAGTAGTGTTTAGATTTACGCTGACCAGGAAACTTCATGCTTGTTCTTGAGTGAGAAAAAAAAGAGGCGGGATTGTATCACAAAAAAATGAAAATCGTGGCGATTTATTACAAAGAAGTCTGCTCGCTGAAAAAATCAGCGAGCTGAGTAAATAGCAACCAAAGCAGCTGCAATTTATGACGCTTGTCGTATTGCAATGGGTTGTTTTTTAAACTTGTTGCTCAGCAGCGCCCGGAAAGAGCCTGCTCCGCGCTAACTAAATTTACCCCGTTACTTTTTCACTTCAGTTGGCTCAACGTAAGCCTTGGTACCCCAAAGTGGGACTGTCGAAAGGCTATGCTTAAAACTACCATCGGTCTCTTTTGTTGTATAAGACAAGTAGAGTAAGGTTTGGTTATCGGCATCATAAATACGGCGAACCTTCATTGTTTTGAAGAAAATGCTTTTTGACTTCTTAAATACAATTTCACCGGACTTACTCTTATCTATTTTTGCAATCATTTCCGGTGTGATTTCGCCAGTCTGACGACATGATATTGAGCTATCACTTGGATCTGCTAAGCTGAAATCCGCTTCGATAGAGGCGATGTGACATGTGACACCTGTTACCACCTCGTCTTTCAACTCACCGACTTTGATGTCTTTCAAAGTAAACCAACCGAGCCCCACGTCAGCAACATCGTTATCTGAACAACCAACTAGAGTAGTAGCAAGCAATGCACTTAACAGCATCTTTTTCATTATTTTTGTCCTTAACTAGGAAAGATATTGATGAAATCTATCAGAGGTTTGCACCTAAAACAAAATTTAGCCACGGAAAGGTCTATGTGCGCTAGGTTTGTTGCGGGCTTCATGCTAATGTACTGCTCTAAACGAAGGTATCAAGATGAATGAACAACAGTTAGCCAGTATCGAGCGTAAAAATACATGGCTGTATGATCTGGTCGAAGTTGAATTTCCGACACCAGAGAGTTTGAAAGGGCGCGATGTCTATTTCAAAACGCTAGAAAAAGCAACGTATCAAGTAGTCGACAAAGACACACTACTGGAAAGTGACTCTGAATTTAACCCCGACGATATTTTTCTGGTCGATTTTCATCGACTGACCATTATGTTCTCTATCTTGCAATCTCAGCGCTGGGAACAGCAGTATGATAAAGATATGATCATTGAATATCTGACACAGATTATCCTCACGCCAGATTTTGAATTATATGTTGGTTTTAAATCTGGAGTCCCAATTGGTGCTGCTATTGTTAGCCATCTCGAAGGAAATACACTCATCTCTGATGTTGCTGTTTCTGAATCAAAATACAAAAGCTCGTTTGTGGCTGATCTGGCTAAAAGACTAAGCACCGAGCAAAAACTGTTAGACTCAGTGGTTATCGAAAACTAACTTACACATCAATGTGCATAAAAAGTAAAGCAAGATGACGTTGGGTGATCTTGCTTAGAAAAACTGTAATTGCTCCCTTCTATTTCCATGAAATGCCAAGCTCGTCGTTTCAACAATCCCAAACTCAAATAAGATTAATCCAAACATTCTTAAAATCAGCTTGGGCTTGAGCCTTTAAGACGTCTGGAGATGGCTATGGCAATTACCAATATTAAGTGCGTGATATTTGACTGTGATGGTACGTTGGTCGACAGCGAAAGACTGTGTTGCCAAGCGCTCGTCAATGTATTTAACCAGCATGGGGCTGAGTTAACGATGGAAGAGTGCGTTTCTCACTTTAAAGGAGGAAAGCTCGCTGACATCCTTTTAGATACTAAAGAATTGAAAGATATCAAAGTCCCAATTGATGTTTTAGAGCCGCAATACCGAGAAGAAGTCCAGTCTCTTTTTGTGCGTCACTTACAGCCGATGGATGGCGCAAAACGATTAATTCAGTTTTTGGATTCGCATAATATCGAATATTGTGTGGCGTCTAATGGACCTAAAGATAAAATTGAATACGCTTTGGAGTTAACCGGTTTACTCGATGCTTTCCGAGGCAAAGTGTTCTCGGCATTCGATGCGAATAGTTGGAAGCCTGAGCCCGATTTAATCATGTACAGTGCTATGAGCATGGGCTTTTTACCAAGTGACTGTCTTTATATTGATGACACGCCTAAAGGAGTTGAGGCGGGACTAAACGCCGGTATCAAAACGATACAGTTATTTAATGGTGAAGCTATCAATCTTGTTGATGACGAGCGTGTAATTCGCATCCATCATTTAGATGAATTAAAAGAGCAGCTGTGTGGCTGCTCTGTTTGACCTATTAATGGCAAACCGGACTTAAGCTGTGGATGTGCTTAAGTTTAGACTGTAGGTAAGGCGTTTGATGTAGACATTGGATAGATGAGAAGTTTTTTGTATGAAATCCGCAAGCAGCGCATGTGAATTTCTCGCCATCCGATGAAATGAGATATTCATCTCCTTGGCAGAGTGGGCAGTTCAGGTTCTCTATGTCTTTTGTGTCTTTGTAATTATTCATATTGTTTTCCAGCAGCAAATTGGAATTGGCAAGATCAAGCATAGCGGAACGCTTTGTTTAAGAACATTATTTCATCGGGTACAGCGAGAACTTGAGATTCACTTCAAATATCCACTTGGATGTCGTAGAAAATATCGAAGGGAATAGTTGAACACGGTTTAAAGAAAAGGGCTCCTTAAGGAGCCCTTGTTGATCATAAGTTCCACAATGTTATGCGGTGCGGTAGCGTTGTAATATCTCACCAAGAGAAACGGAGGCTTGCGTGAGATTAGCGACGCCAGCGGTAGATTGCTCCGCCACTTCTCTGATTGTGCTTGATTGACTACGAATTTCTGAAAGTTCCGATGCAATATCGTTAGCAACTGCGCTTTGTTCTTCAGCAGATGTGGAAATCTGAATGCTCATGTCCATTAATGAGCGTGCTGACTCGGCAATAGAGGTAACATCATGGCCGATTTCATCAATAAGCTGGCTGCTGGTTTGAGCTTGCTGAACGGTTCGGTTGGTGATTGAAGCAATGTTCTGGCTCTCAATTTGAAGCTTCTCAATCATGGCTTGGATCTCTACTGTTGCCTGTTGAGTTCTGCTTGCTAATGTACGTACTTCATCGGCAACCACTGCAAATCCACGACCTTGTTCACCAGCACGGGCTGCTTCGATTGCTGCGTTTAGTGCCAACAGATTAGTTTGTTCTGAAATGGCGTTAATCGATGTGATCACGTCATTAATCTGCGTCGTATTCTCGTTTAAATTGGTTACTGACGTAGAGGCTTGTTCAATATAGCTAGATAACGTCTCTATCTCGCCAATCACGTTTTGTACACGGCTTCTGCTTAGTTCGATCTTCTGGGCATCTTGGTCTGACTGCGTCGTTGCTTGTTGAGAAATACTTGATACCTCCTTTGCAGAGGCTGTCATTTCTTCCATTGCCGTCGCGACTGAATCAAGCGTTTGATATTGATGAGATATCTGGGTTTCACTCAACTGCATATCTTTTTCGAATGCAGAAGATGTCTCGCTCAACATCGTTGCATTATTTTTAACACTATTAACCAGTTCACTTAAGGTATCCATAGACTTGTCTAGCGCACAGCCGATGGTACCGAATTCATCTCGACCTGGATGGAAACCAAGACGAGAGGTTAAGTCACCGTCACCAATTTTTTCGGTTGTTGTATATAAAACCCACAGAGCTCCTCCGATAAACGTTGCCACCCAGTAAGAGAATAGGGCAAAAGGAATAACCCATAAGAAGCTGAGTAATAGTGACGATAGAGCTGATGATTTTAACGATTCGTATTGTGTGGACACATTTTGAGTCAGCTTAATCACTTCCCCAGAATGCAACTTGGCATAAGCGGTGACAGACCCATCGACAAAAGAACTCTCGCTTACGCGGTTCGATTTCGATACGCCGTCAATTTCTGTAGCGCGGTTTGATTGAGCATCAACGATACCAGAAAGCTTCGCTTCGCTCGCCGAGATGGCTTGCTGCTCAAATTGTTGTATTTCATTGAAGTAGCGGCTTCCAGCCACTGAAGTGAGGGCTACTAAAAATAGTAGGAATATAACCCACATTTTGTCGTTGATAGACATCTTGATAAACAGCCTGTCTATCGTTCTAAACTCAACTTCTCTCATTTAAAGCTCCATTAGAGATAAAAGATATTGACCAAATCTATTGCTATATCGAAACAAAATATGCGAAGTTAATCAGCAAAATATGTAACGAATACTAAATTTAGTTTAAGAAATGAGATCTAAGGACGCCTATAACAGTATGTTATATCTTTAAATTGACATGAATGTTGATAAAAGAGTCATTTCTCTAAAGTGTTAAGCGGATATGAAATCTAATTGCAATCGTTTACTTTTGATTATGCTCATAGGTTTTTAAATCTTTACTTCTCGCTGTCATGAATGTGTCATATAAAGACTATAAAAAGGAGTTGCTGATGTGGATATGGCAAGAGTCAGGCCGTCAGCAAGTAAAAGCAAGAGAGCTTAAAATAAAGGAGGTCACAATGAGCGACCAACACCAAAACGATGAGAGCCTAGAGCTGCTAGATGCGCTTGAAATTGGCATTATCTTGTCGGAATACGTTGGCTCAGACAACGAAGCCGAATAGCGGAACACTCTCATCTCGTCGTAATTGACGTTATACTAGGTTCATGTCACACCAAGCCCTAGAGGCCAAAACTGGCGTCGAATGAACTTTCTAGCCCACCTGCATATCGCAGATCACAGTAACAGCCATTTATTGGGAAACTTGCTTGGAGACTTCGTAAAAGGAGATCCAAGCAAGCTGTATGAGCGCGATATCTCAAACGGCATCAGATTACATAGATTTGTTGACCGTATTACTGATCATCATCCAATCGTCAACGAATGTAAGCCTCATTTCACTGGTGTTGCGCGACGTTTTGCACCTATCGCTTTGGATATGTTTTGGGATCATTGCCTCGCAAAACACTGGAACGACTTTCATTCCGAGCCTCTCGAACACTTTGTCCAAACGGCATACGAGAGAGTAAACCGAGAGGTTCATGAACATTTGCCGCCACGTTTTTTGGTGCTCCACAGCAGAATGTGGCATGGCCGATGGCTTCAATCCTATCAAGATCTAGACAATATAGAATTTGCACTACATCGGATGTCGCAAAGAAGTCCTAGGATGGCAGACTTAACCACAACATTTAAAGTGATTGAAAGTGATTACACCGAATTAGAAGAGAAGTTCTCGTCACTTTATCGAGATGTTTTGCGTCAGTCGTATGATTTTCAGCAACAGCTTAATGACTCAACTCAATGAGACAGAAAAGTAGTATGGCTTTAGGGGCTCTGGTAAACTCTGCGCTCCAAAAATAATGAGGTTACACATGTCTGTTAATTTTGCTGATTTAGGCATCGAACAAAAGCTAATCGAGACGCTAGGCAATCTAAATATCGTGACGCCAACACCAGTGCAAGAAAAGTCAATTCCACACGTCCTTGCAGGAAAAAACTTACTTGCTGCTGCACAAACTGGTACGGGAAAAACGGCTACGTTTGGTTTACCTATCATACAAACCGTTCAGCAAAAGAAACTTAACGGCACACCTCAAGCATTGATTTTGGTTCCAACACGCGAGCTTGCACAGCAGGTATTTGATAATTTGAATCAGTACTCGGCAGAAACAGAACTTCGCATCGTGTGTGTTTATGGTGGTACAAGCATTGGCGTACAAAAGAGAAAGTTAGAAGAGGGCGCTGATATTTTAATTGCCACGCCAGGCCGCCTTTTGGATCACCTGTTTAATGGTAACGTAAACATCTCTAAAACCGGTATGCTCGTGTTAGACGAAGCCGACCGTATGTTAGATATGGGATTTTGGCCTGACTTGCAGCGCATCTTCCGACGTTTGCCTGCTGAGAAACAGATCCTATTGTTCTCTGCGACATTTGAGAAGCGAATCAAAACTATTGCGTATAAACTCATGGAATCGCCAGTTGAAGTCGAAGTTTCACCAGCAAATACGACTGCTGACACGGTAACACAAATGGTTTATCCAGTGGATAAAAAACGGAAACGGGAATTGCTAGCGTACTTAATTGGCTCGCGGAATTGGCAGCAAGTGCTTGTATTTACAAAAACGAAGCAAGGCAGTGATGAGTTAGCGAAAGAGCTCAAGTTAGATGGCATCAAAGCGGTTTCTATCAACGGTGATAAATCACAGGGCGCCCGCCAAAGAGCTTTGGATGAATTTAAACAAGGTAAGGTACGTGCTTTGATTGCAACCGATGTGGCAGCACGAGGGTTAGATATTCAAGAGCTAGAACAAGTCGTGAACTTTGATATGCCATTCAAAGCAGAAGATTATGTCCATCGAATTGGCCGCACTGGAAGAGCAGGAAAGTCAGGTTTGGCGGTTTCTCTTATGAGTAGAGATGAGGAGTACTTGTTGCAAGCTATCGAGAACCTGCTTGATCAACGCTTACCCCAAGAATGGCTGGCAGGTTTCGAACCAAGTCTTGTAGAAGAAGTTGAGCCTGAACAAAATGGGGGTGGGCGTCGTCGTAGTCGTTCATCTGAGAAGCGTAAGCTAAAAGCAAAATTGGCGATTCATAAGAATCGTGGTAAATCACGTAGCTCTCGCTAAACCGCGCAAACTTTTGTTCTTACATAGTCAGGCTGTTTTTGCCTCTTCATAGACGTCTAACGTTTGGGGGATAGCAAGTAGGTACCCTTGATACATATCGAAACCGAGCTTTTTCATTAAGCGAAGTTGATGCTCGGTTTCAATTCCTTCGATAACGGTTTTAGAGCATAACGCTTTTGCGAGTGATAATGCATCGTTAAGCGCTTTAAAATCACCGTTTTCATACCTTAGCAATAAAGAGCGATCCATCTTGATTATATCTGGGCAAACGCTTCTCACTCGCTCAGTTGTCGATGCATTGACGCCATAATCGTCAATCGCTAATTTAAATCCTTCAAGACTTAACTCCCGAGTAGCTTGAGACAAAGAGAGTTCATCCTCCACCTTCAATTCAAGTAACTCCATGACGATTTGTTCATTCATCAAATGCGATTCATAAATGGTTTGTTTTAGCAGTCGGTTATAAGTGACGTCTTTGACTAGTATCTCTGCCGCTACCGGTAATACATTGAGAAACAATTGTTTTGTGTGAAAGCGAGACTGAGAGAAATTTTTGATATGGATTAGGCGACTTAAGCGTTCAACATTGAGCAAATCTTGAGTGGGAGTCGCTTTGGATTGGAAAAACTGATCTGGCCTAACCATGGTGCCATTGGCATTGCTAATTCTTACCAGTGCTTCAAGGCCAACGATGGAAATATCGTTCTTATATATGGGTTGAAAGACACTGCGGAGAGTGAAGTTCGCGTATTTCGCAATATACTGCCCGTCGGCTTCTTTCCGGATGCAACTAAGTAGTTGCGAGATGCTCATCATTGTTACCACAACCTAAATCAATGTCTCAACATCAGCGTTATCGCGCTAATTTTTCTATTTCATTGGCAATGAATCTAAGTGTGCTCATTAACTCAAGCAAGAACGATGGTAATGGATGGGTAGTTTTGTCGAGTGATATCAAACAAATTGATGAAATAATTGATAATCTCAGCACTTCAATTTGATGCTACCATTGCAGTACGGCATACAACTGCAAATATTTTCTGACTAACTGCTGTTTGTTCGAACGCCGTAAAGGATGCCCAAACTTAATGTAACAAGGGCTAATACCGAATCGAGTGTCCAACGATTGCGTGAGTTGCGACTCGCTGGTGTACAGTGTGATTCCTTGTTCTGTGTATTCGTTGATCTGATCGGGTAGTTCACCCATCCACCAATGAAGCAATTCTCGGCTCGTTTTGCTGCGACTTATCCAATGATCGCAAACCAAAAAGAGTAGGTCATTAGGCTGTAAGGCATAGCCATATTCACTCTGCCATTCCGTAATTGATGAGAGTAAGTTTTCCCGGCAAGATTTTCCGGCACTGACCATATGGTGACTCAGAACCCAGACAGTGCCAATGTCGGATGAAATTCGATAGTGATGGGGAAGGTCTGGAGAATCCAACACTTCGATTGGCTTTATCACGCAGTTGTATCCAAAGTGACGAAAAGTATGTTCCATCCTTCTTGAAAACGCGAGACCAAGATGATGCTCACTCATGCCTTGGTTATGCACCGCAGGGTAATGCTTTTCACACAGCTTAAGACAGTCGTCTTGAAAATCATTAACACTTTGAATAACTAGGTCGAGTAGCAAAGAATATCCCTTAATAATTACAAAACGAACTGCAAAAGGTTAGCATAGTCTTTTGAGAATAGACTAATTTACTTCGGCAACTTCTTGATCTAAACACCAAATTTCTCACAAATGACCGTGTCTAATCTTTAATAGAACAACACGAAAGAAGCAGAAGTTGAACAAAAATTTGAAAGGGAAAAATGATAAAGCTAGAACGCGCACAAAAAGAGGCGCTGGCCACCGCCATTCAAGATTACATGCAAGACGAGCTAGATGTTGAAATTGGCCAGTTCGATAGTGAGTTTCTAATTGATTTTATTACAGAAAAACTAGGGCCAATTTACTATAACAAGGGTGTTGAAGATGCTAAGTTACTGGTTGAACGCAGAATGTTAGAAGTTTCCGAAGAGCTGTATGAGATAGAACAAGAAATTAAGCTGTAAGTTTCAGTTTTACAAACGATTTAAAGTTCCTTCAAAAAATTCGAACAACTTGATAGATACGGTACCATTGGCTGGATGTAAATGATGGTAAATAATCTGTTTCATATGACGTAAATAGGTTAATGTAGTGTTTCTTGCTCAGCATTAACTTAGGAATATATCTAGGAACTTGAGATGGATACACTGGTAAAGAATTACAACCTTACTGCACGCGTGATGCATTGGTTATCAGCGCTGTGCATTATTGGTCTATTTGCAGTGGGTTTGTGGATGGTCGACCTTAGCTATTACAGCGAATGGTATCGAACTGCGCCGCATTACCATCGCTCTGTCGGTATTTTACTCGCTATTTTAACTTTGGCACGCATCGTATGGAAACATGTGACGGCGTCACCAAAGGTAGAAGGCAAACGTTACGAAGTGCTTGCTGCTAAAGCAGCGCATGGTGTCATGTACCTACTATTGATCACCATCTTTGTTTCAGGTTACCTCATTTCAACGTCTGATGGACGCGGCATCGAAGTGTTTAATTGGTTCACCGTGCCAGGAGCGGGAGAGTTATTCCCAGGCCAATCAGATATTGCAGGTGAGATTCACTTCTATGCAGCTTGGGCAGTCATCCTGATTGCAGGCTTACATGCTATTGCTGCACTAAAACACCACTTTATCGATAAAGACAACACATTAAGAAAAATGTTAGGAGCTTCAAAATGAAAAAGTCACTTTTCGCTACAGGATTAGCTATCGCTATGGCACTGCCATTTGGTGCGCAAGCTGCAGATTATGTCATCGATACCAAAGGTGCTCACGCTTCAATCAACTTTAAAGTTAGCCACTTGGGTTACAGTTTCATCAAAGGTCGTTTCAATACATTTTCTGGTGACTTTTCTTTTGATGAAAACAACATTGCTGACTCAAAAGTAAATGTTGTTGTTGATACAACCAGCCTAGATTCAAACCATGCTGAACGTGACAAACACATTCGTAGTGGTGACTTTATCGATGCTGGTAAATACAGTGAAGCAACCTTTACGAGCACAAAAGTGGTTGATAAAGGCAATGGCAAACTAGATGTAACTGGTGATCTAACGCTACACGGTGTTACTAAGCCTATTACTATTGAGGCTGAATTCGTTGGTGCTGGCAGTGACCCATGGGGCGGCGAGCGCGCTGGCTTTGTTGGCAACACTCGCCTAGAGCTTGCTGACTTTGACATCCCAGTAATGGGTGCTTCAAGCTACGTCGATATGGAACTTCATATCGAAGGTATTAAGAAGTAATTAGTTCCTTTTAGATACACTAAAAGCGCTCTTCACTTGAAGAGCGCTTTTTTATTATCTTAATCACATCACTAACATCGATAAACCCGTCAGTGATAGCGATTGAAAGCCAATAGACGTTGTAAATGTTTAGCGAATTACGCTGTTTCTAACTCGCTTTTTTCCACTAGGTTTAAACGCTCACCAAAAATCGGGCGTAGTGCTTTTAATACTTCAGTACGAGTAACCACCCCGACCATCTGCCCATTTTCAAGCACAGGAAGCACTTGTGGCTTACTTACTTTGATACTTTTAGCGCGTTCTTCGAGAGACAAAGACGTCAAGCGAGTGGCAATACCCATACTGCTCGCTGGGTACAACTGCTCTTTATCGATACATAGGAATTCCACAACATCAACGAGGCGATCACCAGCGTCAATTGCGACCACATCTCGGCTCATGATGTCGACGACTTTTTGGTCTTTCACCGGAATGTAGTCCTCACACCATAGTTCTACCATCACATCGTGAGCAGAGAAGAAGCCAACTAATCGATTTTGTACGTCTACAACAGGTGCGCTAGTTACGTTGTTATCAAGTAACACATCCAGCGCGGCTGCAATTGGCGTTTCTGCACGAATGGTGACTGGTTTTTGGTTCATAATGTCTTTAACAAAAGAGGCATTTTTCATGGTGAAATCCTTAACTGACGACAGTGTTGTAGTTGTAGTGATAGAAGAAATATTCGCTGCTTTTAGTTCTGGTCGGCGAAAAATACACCAGTTTGAAAGGCCAACTAATACCGCTCCGCCGACGATGTTGCCAAGCGTGACAGGAATTAAGTTAGCGGTAATAAAGTGGCTAATGTTTAGGTCTGTGTATTGTGACGCGGGCACACCGACAGATGCCCAAAAAGATTCAGGTGCAAAATTCGCGATAACAATACCAAGTGGAACCATAAACATGTTCGCAACACAGTGCTCAAAACCGCTGCTGACAAACATTGCCACAGGCAAAATTGTCATTGCTGCTTTTGTCATTGCATTTGCAGAACTAAATGTCAGCCAAATCGCTAGGCAGACCAACAGGTTACAGAGAATACCGAGTGCAAACGCTTGAATGAGAGTGTGGTGAAGTTTGTGTTGTGCGATGTTAAGCGCATTTAATCCCCATTGACCGCCATCCATCTGATAAAGACCAGCAGCAGTAACCAGCGCAAGTAGGAACATCGCACCAATAAAGTTACCAACGTAAACTTTGCCCCAGATCGAAAGCATCTTACCGAACGAGATTTGCTTATTGGCCCAAGAAATACTGGATAGGACGGAGCTGGTAAATAATTCACCACCGCAGATCACTATGAGGATCAATCCCATGCTAAATGCGAGTCCACCAGCTAGGCGACTCAAGCCCCAACCAGCGCTCGTACTGCCGGTGGTCACTGTGATGTAAAACAAGAATGCTAACCCGATGAACGCGCCGGCCATAATGGCGAGGCTTAATGTCATACTGCTGGTTTTGTTTGCCTTACTTAACGCAAATTTTTCCGCTTCAACCATCATCTCTTTTGGAGAAAAATACTGGTGATTTTGAGAACTGGTCACCGCCATATTGACTCCTTAATTTGTAATCGCATAAAAAATCCTTGGTTATTAACTCAAAAATGAAATTGTTGTTTTTATTAAGAGCCTCAATGACTTCGGTTTCAAAACCATTGAGGCTTGCGGTGTTCCCGAACCGCGTAATCAGAATAGGGAGAACGGTTAGTAAGGTAAAATTGATAATATTTAGAAACCTCATCAAATTAATTGATAACTTTACGGGGCCGGGTAAAATGAACTCTATTGCTTATTGGGGCATGCTTTAACAATTGTGGGGATTGGGAAATACCCACTAATAATGGAGGACACTTTGCGCTACTCACTTAAGCAATTAGCGGTTTTCGACGCAGTTGCAGATACCGGCAGTGTAAGCCAAGCCGCAGAAAAATTGGCTTTGACACAATCAGCGACGAGTATGTCGCTTGCGCAATTAGAGAAGATGCTTGGCAGGCCGTTGTTTGAGAGGCAAGGCAAGCAAATGGCGTTAACCCATTGGGGGATGTGGTTACGACCAAAAGCAAAACGCTTGCTACAAGATGCATTGCAGATTGAAATGGGCTTCTATGAGCAACATTTATTGAGTGGTGAGATTCGTATGGGAGCGAGTCAAACCCCAGCAGAGCACTTAGTTCCCGACCTTATCAGTATCATTGATAATGACTTTCCAGAAATGCGTATTTCCCTCGGTGTACAAAGTACAAAAGGGGTGATTGATGGGGTATTAGATTACAAGTATGACTTAGGGATTATTGAAGGGCGCTGTGATGATAACCGTTTACACCAAGAGGTATGGTGTCGTGATCATCTTACTGTTGTCGCAGCTTCTCATCATCCTTTTGCTCGTAATCAGTCTGTTAGCCTTGCGCAGTTAGAGCAAGCGAAGTGGGTACTAAGAGAGCATGGCTCTGGCACACGAAAAACATTTGATAGTTCTATTCACCACCTTATTGAAGATTTGGATGTGTGGCGCGAGTACGAACACGTTCCGGTATTACGTAGTTTAGTTGCTAATGGTCAGTACCTTACTTGCTTACCGTATTTAGATGTAGAGCGATATATAGAAGCAGGTCATCTTGTGGCATTAAATGTACCTGAGTTAAAAATGGAAAGGACGCTTTCATTTATATGGCGTTCAGATATGGCAGAAAACCCATTAATCGACTGCATTAAAAGAGAGGGACTGCGAATGATGAAAGGGAAGCCTTCAGTTCTTTAAAGGTTGATTAAATATGCCTACGAGATGAGTTGGTTTATTCCCTAAATCTGTTGATTTATCGGTTGCGTCAAACTTTTAATGTAAATTGTGAAAATAATAATATCTTATTGTGATCAATATCACCGATAAGCTGAGCTGATGTATCTAACATGTGTCCTTGATTTCAATGTATGAAGGCAGTTATTGAACCATATAGGTACGATAATAGCCGAGTAGGTATGACTACCATGACGACACTTTTAGCTATTTCTATCACTACTGGAATTTTATCTGGCGTATGGGGTTGGATCGCCATCTCTTTAGGTTTGCTTTCTTGGGCTGGTTTTTTAGGTTGCACGAGCTACTTTGCAGCGCCAACGAGCGGATTGAAAGGACTAGGCATCAGCTTAATCACCAATATGACAGGCGTATTCTGGGCAATGGTAATTATTCACGGTTCCACTTACGTTGGGTTGGAAATTATTGGCTATGTGATTACCGCTATTGTGGCATTCTTCATGTGTATTCAAGCTAAACAGGCTTGGCTCGCGTACATCCCTGGTACTTTTATTGGTTCATGCGCAACATTTGCGGCTGATGGAAACTGGCAACTTGTTATTCCATCGTTGTTGCTAGGTGGTGTGTTTGGCTATCTAATGAAAGCGACAGGGCTATGGTTGCATACGAAATCAACCGCTACTTCATCTTCGCTTGCTGAGCAAGCACAGTAGTGAACCCCCGATCTTATTGGTATCCACTGTGTATTGAGTTTTATCCCTCCCAATACCCTTAATCAAAATTAATGATGTTTGATACAAGCACACCAAATTGGTGTGCTTTTTTTGTATTACAAGACAATACGCTGAGTGCAAAATACGCCTAACTCATGTATTGCCGTTGGCCATGGTAACAACGCGTTTAAGTGTCCAGCGCAGAAGAACAGGAATACACTCCATGCCTTTCTCTTCACAATGAGAAACAATAGCCAAAGCTAAGTCCGGTTTTGCATGTTTTTTCAAAACACGATTTACGACTTTTTTAGCAGGGATAGGGTGGTCATGAGGAACTTTGATGATGTCCTTAAAGAAAAGTTCAAACCCATTGTTGTACAGAAAGTGCTCGATGTCTCGGTCGGGTAATTCCGTAAGTCGATGCCTTTCCTGATCATGGTCGAGCTGTGCTCGTACTGCATGCGCGTACTTTTTCCCTGCTGGGTCGCCATCGGTAACGACATGCCAATCAATACCAAACTCTTTTGCTACTTTGATGAGTGATTTTAGACCTGATTGAGCAAACTCAACGATTTGAACCCCTTCGGCAGCCAAGTCATACCCGCATTGACGAGCCAGTTCATGAAAAAGCCAAACTTCGGTTTCGCCTTCAACAAGTAACCAGCACCGCGCAAATAATGCTCCTGAACGATGAAAACGAATATGGAAACCAATTCGGCGCAACTCGTCTCGACCAAACTTTGTTGAGTTTAAACTCTTAGCGATGGTTCTGTCTGATAGCCGAATTAAACGTCGAATTGAATACAGTGGAACAGAACCGAGTAACGTGCCACTGTTGGTGGTTAATATCTTTTGCATTGGCAACAATTGCAATAAGGACCACGCTCTCGCTAGATGAGTTGGATGCAGTCGACCTTCTGGATCTTCAATGATCAGTATTGGTCTCGCACAGCGCCTTAAATCGGTGGGGCCTTTAGCTTGAAGATAGGCATTGAGTAACCCCATTAAGAGCAAGCGGCTTTGTTTGTCATTGGTTTCTTTCAAGAACTGACTCAAACCTTTATCAGAGGAAGGGCTTGTATAGAAAAGACCATCACGAGGTTTGCGTGGGTTACCTTTACTGACACTTCTGAACGCGAAATAGTGTTCAACAAGCGTTTGCATTGAGTCGAGGCTACTACGAATCTCACCTTTATTCACATGGCCAGGCATGGCCAATAAGCGTCGACAGGTGTTGTTGATTCGTTTTTCAATCCGAGCATTTTTACCATCGCCGTTGACATGGTTTAAATCAGGGAAGCGTCGGGAGTCACGTAGTCGGATTACAGGATGAAGTGTCATTAACTCAATAGCGAGTTTCTCTGAGTGGTGAAGTTTTTTGGGTTTGCCGTTATGATCCAAAAACGCGTACTCTGTATTAATGCCATGCTCATCGCGAGACGCACTAATACGATAGTAAATGACTTGCTCACCATCTTCGTTGGTACACCATGTAGGCTTTATGCGTCTGTAGCGTCCCGCTTTTACTTCGTTTTTATCCTGCGCTTTAAAACAAACAATGATCTGTAAGTGTTGTGTTTGTGGATGAGAAATTGAGTAGTCAACGTGAAAATCTTTCAGTTTGAATTGATACAATGAGCCATTGGCAGGTAATGCGATGGAAAGGGCATCGAGTAATGATGATTTGCCCCACGTGTTTTCACCGATGAGCGTGGTGAGTTCGTCAAAAGAGAGTGAAAGGCGTTTGATGCCTCTAAACCCGGAGATTTCGATGCGTTCTAGTCTCATCTCAATCCTCCTTGCAATTATTTGAATTATCGAGAGTTATTTTGCTACTCCTAAGCATATATGAATTCGAAATTTTTGAGTTAAGCTCAGTTCACAAAATTACGAGAGCCTCTTACTGAATAGAGACCGTTACAAGCGAGGCTTGCTTTCAAAGCCGGGGGACAGCATCGTGATCACTTAAACATGAAATCCTAAATCGCAGTTTCATAAAATTCATGATTCTGTCATGATTCACTTCTTATTATTATAAGGAATGAAAAAAGAGAAGATGAAGATGAATAACAATCATAAGCCAGTGAGAATCAAACTGGCACACATCAATGACACACATTCCTACTTTGAACCAACGTCATTACAGTTAAAGCTTAAGATAAACAATGAACTCACGCTAGAGCCTTATGTCAGTGCTGGCGGCTTTTCTCGTATCGCAACCCGAGTCGAGCAGTTAAGAGATGATGCTCAGCGCCAAGGTCACGGGATGTTGTTCCTCCACGCCGGAGATTGCTTCCAAGGCACGCTGTATTTCTCACTATTTAAAGGCAAAGCCAATGCCGACTTATTGAACGCATTAAAGATTGATGCAATGGCGTTAGGCAATCATGAATTAGATATGGGGAATGAGCCAGTTGCATTGTTTTGCCAACGTACTCAGTTCCCATTGCTTGCTGGCAACTGGGATTTATCCAATGAATCGCTAAAAAAACCTCACCGTATCAGTGATTGCAAGGATGTATATAGTTACCAACCGGATACACAGAGCGCTCAATACATTGTTAAAGAATTCCATGGCGAGCGGGTCGCGATTTTCGGATTATCCATAGATAAAATGAGCGACATCGCAAACCCTGATGCAGACACGCCTTTTCACTCAGCTATTGAAACCGCTAAGGCGACCGTAAAACAAATCCATTCATCAGGTATAAAAAATATTATTCTTCTGAGCCACTTAGGTTATGAAGGTGATTTAGAGTTAGCTGAGCAAGTCGCAGGTATTGGTATAATTGTTGGTGGACACAGCCACCGGTTGCAAGGTGATTTTTCATCAATAGGGTTAGGACAAGACGATCCCTACGGTATCAAAATTAATGATACCTATGTGGTGCAAGCGGGTTTCCATGCTTTGACAATGGGGCACTGCGTCATTGAGTTTGATGAACACGGTAAAGCAACGATGTTGAGTGGACAAAATGAACTGTTGCTTGGTCGACGTATTTTTTGGGACTCGACGCTAAACCAACAGCTCGACCAAGATGTATTCGAAACCGCGTGCGACTTCATCCATGGTCAACCGAATGTCGTGGTTTGTAAGAAACACCCGGAAACTCAAGCGATCCTGAGCGATAAATATATTCCTCAGGTCAGGCAGTTACAGTCACAAGTCATTGCTAGTGTTGACACCAAAAAGCGTCATGTGAGAATTCCCGATGAATTTGGTGAGAGTGAGTTGGCTTCCTCCGTTGCACGATCATTTCTGCACTGTTTAAACAAACGTGGATATGACGTTCAATTTGCAATTCATAATGCGGGTGGCGTGCGAACCTCTTTGAACCCTGGCAACATCACAGTGGCAGACATTGCCGGACGGCTGTTGCCTTTTGCCGTTCCTATCGGCTTTTACGATGTAAAAGGCAGCGCTATTCGCCGTGCACTTGAAGGCGCGATAAATAATGCACTCAACAATGGCGTAGAAGGCACTGGATCTGGCAGTTATCCGTACACTTACAATTTAAACTTCGAGTACCACGCAGATGCCCCAAAAGGTGAAAGAGTTCAATCATTAGTGATTTTTGATGGTAAACAATGGGTAGGTGTTCAAGATGATGTTTGGTATCGAGGGACTTCTTCTGCCTATACGATGAAAGGGAAAGAGGGGTACGACGCATTGCAGGAGATGAAAGGAGAAGGGCGTGTGACCAGTTTGTCCATGGCTGATTGTTTTATTGAACTCCTGACCGATGAGCCAAACTGTTTGAATCAAAGTCACAAACTTTACACAAAGCGACGTCGATAATAGATACTGGTATTGATTTTGCTGCTCTCCACTTACTACATGGGTTGATGAGGGTGGCAGTATGTGGAATAAAGATTGGGCAGATACGGCAGTCGTGGTTGCCTGGATCGCAATTTGGTCAACACTGGTCTACTTTGTGCCTCTAAGCGGCTTTTGAATTGCTAAGAATGTGGATGTTACAAAAGGGAGCAGTAATGCTCCTTTTTTGTATCTATCTTCCCCGTTAGGGCTCTAACCAATGAAGAGTTTGTCTTGAGCCATTTGCTGCTTTTTGTCTGTTTACTAAAGTTCAGGTGGTTGAATCCATTTCTTTCTTTTTATAGTGCTTCCTGATTTTTGATAAGAATTTTATTTCGATAAGACAAGGCTTTTTTGTTGGAAAGCCTGACGCTCGGCGTTATTATGTCGGCGTTTGGGGAGTAGTTAGCGCAAGTTTACTTATCGTCATCTCGTTAAGCATCAGCTTATCCGGTAAGTAAAGGTGTTACGTGGTTTATTCACATCAACACTTCAACGAGACCAACGCATTCATTGACTAGCAGCACATAATCGTTATGTGGCTGTTGGTTGTTATTGTCTGCGGAAGGTCACCAAACGAAGTCCTTCCGCCATGGGAGGAAATATGTCTCTTATCGAAAATACCACCCAATTGAGCCAATCGGTGCCTCTTCAAGAATCATTAGCGATGTATGGTGCTTTTGGTTTATTTACCCTTGTTCTTGTTACGCTTGATATCTATCAAACACGTGGTGGCGTTATCACGATGAAAAAAGCCATCGTTTGGAGTGTTTTTTGGTTCTTGCTTGCCTTTGTTTTTGCAGGTTCTATTTATTTATTCTGGGACTTTTACGCGCCACATAGCGCTTATACGAACGACAAAGCAACGATTTCATTCTTAACAGGTTACTTACTAGAGAAGTCGTTAAGCGTTGATAACTTGTTTGTGTTTGCCATCATCTTTGCACAATACAGTGTGCCGGAGCATTTGCGTCCGAGAGCATTGCTTTGGGGGGTGATAGGTGCGCTAGTTTTACGCGCTGTCATGATTGCGGTTGGTGCTCAGTTACTTGCACAGTATCACTGGGTATTGTACTTATTTGCTGCTTTCCTTATTTGGACAGGTGTTAAGCTAGCTCGCGACAAAGGCGAAGCAGAAGAAGTTAATCCATATCCGGAGCAGTTGATTCGAAAGGTATTGCCAGTTACAGATGACTACCAAGGAAATCACTTAATCTTAAAGCAAGCTGGTAAGTGGGTGGCAACACCGATGCTGATCGTTGTTGGTGTCATTGCAGTAATGGACGTTATGTTTGCGTTGGATTCTATACCAGCTATATTCGCGGTAACGCGAGAGCCATTTTTAGTCTTAGCCGCGAACGTATTTGCATTATTGGGTTTGCGATCGCTGTACTTTGTTCTTCAAGCAATGTTAGACAAGTTTGTATACTTAAAACCAGCATTATCAGTAATCATGATGTTTATCGGGGTAAAAATGCTATTGGTTGGAACAGAATATGAGATTCCGACAGCATGGTCTCTCACATTTTTAGTTGTTGTGATGACATCGGCAGTGGTGGCATCACTCCTAAAAAATAAAGCGAAGCGTCAAACTAGCGTTAATATTACTAATCAAAAAATATAAAGTAAGCACAAAAATCAAAAGAAATAACGAAAAATATTGTTAAATATATGTTGTGACTTAAGGGTCGATTATGCAGGCAATGTTCAGTTATTCAATGTAATTACAGAAATTGTGATTATTTATGCCGTTATTATTCATTTGTATTTTTTGAGTTTTGTAATGAGTTTGTTTTATTAGAAATTCTAATCTTAATGGGTAAAATTTGTCATTTCTTAAACAATAAGAAACTGACTAATATACAACCAACTAAACAGACTACTGCTTTTAAAGAGAGGCAATCATGGCACAAGCAATGCAAATGACAAATGTAGCTTTACCAACCTCTATGGATAAGAAAACCTACGCGGTTAACTTCAAAGGACTGATTGCTCACTTACTGGACATTCTATTTGTAGATAACACTGCGCCACGCAGTTACTACGCAGAAGACTTGTCAGCACATATTCAAAAAGACATCGGTATGTACCGTTAATATTGAAATAGTGTAAGAAATACCGGCCTATGAGCCGGTATTTTTTATTTGTAAAACATGCCTACTCAACCTACGCCCTAGAAAAGAAACACTCTAGAGGAGGTAGACATGATAGTAGATTAAGTGTTGTATAGAAAAACGGAGCACCATTGGTGCCCCGTTTTGACTTGACTGAAGTGAGATATTACTTCTTGCGGCAGTATTCTGCGATCACGTACATCGACTGACCACCATTTGCCTTACCCGAAACTAGCTTTGGATCATCGCCAAGGCTAATACCACGAATTACTGTACCTTGTTTGATTACTTGGTTAGTGCCTTTTACTGGTAGGTCTTTAATTACTGTTACATCGTCACCTTTCTTAAGTTCAGTGCCGTTACAGTCAACCGTTTTATCGTCAGCAGACATCCCTTTCATCGCCCAGTTCATTTGCTCTTCTTCCATGTACATCATGTCAAGAGCATCTTGAGCCCAGCTTTCTGTGTTTAGGCGAGTGAGTTGGCGCCATGCAGTCACTTGTACAGCAGGAACCTGGCTCCACATGCTTTCGTTTAGGCAACGCCAGTGGTTAATGTCTTTTGGCTCATCGATCTCACCCAGACACTTATCACAAACCATGATGGCAGTATCAACCGTCACATTACCGTGAGGTGGGACAGCGTATGCAGTTAGTTGAGATTCAGAAGAACACAGTTCACATTTTGACTCGCAGCGCGCAAGCAGAGTAGCTTCAATAGACATAAGGACTCACCTTAGTAATGTTATTTTGTGGCGGTATTATCCACTTTATCCTGAGAAATAAAAGGGTGTTAGCGAATTAAAGACTAGATTTTACAATACTCCAACCTGATTAAGGTGAAGATGTAAAATATTCGCTAAATAAATAATACGGAAGTATAAAAGACACTATTAATTGTTTTGGCTTATGAATTAGTTGTGTCAATTTCTACAACGATTACAAGCCTAAAAGAGGTAAATTTAGAGAGAGGGTGGCTAGAACATAGCCCTCTAATTTACAGAGGGCCTGTCGTTAGCGTTCGACAATCTGGACAATTTGCTCTTTTGAAATACTCATTTCTTTACCATCCATGTCTTCATATTCGTACATACCCGTTTCCTCGTTCAGGTCTGGTTTACCGTAAGAGGTAATAATTTTCCCTTCATTTGTCGACATCAGATATTGGCTACTTCCGCATGCAGAAAGAAGTAATACAGTGGCAATAACAGTCAATACGCGCATAGAGTTTTCCTTTTAAACAAGTGAGTTAGGCAAAGACATCGATTTAACTATAGCAGAGGAAATATGAGTGGGTTTGAATAGAATTGAAATGAAAAAGCCCAGTAGAAACTGGGCTTTGGTAGGAAGGGTGTTGCGATTACTTCAAAACAGAAGTGTTAGTGACACCTGTTAGTGCGTCATCCATTAAGAAGTCAGTGTTTTCCATCTGCATCTCTACATGATGATCAATATCAGACAGAGTGCCATTTGGCGAAGCAAAAGTACTGTGTGATGCAGTAGCATTAAACTGTACAAAGCTCGCAGTTGCATTCACAGTAGTGTCCGTACTGTTCACAGTCTTCAACCCTAGCTTATTAGCAAGCGGTTCAGTACCAGCGAATGGTGCATTTGGAACGCTGTTTGGTACTGTGCTATCGCCATCCACTTCTGTCATAAAGAATGGTGTCGTTAGCGAGCCAGATGCCACTAAATCTGAAGCGTTTGTGAACGGATCGACAGTGTCTAGTGTAGTCTGTGCTGCATAGATAAATTGTGAGAAACCTGCTTCTAGCGCTGCTACTTGAGCTTCCGTTGCCGCAGCCTCAAAAGCTTCGTAACATGTTTTATCTTCTAGATCCGCACATGATGCATCAGCGTAATTCGCATAGTCTTTTGATGCTGCATAAGCGAGGTTATGTTTGATCTGAGGGCCGTAATTGTCTGAACCCAGTAACAAATTACCAATTTGTCCACCAGAGTTCTGTACTGATGCAGAACTAAAGGTGTACAGCGCATCCGCAGAAGGGCTGCCCAATGTATTGTTTGCTGCTGCGACGGCAGATGTAGCTACAATACCGCCAAGTGAATGACCTAGCATTTTGACTTTTGAACCCGTCATTGGGTTGAAGCCTTGCAGAGGACCTCCAGCTAAAAGACCGCCTTGAGCAGATACTACCAAGCTAGCGCGCAAACCTAACACATCCAGAACACTTTGACGTAGGTTGTCACGCGCAACGGCTAAGTTGGAAAGATTTAGATAAGCCAGTACATTCGCATTTGCGGAACGTTGTTCATCTAAGCTGCGCGTACCATGAATAGGTAAGTCAATAGCGATAACTGCCACACCAGCTTTTACCATATTGAACGCGAACGCGTACGCATTCTCTTTCGCTGAGGTGATGCCGTGTTGATAAATCACAACGTCTGTCGCGACGCCAGATTTAGGTGTGAAGACCAGTACTTCGACATCTTCAACCGATTTCACTACGGGAACAGGCGAGTAGCGAGTAATAATACGCTCACTATCAAGCTGGGTACCATCGGTAAGAGTAAGCTTAGCTCCAACAAGTTTTAGCTGCTCTGTAGGATCTGTAGCAAGCTTTGTCACATCAACAGGATCATTTGCAAAAACGCCTGTTGATAGCTGCTGAACCATGTTTGCTTGCTCGTTCGGATCCGCTAATGCTGCGCTTAGCTTCGCTAGGCTTGGCATCGCAGATACCATTGGTTGCATGTTCCAGCTTGCGCCTTTTTCCAAGTAATGAGGCAGTCTTACCACACCTTGTGTCACGCTTACATCGGCACCTGATTGCATGTAAAGGCCTTTAATTGCCGTTTTAGCTGCGTCTAGATCGCTAATGTATTTACTAAAGTCATCGTCAGAGTCTAGCGCAGTGCTAAAGTCTTGGGTTTCACCGAGCGTTATTGTGTAGGCCGTTGATAAGTCTACTGAACCTTCGTTTGAGTCATTTTTGTAAACGGTATTTAGTGTGTTTGCGCCAGTAGAAAAACCAGTAGCGGTTACTCCTTTGACTGCCGCTAACGTATCACCTACAGACTGGGTACTGAACCATGAGGAGTAAACGATGTCGTTAGGATTAACTTGAGCTAGACCAAAAATGCCTTCAACCGCCTGAGTGACTGCTTGAACAGAAGCAAGGTCGCCAGTTTCATAAACGATTTCTTTCGATTTACCAGTCGCATAACTTGCTGATGTACCAATTGGCTCACCATTCACGTCAGTAACATCTTGTGTAACCGCAAAAATGTACTCGCTTGACTCATCAAGTGCAGCCAAGAACTGGATGTATAGAGAGCTACCTTTTGCTTGAACTACGTAGTCCTGATTCTGAACGAGTACCTCTTCGATTGGGTTAGATTTACCGTCCCACTCGGTTAAGCGTTGGTTAATCTTGATGACTTTAACACCAGACGACAGCATGCCCGTTGCAAAACCATCGCCGTTGAAGTTAAGAACGATTGGCATAGACGTTGACCATCCATCCATCGTGTTCATTGAGGCTCTAGGGTTGGTTAAAGCATCATCGCCATCAGTTGGCAGACCAAGCGTACCATCGCTTGTGTCCATTAATAAGTAAGACGGTGCCGGTACATCTGCGTTCGCTCCTTGAAGCGTAAAACTGATGGATGTTTCGCGATCAAGCAATGCTTGGACTTCATCTTCAAATTGAACTTTGTCGGAAGTACCAGAGCTGGAGGTATCATCACCACAACCAGCAAGAAGGATTGCAGAACAAAGCATTGATAATTTAAACGTGTGTTTCATTGGTTTACTCCGTAATCCCATTATTTGAAGGTGTAGTTCATCTGTACCGCGCTGATGTAAGCAGTACCTTCTGAGTCAAACTTAATCTCTTCACCCAGAGCATTTGTCTCAGTGAAAGAGCCTGATTTACTCTTAACAAGTGCAAAGCCTGCATCGAAAGTTAAATTCTCACTCATTGCGTAAGTTAGGCCCGCGCTGTACCAAAAACGGTCACTGTCAGGGATACTCAATGTCGCTTCACCTGCTTGTTCGTCGTACGCAAAGCCTGCACGGAATGTCCAGTCTGTATTAAGTATGTAAGTTGCACCAATGGAGTAGCGATTGTTGTCTTCATATTTCTCAGGTTTAAAGAAACATACTCCGTCATTACATTCGTTACTGGTCGCTTTTAGTTCTTTAAATGTGCTCCAGTCGGTTTGTTGCCAGCCGTAATGTACAGCCCATTGTTCATTCAGTTGATGGAAAGCCGATAATTCGATAATTGAAGGGAGAGAGATTTTTAAACGGCCATCAACTTTTGGTGATGAAGCTCGACCAGAGTCGTAACTACTAAACTCACCGTCATCAAAATCTAGATCAACCTTAGAGCGGTAGCCAAAGCCAAAACGGTTGTTTTCATTTAGCTCAAATAAAGCGCCGACATTCCAACCCCAAGCGAAAGTTTCGCCTTCCATGCCGACAAGGTTATCGGACTTATTACCACCTAAAATACCGGCGAGTGCGCCTTTGTGACGAGTCAGCTCTGCTTCAGCGTATACGAGGTTGATACCACCACCGACACTGAAAGACTCGTTGATACGGTAAGCGACATTAGGGTTGATGTTTACTGAAAGTAGGGAAGTGTCACCCGCCATATCACCTGCGGAAATATCATTTGGATAGTCGGTAGCAACACCGTATGTTGTGAACATACCGATACCCCAAGCCCAGTTATCATTGATAGGGCTGATGTAATAACCTGCTGGCACGATCTGTAAAGGAGCGACATCTTTCGCGTGTTCATTGTTTACAGTGTCGTACACATCGACTTCAGGGTCGATGATAGATAACGCGCCCGAAAATTGAGCTTCTTTGAAAAGTGTCATTGCTGCAGGGTTACGGGCAAGGACGCTGGCATTATCTGCGACAGCCCCTTCACCTGAAAATGCTCGACCAAGACCAGATGCCGAATGTTCAGCTACCTGGAAGCCCGCTGAGTGGGCATTACACGCAAACAATATTGAAATTGTAAGCAGAGAGCAGTGCTTCTTGTTCATCCTTGACCCTCCTAGGGTGTCATAATGCTGGACCGAAGTCCTTGTAATTGTTGTGTGGTACTTACACCAATTGTTAATACGCGAAATACAACGGTGATGTAAATGTAATGTTAATTGTATGTTTAATAACTTGTCAAAGTTTGAGCGTATTTTGCGTTTTAAATATGATGCATAGGTCAAACGATGGCTTGTAAGGGCATGTATTATCGTTATATTTTTGAAGAGAATGGTACGACCAGAATTGTTTTGCGAGCTTTATAGTTAAATAACGATCAAATCAAGAGATAGCTCGCTTTGCGGTTTCTTCACTTCACAGGCATAATTCGCGCTCGCTATGTAGTTATTCAATAGACGCAATAGGAACCGCATTGGAATTACTGAATGTTGAATTTTTAGGTCGTTCGCTAAGGCTCGAAGGATCGATGGCTGGGTGGCAGCAGTTATATTGGGATAATACGTTGGTGTCTCAAATCGATGCCAGTGACAATACCGCAGAGACTTGTCTACACCAGTTTAAGCTCTCTGCGGGTGAGGAAATCCTGAACTGTCATTTGGAGTGTTCTTTAACATGGCAACCGTTTGAATTGAGTTACAAGGTCACAATTAACGGTGAGCTCATCAATGAAGGTTGTCGAAATGAAAAAGACATCGAGCGCCAAGTGCCAGAAGTTACGCCACCATCCGAAAAGCGTTTAAGTGTAATAGGCCTCGTATCTCTTGGGATGAAAGCACTTAAAAGTGCGAAAGTTATTAAAGTGGCGTTAGCGTCTGCAAGTCTCGCTGCATATTCTTGGCTATTTTCCATCGAGTTCGCGCTAGCGTTGATCGCTTGTTTGGTTTTCCATGAATATGGTCACATTAGAGCGATGAAGTATTTTGGAATGAAGACCAAAGGAATCTATTTGATTCCATTCCTAGGTGGTTTGGCGCTAAGTGACGAAAAGATAAACACGCGCTGGCAGGATGTGGTTATCTCAATCATGGGACCATTTTTCGGTTTAGTACTTAGTATTGTTTTTACTTTGCTTTATTGGATGACTGGTGAGGTGATCTTCGCTGGGCTTGCTGTGTTTAACGCCTTGCTAAACCTATTTAATCTGCTGCCTATTTTACCATTAGATGGTGGCCATGTGCTCAAAAGTATTACCTTCTCAATGAATACTTGGGTCGGGTTAGTTGGCAGTATTGCGACCGCTTTATTAGGCATTTTTATCAGTTACTATTTCGGTCTGACGTTGCTAGGGTTTTTATTGTTAATGGGAATGTTGGAAGTGGTGATGGAATGGAGAGCTCGACATCAAAGCCATTTATTGCCATTAACCCGTTATGGGCAGCTATTCTCACTGGCTTGGTACTTGGTCTCTGTCGGAGGTTTTGTTTCTATCATCTGGTATTTTGCCACTCTCGGAGATAGTTTGTTAAGTTTGCCGCTACAGATATTGGGCACTTGATTAGAATCATTAAAAGCTCCCTAGGGAGCTTTTTTATTTTCAGCCCTAAACCACCTACTTCAGTAGGTGGTTATCATCCGTTTCGGCTTTGCCTGTAAAACTACTC